>JBAQHW010000128.1:0-3094 GCA_049288525.1 Xanthobacteraceae bacterium
AAAACACGGTCCCGCTCATGACAGCGACCCGCCGGCGCAGGCCGCCGCGACGCAGCGCTCCATCGGCAACAGCACCGGCCGGTAGCCGTAACCGCCGAGGATATTGGTCAGCTTGGCGGAGTTGGTCGCCAGCCCCTTCCAGCCATTGGCTTCCGCGATCTCCCGCGCGTAGCTCTGATAAAAGCACATGCCGGAGAGCACAGTGCCGCCGGCAGCTTCGATGCGCGCGGTCAGTCCCATGCGATCGCAGTCCGGCTTGACCTGCGGACTGGTCACCGCGAACAGCGGAATCGTGGCGCGGCGACCGTCGAGCATCGCGGCCAGCATTCGCATCTCAACCAGGCTGAGCTGCGGCGCCGAGAACACCACCACGTCGACCGCGCCGATGTCCTTGGCGTAGCGTCCTTGCAACGCACGGATATCGGCCTCGCCGACGTCGTGGGTTTGAAGCGACACGCCGGCCGGAACGATATCTTCCAGCCGCATCGCCTCCGGCGTGATGCCGATCATGTGAAACAGCGCCACCGAACCGAAGCTCGCCAGCGCCGCGCCAAAATGTTTCATCTCGTCGGAGTTCGGCGCCCGATCGATACCGATCAGCACCGGCACTTGTGAATAGTCGCCGGCCAGTTTGCCGACCACGCCGCCGAGCGCGCCCCAATCGGACAGGTCCCGCGGCGAGAACGACACCTCGACCAGCAATGTCGCCAACCGCCGTTCGTCCAGGTGGTAGCCGTAACGCGGCGTGCGCCCGGTCAGGCCGGCGGACAGCGCCGACGGGCCGCCTTCGAAATTCGAGCGCGCGCCGCAGACGCTGTTCGAATAGATCACCACGCCGGTATCGCCATAGGCCATGTGCTCGCCGCGCACCGGCGGCATGATGGTTTGGTAATTGATACAGGTGTCGGTCATCAGCACGCCGAGCGCTTCAAAGGCGGCGATGGCGCGGCGCTCGAGCTCGATCATCCACGGCTGCTGCTTCAGCCGCGCGGCTTGGGCGAAGTCGGTGCCGCGCGGATCGGTGATCGTCGGTATGCGAACGGTGCGCTCATCGGCCGGCAGCGCCGTCCAATGCTCCAGCCATTCGACGCCGGAGACGCCGAGCGATTCCGTGTCGGCCATGATGTGAGCCTGGCCCACCGGCACGAAATCGCGCGCACCGAGATAGTCGCCGACCTTGATCTGATGCTCGATCGCCCATTGCCGCAACGGACCGAGCTTGCCGGCGCGTAGCGCCGCTTCTTCGTCGTTCAGGTTCACGGCGACGACTTTATTGCGCTGTGAGACCGGCGGATTTGATCAGCGCACCCATTTGTTGACTTCCGCGTTGACCAGCCGGCCGAGCGCCTGCGGCGAGCGCTGATCAGGTCCCGGGAGATCGGCGCCGATGTCGGTGAGCCTTTTGATGATTGCAGGATCCTGCATGGCCTTCTGCACGTCGGCATTGATCTTTGCAATGATCGGCGCCGGCGTACCCTTGGGTGCGAATAAGGCCGACCAGGCGACGGTCTGCAGATCGGGCCAGCCGGCTTCATTGGCCGAGGGCACATTCGGAATGGCCGGTGCGCGCTGCGGGATGGTGACGACGATGGCGTTTTCCTGGTCCGCCTTAATATGCGGTGTTGCGGTAACGACCTGATCGAACAGCGTGTCGATCTGGCCGCCAAGCAGGTCGTTGCTGGCTTCGGACAGCCCGCGATAGGGAACGTGGATCAAGTCGGCCCCGGTGAGATGATTGAACAAAAGCAGCGTCAGATGCGAGATCGAGCCGACGCCGGCCGAGCCCATCGTCGCCTTGCCCTTGTTGGCCTTGGCCCAGGCAATGACGTCGTTGAGCGTTTTTACTTTCAGCGTTTTTCGCGTCACCAGCACCATCGGCGTCGAGGCGACCAGAATGATCGGCTCGAAGTCGGTGCGCGGGTCATAAGGAAGCTTGTTGTAGATGCCGAGCGCCGCGGCGTGCGTGCCGAGATTGCCCATGACCAGCGTATAGCCGTCGGGCGTGGCCCGGGCGGCTTTGGTCGCGCCGATCGTGCCGCCGGCGCCGGTCACGTCCTCGATGATCACCTGCTGGCCGAGCATGGGGCTGATGGCCTGAGCGACCAGCCGGCCGAGAATGTCGGTCGGCCCGCCGGCCGCAAACGGCACGATCATGGTGATCGGGTGGCTCGGATATTGATCCTCGGCGCGGGCGCCGCCGACGAAAGCTGCGACAAAGACCAACGCCAGCACCGCGGCGCGGCGCCAAACGGCAAAAATTTTCGGCATTTTTCCCCCGTACCGCGAACGAGCGCAGCCGTTTCGTTTTTCGTTGCCGGCGAGTGTAAGTGGAGCGGTTCGCGAGTCAAATGCACGCCAGCCGCGAACCCTGCGGCGTGAATGGGCGTAACCAAGCGGTCGCGTGGCCCGACGCGTCCAGCCGAGCGGCGAACCATCCATTACGCGCGCGGGCGATTAGGCCCGCCCTTCGATTGTCCATTGACCGGCGGCTGGAAACACCTGTTCCCACACAGACACCCCCCTCCCCCCAAATTCCCGAGCGATATTGATGGCCAGCCAAAAAAATTTCCAGCAAATTTGAGGCTTCGTTTTCATAGACACGCAACGGCTCCGATGATGTATATAAACGAGGATGGGATGGGGCCGAACGCGCCAGCACACGAATGCCTTTGACCTGATTCGTCTCGTTGCCGCGAGTATGGTGCTTTGGTCCCACCAACACGCTCTGATGGGCCTTCCCGAGCCCGGAGTCGCCGTACTGCGCGAGAGCGTTGGCGGGGCTGGCGTCTTCATCTTCTTTGTTATCAGCGGTTACCTGAACACGCTGAGCGTCATTCGCCACCGCTCAGTACGTGAATTTCTCACCAGTCGGGGACTTCGCATCTATCCCGCGCTGATAGTGTGCGTCGTGTTCACGGTTTTGTTGGGTGCCTGCGTCTCCCCCGACATTCGACCGTATTTTGATTACCAGCTGCTATCGTTCATCGGCAAGGACATCACGCTATTCACCGGCGTCAAGGCCGGCGTTTCCCATGCCGTTTTCGCGGGCAATGTAATGCCGAACGCACTTAACGGATCGCTCTGGACACTGCCC
>JBAQHW010000129.1:0-4793 GCA_049288525.1 Xanthobacteraceae bacterium
GATCGCAAGGCGCCCTCACGCCCATTCCGCCTGCGCTTCCGCGCGCAGGTCCACCGTCGACTTCACCCCGATATCGTCGAAGTGCTCGTCAAGGAACCGCCGCGCCGCGCGGATACCGGTCACATGCAGCATGTCGAAAAAATCGTAGTCGGTGGACAGCTTGCTGAAGGCATCGAAATGCGTGCCGAAGCGGTCGAGCACGATGCGATGGACGTTGATGCGGCGATATTGCCCCGGACCGGTGCCGCGCGGCAGCTTGCCCTGGTCGATCAGCCGAGCGACGAAATCGATGGCGCGGTATTCGGCGATCAGCGACGAGTTGAAAGTGATCTCGTTGATGCGATTCACGATCTCGCCGGACGAGGTCGGCGTCGCCTGCCTCACCAGCGGATTGATCTGAACGACGAGAACGTCCTCGGTGGTGGTGGTATCAAAGAACGGAAAGATCACCGGGTTGCCGAGATAGCCGCCGTCCCAATACGGCACGCCGTCGATTTCAACGGCGCGAAAAATCGTCGGCAGGCAGGCCGATGCCATCACCGCTTCGGCGGTGATCTTGTCGCGCGGGAAAACGCGCACGCGGCCGGTCTGCACATTGGTCGCCGAGATGAACAGTTGCAGGTCCGCGTTGGCGCGCAGTTTTTCGAAATCGACAAACCGCTCGATCAAATCTTTCAGCGGGTTGATGTTGAGCGGATTGGCGTCATAGGGCGAGAAGTAGCTCGACAAAGCATCGAGCCAGGCCTGCACCGGCGCGCCCTCCAGCGGCGTGAAAGACAACAAGCGCTGCATCACCGCGCGCTGCAGCGCCGGCAGGCTGCCGGTGCTGGAGGCCGAACGCCAGAAATCGGCGAGACGTTTTTGCGCTTCGGCGCAGCCGCCGCGGGTGAGACCGTCGGCCAGCATCACGGCATTGATTGCGCCGGCGGAGGTGCCGGAAATACCCTCGATCGACAGTCGTTCGTCGCTTAAGAAATGCTCCAGCACGCCCCAGGTGAAAGCCCCGTGTGCGCCACCGCCCTGCAGGGCGAGATTGATACGCTTTGGTTTGGGTTCCACCGACTTCGCTGCGCCGCGCCCGGGCAACAGCGCATTGAGAATATTGCTCATGCCCCCGCTATTCCGCGGTCCAGCCGCCGTCGATCGAAAGATTGGCGCCGGTAATGGCCTTGGCCATGTCGGAGCAGAGATAGACGGCCAGTGCCGCGACTTCGTCGACGGTGACGAATTCCTTGGTCGGCTGCGCCGCCAGGATGACGTCGCGCTTGACCTGTTCCTCGGTCATGCCGCGGGCCTTGGCGGTATCGGGAATTTGCTTTTCGACCAGCGGCGTCCACACATAGCCCGGGCTGATGCAGTTGGCGGTGATGCCGAGCGTCGCAACCTCAAGCGCCACGGTTTTGGTCAGGCCGGCGAGGCCGTGTTTCGCCGAAACGTAGGCGGATTTGAACGGCGAGGCGACCAGGGAATGGGCCGAAGCGGTATTGATGATGCGACCCCATTTGCGCGACTTCATTCCGGGAATCGCGGCGCGGATGGTGTGAAAGGCCGCCGACAGATTGATCGCGATGATCAAATTCCATTGCTCGATCGGAAAATCTTCGATCGGTGCGACATGTTGAATGCCGGCGTTGTTGACCAAGATATCCAGCGAGCCGAAGGTCTGCTCACTGGTTTTCACCATGTCGGCAATCTGATCGGGCTTGGTCATGTCGGCCGGCGAGTAAATCGCCTTGACCTTGAACTCGCTTTCGAGACCAGCGCGTTCTTTTTCGATCGCGGCCTTGTCGCCGAAACCATTGATGGTGATGTTGGCGCCTTGCGCCGCCAGCGCGCGCGCGATGCCCAGACCGATGCCGGAGGTCGAGCCGGTCACCAATGCAGATTTACCTTTCAGCATGACACGACCTTCAATTCAGCAGAGTGAGGGGCACAAGCGCCCGAAAAATGGATGCGAGATGGGAACTGTGGGGGGCTTCTTGTTGCAACGCAACATAAAAAGCGGCGCATCTGTCACGTTTTCGCGATTCCAGCCAATCCGCTACGGTGCGAAGCGACGCCGCAGGTAAGAGCTGTCGGTAAGAGCTATAGTGTCCCAGAAATGACCCGGCCATGACAAATCCGGCCATGACAAATCCGGCCATGACAAATCCGGCCATGACAAATCCGGCAATGACAAATCCGGCCATGACGGACCCGTCCGCCGTCTTTCCGGCCCCCGACCACGATCACGCGCGCTGCGCCAGCGCCGCGATAGCGCATGCCGAAGCGTGGTGCGCCGAACGCGCACAACGCCTTACGCCCATGCGCCGCCGCGTCCTGCAGGCACTGTTGTCAAGTCATAAGCCGCTAGGCGCCTATGAGATCATCGAACGGCTTTCCGGAAAGAGCCGGCCGGCGCCGATCACGATCTATCGCGCACTCGACTTTCTGCGCGACAACGGTTTGGTCCATCGCATCGAGAGCCGTAACGCCTTCGTCGCCTGCGTCCACGATCATGCCAATGACGATCTCGTTGTGTTTTTGATCTGTGAGCGCTGCGGCGCGGTCGGCGAGGCGCCGGGCGGCGCCGCGGCCGAGGCGCTTCAAGCATCCTCTCGTGCGGCCGGGTTTTCTCCAAAGAGTCCGCTGGTCGAGATTGCCGGCATTTGTGCGCATTGTCGCGAAAAGTGACCGTGCAGCATTGAATCGCGCCGCAGTGCCAGCTTCGCCATCATCGCGCCCGCTCGACGCTTTCGCCGTCGCCGTGACCATTGGCTTGTGCCTGAGTTGGGGCTTCAACAACGTCGCGATCAAGCTCGCGATTCACGACATTCCGCCGTTGACGCAATCGGCGGTGCGGTCCGCCATCGCGGCCGTGCTGGTCTACCTGTGGACCCAGATGCGCGGCATGCCGCTGTTCCGGCGCGACGGCACGCTGGCCCCGGGGATCCTGGCCGGCCTACTCTTCGCGCTGGAATTCCTGCTGATCTACCGCGGTCTGGTATGGACAACCGTGACACGCGGGACATTGTTTCTTTATCTGGCGCCGTTCTTTGTCGTCATCGGCTCGCGCTGGCTTGTGCCCGGCGATCGCTTTCATGTTTCGCAATGGTTCGGACTGTCATTGTCGTTCGCCGGCATGATCATCGCATTTGGCGTGCCGACACCCGCTGTCAGTCCGCATCAGCTTCTCGGCGACCTCATGATGGTCGGCGCCGCGCTGGCGTGGGCGGCCACCACATTGGTGATCAAGGTCACCGCGCTTAATCGCATCAGCGCCGAGAAGACTTTGCTCTATCAGCTTGTCGTTTCGGCACCGCTTCTTGCCGCGGGCGCAATTCTGTTTGGCGAACACCTCAGCAGCATGCCGTCCGCGCTGGCGCTCGGCGCGTTCGCTTATCAAACCCTCTGGGTGGTGAGCGTCACATTCGCCGTCTGGTTCGCGCTGGTGGTGCGCTATTCGGCGGCGCGGCTGTCGGCCTTCACCTTTCTGGCGCCGCTGTTCGGCGTTGCCGCCGGTCATTTGGTCCTGAGCGAACCGCTGACGCTGGCTTTCGCTTTGGCGGTGGCGCTCGTCGCCGGCGGCATCCTCCTCGTCAACCGGCCTCGGTGACGCTATATCCCTGGAAGTCAGCCCCTCCCCGGCCGTTATGGAACCGGCGGGGTAAGTCCGTAGGTCAAACCTAAGGTACTGAATATGATGCAGTTTTCAGGACCGGCCGAGAGGCACAGAAGCGTTGCCGTCAAGGTCGGCAACGTCACCGTCGGCGGCGGCGCACCGGTCGTGGTGCAGTCGATGACCAATACCGACACCGCCGATATCGCGGCGACGGCCAAGCAGGTTGCCGCGCTGGCCCGGGCCGGCTCGGAGATCGTGCGGATCACCGTCGACCGCGACGAGGCGGCGGCGGCGGTTCCCCATATCAAAGAGCAGCTTTTGAAGATGAACGTCGACGTGCCGATCGTCGGCGACTTCCACTATATCGGCCACAAGCTTTTGGCCGATCATCCGGCCTGCGCCGAAGCGCTCGATAAATATCGGATCAATCCGGGCAATGTCGGTTTCAAGGAAAAGAAGGATCGCCAGTTTGGCGCCATCGTCGAGACGGCGATTCGGCATGACAAGCCGGTGCGGATCGGCGCCAATTGGGGCTCGCTCGATCAGGAGCTTTTGACGCACCTGATGGATCAAAATGCCAAATCCAATCAGCCGGTCGATGCGCGCGATGTGACGCGCGAAGCGATGGTCCAGTCGGCCTTGCTGTCGGCCGAACGCGCCGAGGAGATCGGCCTGGCGCGCTCGAAGATCATCCTCTCGGCCAAGGTTTCCGCGGTCCAGGATTTGATCGGCGTCTACAGCGAACTGGCGCGGCGATGCGATTACGCGCTGCATCTCGGCCTGACCGAGGCGGGAATGGGCTCGAAGGGGATTGTCGCCTCATCGGCCGCGATGGGCGTGCTGCTGCAGCAAGGCATCGGCGACACCGTTCGCGTCTCGCTGACGCCGGAGCCGAATGGCGACCGGACCCTGGAAGTCAAAGTGGCGCAGGAACTGTTGCAGACGATCGGGCTGCGAACTTTCGTGCCGCTGGTTGCCGCCTGTCCCGGCTGCGGCCGCACCACATCGACGACGTTTCAGGAACTGGCATCGAGCATCCAGGGTTTCATCCGCGATTCGATGCCGGAATGGAAAACCCGCTATCCCGGCGTCGAGGGGCTCAACGTTGCGGTCATGGGCTGCATCGTCAACGGGCCCGGGGAATCCAAGCATGCCGACATCGGTATTTCGCTACCCGGGACCGGCGAGCAGC
>JBAQHW010000130.1:0-8515 GCA_049288525.1 Xanthobacteraceae bacterium
GCTTTGGGCCGAGCGTTTCTTGAGGTTACCCAAGCTGCGTGGCCATGTGCTGCCTTGCAAAAGCTTCGAGACTGTTGGCAAGGGCCGGTCGCTTATCCCATCGCCGTTGCCGCAGCCTGCGCCGGGCATGCCATCGCTCTCGATTCGGCGTTGCACGGCTTGCTGACCGCTTTGTCGTCGAGCTGGATTTCTGCGGCCATGCGCCTGGTTCCGCTCGGCCACACCGAAAGCCAGCGCGTCTTACGATCGCTCGAGCCGACAGTGTCAGCAACGACGCGGCGGGCGCTTAGCGCAAGCCTTGATGAGCTGGCGAGCGCCACTTTTCGCGCCGACATTGCGAGTGCCCGGCACGAGACACAATATACCCGTCTGTTTCGCAGCTGAGGATCGACGATGTCCAACCGCAATGGCCCTTTACGCGTCGGCATCGGCGGTCCAGTCGGCTCCGGCAAGACCGCCTTGATGGACGCGCTCTGCAAATCGATGCGGCAATCCTACGACATCGCCGCCATTACCAATGACATTTATACTAAATGGGACGCCGAGTTTCTGGTACGATCGGGATCGCTCGATGCGCAGCGTATCGTCGGCGTCGAAACCGGCGGTTGCCCGCATACCGCGATCCGCGAAGATGCTTCCATGAATCTGGCCGCGGTAGCCGACATGCAAGCCAAGTTTCCTCACCTCGATCTCGTCTTGATCGAGTCCGGCGGCGATAACCTTGCCGCGACTTTCTCGCCTGAGCTGGCCGACTTGACCATTTACGTGATCGATGTCGCGGGCGGAGACAAGATTCCGTCCAAAGGCGGCCCGGGGATTACCCGTTCGGATCTCCTGGTGATCAACAAAATAGACCTTGCGCCTTATGTCGGAGCGTCGCTGCCGAAAATGGAAACCGATGCGAAGAAAATGCGGGGTGTGCGCCCATTTGTGATGACTAATCTTCGCCGTGGCGAGGGTGTCGACACTATCGTGCAATTCATCGAAACGGTCGGTGGGCTTTCCGGCTCCTGAGCGTCTCTTGGGCAGGGTCGGCGCGCGTCATTCCTGGGAATGCCGGAGGGGCCGCTATTGCCGACCGCGGGATTACCGCCCGCTCGGTGTGCGCACGCCGATCCACGAATCGCGCACCTGCTGATAGTGGATCATGGGATCGTAGATCGACACCGGCAGTTTCAGTTCCTCCGCCGAAAGCCGGCCGACCGCCGCCAGCAGGCTGTAGGAAGCAACGACTCGATCATGCTGGGCGACGAGCAGGCTTTGGCGGGCATTGACCAGAACCTGTTCGGCGTTGAGGACATCCTGCGTCGTGCGTTGGCCGGCAAGAGCCTCGTTGCGAACGCCGGTGAGCGCTCTCTCGGCAGCATCGTTCTGCCGTTCGGCCGCGGCCACCTGCGCTTTCGCGGCTTGCAACTGGCCCCAGGCCTGAACGACATCGGCGCGTGTCTGATCGCGGACTTGATCGACATTCAAGCGCCGCTGATCGACATTTTCCTTGTTGGCGCGGATATTCGAATACTCGGCGCCGCCTTGATAGAGCGGAACCGATAAGTTGAGCGTCGCGGTGTCGGTAAAAAGCCGCGGCGTGGTAATCGTCGGGAAGATTTGCTGCTGAACGTTATATTGGCCGGTCAGCGTCGGCCACAGGACGCCTTCCGCTATCTTGACTTGCAATTGCGCGACGTCAACGCCGTACAGCGCCCCGAGCACATTGGGATTTTGTGCAAGGCCGACCGCGACCGCGGCGTTCAGCGTCGAGGGAGCGAGTTTGTCGACAGGCGAGGCCGGTGCGAGGTTCGCCGGTTCGACACCGACAATACGCCGATAATTGGCCCGCGTCGTCATCAGCGTCGACTCCGCGGCATGCAGGGTGGCCTCCGCCGCCGCCAATTGCGCCTCGGACTGGGCTACGTCGGTCGAAGTGACCTGGCCGGCCGAAAACCTGTTGCGCGTATCTTCGAGGGTGCGCCCGAGAACACGGACATTATTCTGCTGGACCTCGAGATTCGCGCTATCACGCGACACATCCATGTAGACTGTCGCGGCCGCCAACAACACCGATTGCTCCATGACGCGCAACGTTTCGCGCGCTGCAGATACTTGGCCTTCTGCGGCGCGAACCTTGTTGCCAGTCTGCCCGCCATTAAAGAGAGTCTGCGAGACCGTAGCGCCCACCGAGTAGGGCGTGGTCAAACCCTTGTCCGAAAATGCGGCCCCGGTGGGAAGAAGCGGCGGTGTCGGCGGAATTATGTTGTGAGTATCGGTATATTGTCGGCCGACGCTGGCATTGGCGGTGATCGTCGGGCGATAGCCCGACAGCGCCTGCGGCACGTCCTCATCGGTCTGGCGGACGATCGCGCGTTGGGCATTCAGCTGCGGATTATTCTCGTAAGCCTTGGCAAGCGCGGACTCGATCGTTTCGGCGGAGGCCGCGTGCACTGATCCGGCAATCAGCGCCAGGGCCAAGGGAATTACCGCTGCGGCACCCCTGTTCCATCCCCACGGCGATTTCCGCCGCTCCGCTGGAGCCATAATCTCACTCGCCACCATCGGCCCCACTTCGATCGGCAGCGACTCTAACGTGGGGACCCTTCGCTTACAAGGTTACCGGCGTGTCCGGGCGCCGGTCTTCGGCGCGTAGCGACAGAAGCCGAAATTCGCGCAACCCGAACAGAACCGTGGCAAGTAAGAGTGGCAGAAAGAAATCGAGCACGCGAAACGTCAGTAATGTCGCAACCAGGTCCTCGCGCGGATATTGTGGCAGGCCGATGAGGATCGCCGCCTCGACCACGCCGAGGCTGCCGGGAGTGTGGCTCGCCGCCCCAAGCAACGTGGCCAGCACGAAGACCACAACGATGGTCGCGAATCCGACGCTGGGATTGCTCGGCAGCAGCATGAAGATCGACACCGAAGCCAAGCAGCGGTCGAGCGTGCCGATGCCTGTTTGCAGTAATGTGCGTCGCAGGCTTGGCAAGGTTATCCGCCAATTCGGCCGCCCCACGACCCGCGGCTTTGGAATAAGCCAAAGCAGGTAGCAGCCGATTACGAAAAGCCCGGCGAGGCCAATGAGCCTGTTGATCGACGCCGGCAGCTGATCGAATACGCCGAGCGCGTCGGGCTGGTAGGCGATGGCGCTGCCGAGCACGAATATATTGCCCAGCCAGAAGGTCATGCCGGTGACGAAAGCGATTCTGGCGACATCCACGACGCTCAAGTTCCAGAAAGAGTAGATCCGGAACCGTACCAAGCCACAGGTCACCGTCGCGGCGCCGAGCGAATGGCCAATCGTGTAACTGGTGAAACTCGCAAAAGCGACGACGCGCAGCGGAATTTTGCGTTTGCCGATCGTGGCGAGCGCGAACAGATCGTAGCAGATCAGGTTGGCGTAGCCGGCAACGACCAGCGCCGCCGAAAGCAGAATGTGAAGACCAGGCTGCGCTCTAAGGGCGATAACGACCTCGGCAACGTCGATGCCGTGCAGCAGGTGATAAAGCGTGGCGCCGGCAATACCGACGGCCACAAGGCTGCCGACAAAACTCAGCCCGTTCCGACCCAAACCGCGAACGGTCGTCGCCCAGGTTGAAGGAAGCGATGCTGCCAGTGCCAAATAAACTCCCACCACGAATCGGAGCAAATTCCCATTCCTTTGTTACAGCATTGTTACGCGCGCCGGCCTGGGTCGGCACGATCTTCGGTGACCGTCACACGAATGAGACATGAAATCGCAATTGTTGTTGCATCCGATTCGAAAACAGCAATGCCTCGCAAAGCAGGGCGAAAGCACCTCAATGAAAGTTTTGGTCGCGACGGATGCCTGGCGTCCACAGGTCAACGGTGTGGTGCGAACTTTGGGTTCGCTGGCGCGCGCGGCCGCAAAGCTCGGCGTCGAGATCGAGTTTCTGTCTCCGGAAGGGTTCTGGACGTTTCCGGTTCCGACCTACCCCGGCCTTCGGCTGGCGGTTCCGCGCCGTAAGCGCATTGCCGAGCGCGTCGAAGCGGCAAGACCGGATGCAATCCATGTCGCTACCGAGGGGCCGATCGGCCATGCTGTGCGTGCCTATTGCATCAGACAAGGCCGCCCGTTCACCACGAGCTATACGACGCGATTTCCCGAATATATTTCGGCGCGGTCGCCGATCCCGCAGGAATGGATCTACAACGTGCTGCGGCGCTTCCACGCGGCGGCTGCGGTTACAATGGTGGCGACACCGTCGCTGACGACCGAGCTGTCCGAGCGCGGTTTCACCAATCTCGGCATTTGGACCCGCGGCGTCGATATCGATTTGTTCCGTCCCGATCGCGCCATCGATCTCGATTTTCCAAGGCCGATCTTTATGACGGTCGGACGCGTCGCAGTCGAAAAAAATCTTCCGGCTTTCCTGTCGCTCGATTTGCCGGGCACCAAGGTCATCATCGGCGCCGGGCCGCAGGAGGGAGAGCTCAAGCGCCGGTTTCCCGCCGCAAAATTTCTCGGCCAGCTGGATAATGGCATTCTTGCCGCCCACCTTGCGGCCGCCGACGTGTTCGTTTTTTCAAGCCGCACCGATACCTTCGGCGTCGTGCAGCTCGAAGCACTCGCCAGCGGCGTTCCCATTGCCGCCTATCCGGTCACCGGGCCGAAGGATGTGATCGGCGGCCATCCGATCGGCGTTTTGAACGAAGACCTGCACACGGCTTGTATGCAGGCGCTCTGGATTTCCCGCGAGTCATGCCGCGAATTTGCGCTGCGCTATTCCTGGGAAAATAGCGCGCGGCAGTTCATCGCCCACGCCCGCAAGGTTGCGCTGGGCGCCTGCGACGCCGAGCGAGCCCCAATGTCCGAGGCCGCGCTTAACGCCGCTGGGCAATCGCTGGTCCCGAGTTGCAACACAAAGGTGACGCATGAACACTCAGTCTAAGATCGATTTGGATAGTCAAACGGTCACCAAAGCCTATGCGCGGTGGGCGCCGGTTTACGATCTGGTATTCGGCGCTGTGTTCGAGCGCGGCCGGCAAGCTGCCATCGCCGCCGCCGAGCGTGTCGGTGGCCGCGTCCTCGAAGTCGGGGTCGGCACCGGAATTTCGCTGCCGCATTATTCAAAAGATTGCCGATTATGCGGCGTGGATATTTCCGCGCCGATGCTGCGCAAGGCCGAGGAGCGCGTTGCCGAGTTCGGTTTGACAAATGTCGAAGGCTTGTGGGTGATGGATGCGGAAAGTCTGACCTTTCCCGACAGCTCGTTTGACGTTGTGGTGGCGCAATATGTCGTCACCACCGTACCCAACCCGGAAGCGACCCTCGACGAATTTGCCCGCGTGCTCAAGCCGGGCGGAGAAATCGTGCTTGTCAGCCGCGTCGGCGCCGAGGCCGGTTTGCGGCGCTCGCTGGAACATTGGTTTCAGCCGGCAGCCCGCAAGCTCGGCTGGCGCACGGAATTTTCTTTCGAGCGCTATACGCATTGGGCCGGGGCGGTAGCCGGCATGCGGATTATCGAGCGCCGGGCGATGCCGCCGCTCGGGCATTTCTGTCTGATCCGGTTTGGCAAGGATGGCGGCGCCGAACGCGCCGATGACGCCGAGCCGGTCCGCGCCGTCGGCTGACGCGCCATTTTCGTCATCAGACCCTCTCGCTGGCGGTCACGTCGCCGTCATAACCGATTTGCTGTCACAGCGCCTTCGGAGTTTCTGTCACGAGGGCTTCACCGAATCGCCATACCCAGACCGGACGGCTGCACGACGGGGACAAGCACATGGAAAAATTTCGCGAGGCCTTGCGTACTCAGCGCTGGGACGATCATCGCTACTACCACCACAGCCGGATCAACCAGTCGCTGCACTTCGTCAGTGCGCTGAGCTTCCTGTTTGCCTATGTGATGATTTTCAAGGATCCGGCAGTCTCGGCGCTGGCCGGGTGGCTGGTGGCAATGACGAGCCGGCAGACCGGGCATTTTTTCTTCGAACCCAGGGATTATGACGTCGTCAATAACGCAACCCACGAATACAAGGAAGAGATCAAGGTCGGCTACAATCTTCGCCGCAAGGTGGTTCTGCTCACAATCTGGGCGTTATCGCCGATAGTGCTCTATTTCAGCCCGAGCTTTTTCGGTGTGTTCACCCCGGCGGCCGGCTCGAGAGGATTTATCGACCACGTCGCAATGATCTGGCTCGTTCTCGGAATCGGCGGTGTGATATTCCGCACCGTTCACCTGTTCATCATCAAGGACGTGCAGACCGGGCTGGTTTGGGCGACCAAGATCCTGACCGATCCGTTTCACGACATTAAAATCTATCACAAGGCTCCGCTCGCCCTGCTGCGCGGCGAGTTGATCGATCCCGAGATCGGGCTGCATCATTGGGACGACGAAGAAGAGACCGAAGAGTTGCCGGAACTGCCGCGCACCAGCTAGCCGCAGATTGCGGTCCGGCACGAATAGATCGATGCTGTTAATGCCGGCGCAACAAGGGCAATCGGCGCATCACCATTTCCTTCAAGACGGCCTGCTTGATCGTCTTGTTGGTGGTCGCCAGATCGTCCCACCACCAGCCGTCCGCTTTCATGGCCTTGGCCGCGGCAATAAAACGATCGGCGACCGCGGCAAAATCGTTTGCCGTGTAGTTAAGGCTGAAAGCCAAGCGTCCGGTGCCGGTCCAGGTCAAGAGCAGCCCTTGGGCGCGCAGATAGTATTGCAGCATCCAGTTATAGCGCGACGGCGTTGTGTAGCAGACGGTCCAGATCGACGACATGTTCGCGACCTCGACCGGCAGGCGTTCGGCCGTAAGCCGCCGATTGAGCGTTCGCGCCCGTTCGTTCCAAACATCGTCCAAGTCGCGGTACAGCGCAGCCGCCTCGGCAGTCTGCAGAAAGCGCAGGAACTCGTTCATAGCCGCCATGACGTAGGGATGCGAATTGAACGTTCCGCGGGCGAAGCAAATATCGCCGGGGCGGTCATCGCGAAAGCGTTTCATCAAGCGGCTCAAGCCGCAGACCACGCCGATGGGCAATCCGCCGCCAAGCGTCTTGCCGTAGGTGACGAGATCGGCGCGGACACCGAAATACTCTTGCGCGCCGCCTTTAGCGAGACGGAAACCGACAAAGACCTCGTCGAAGATCAAAACGATGTCGCGTTCGGAGCAAACCGCGCGCAACCGCTTGAGCCATTCGGCATAGGCTTCCCGCTCGAAATGCGCCGTCCGCGCGCTGTCGATGAGCGCCGAATCGGTCGCGTCCGATGCATTGACGTGGAACGCCTGCAGCGGATTGACCAGGACGCAGGCGATATTGCGCCGCGAGCGCAGGACACGCAGCGTCCTCTCGGACATTTCGCTAAGCGTATAGGTTTCGTGCGCCGGCACCGGGTTGCCGATGCCCGGTTGCACGTCGCCCCACCAGCCATGATAGGCGCCGCAGAAACGCACCAGATGCGATCGTTTGGTGTGGTAGCGAGCAAGCCGCACCGCCTGCATGACCGCTTCGGTTCCGGACATGTGGAACGAGACCTCATCGAGACCGGAAATCTCCTTCAGGATTTTGATATTCTCGATGATCACGGGATGATAAGGACCGAGCACCGGGCCGAGCTCGCGCACGCGCGCAATGCCGCGGTCGATCGCCGCTTTGTAGAAGTCGTAGCCCAACACATTGATGCCATACGATCCGCTGAGATCGTAGAACCGGTTGCCGTCGAGATCGGTCAGCGTCACGCCGTCCGACGAGTGGACGAAAGCCGCGGACGGCAAGTCCGCGCCAACCTTCTGGCGGTATTGGAACGGCACCCGATAGGTGTCGGTGAATTTCAAATCCGGGATGTTTTCGCTTGCCTCTGCGGTGCGTCTGATGGTTTCGGCGAAACGCGTCTTGTAGAGCGTGGCAAGCCGCTCGAAGCCCGTTCGGCGCAGGGCGGCGATCCCCGCCGACGCGCCGTCGGAGCAGAAGAATCGCTCATCACCGTAATCGTAGAACGGCACAAAGCCGGCAAGGCGGCGCGCCATGCGCGAATGGCCGCCAAGCGATTTGTGTTTGGCTTGCGACAGTTCAAGCCGCTTTTTCAAGGTGGCGACCGAAGTCGCCACCGCAGCGGCGCCAAGACCGTAAAAAGCGAGACTCAGTGAGCCCATCGAATCGCGGTGTAGCGCGGAGATTTAACAGTCCCATGACGATGAGGACTCAAATCCTCCGGATTCTGGCGCAGGAGGACGTCAACTTCCTGCTCACCAATCGCATTCCACGCCGGCTGGCCACTCAATTCATGGGCTGGTTCAGCCGGATCGAACATCCTCTCGTTCGCCGGCTATCGATCGCGATTTGGCGGCTGTTTTCAGATCTCGATCTCAGCGATGCCAAAAAGTCGGAGTTCCGCAGCCTGCACGACTGCTTCATCCGCGAGCTTAAAGACGGCGCGCGGCCGATCGATCACGCTGTGGACGTCATAGTGAGCCCGTGCGACGCGATTATCGGCGCCTGTGGCACGATTTCCGGTACCGAGGCCTATCAAGCCAAAGGATTTCCCTACACCTTGCAGGACCTGCTGTGCGATCC
>JBAQHW010000131.1:0-13450 GCA_049288525.1 Xanthobacteraceae bacterium
GCCAACCACGGTGCCCGCCCCAGGCCGCTGCGGCCGGCGACGCCGATGCCATCACGGCGCCGGCAATGAGCGCAAGCGCCGCCGCGCCGCTCAAAAGTTTCGACCTCATATTGCTCTCCCGATTGTGAAGGTTCCAAAGTTGCTCGGCTACGCGGCTGCCGCCCAGGCAGCGTCGCCTGGCTCGTTAATCAGAGATGGTCCGCTGTGGTTCCTGGAAGGCCCCGCGCAATATCCGGCATTGCCGTGGATTCAGCGCGAACGGATAAAATGCCGCAGCAAAGATGAAATATTTTTCACGTTCGCGGCAAAAAGCGGACGGCAAAAAGCGAACGGCTAAAAGCGAACTTGGCCCTTATCAATGCGCGCGGCGAGCGCGGCGTCGAGCGGCACAAAACTATTCTGCTGCGGATCGTCGACATAGATTGGATCACGCACGACGGTGCGATCGAATCCCTCGCGCGCGAGGACGACGTCTTTATGTTTAAAGGTTGCCGTCTCGTCGATCCGGTTTACCAACCGCAGGAACAAGGGCCGCGCATAGTCAGGCAGCCGCCGCGCCAGATGGGCGCGCAGGGCCGCCAAGTCGACTGTGGCGTCGGCGGCGACGGCGGCCATGCCGGCTTTGCCTTCCATGCCGGGAACCGCGACGCCATAGATTGTTGCTGCGCCAATGCCGGGGAACTCAGCTACAACCGCGGCGACTTCGGCGGCCGACACGTTCTCGCCTTTCCAGCGGAAAGTGCCGCCGATCCGATCGACGAAATAAAAGAACCCGCTTGCATCCATGCGCATGAGGTCGCCGGTGCGGAACCAGGCGTCGCCCGGCTCGAAGACGTCGCGCAGGATTTTCCGCTCGGTTTCCGCGGCGCTGGTATAGCCCTCGAATGCGCCGGCCGCGGCTGTGTCATGAGCGGCGTCGGCTATTCTGCCGATCGCCTCCCCGGTTTCATCAACGGCGCAGCGTATGCAGCGTCCGGCGGCGTCGCGCTCGATCTCTGCGGCGGCGGTGTCGAACCGCACCAGCGCCAGCGGAAAGCGGTGCGCCAGAAACGGCGGCAGTCGGCCGACCGCGCCGACTTTGCCCTCGACATTGTACAGCGACACATTGCCTTCGGTCGCGGCATAGAATTCCAGAATCCTTGGGACGTCGAAGCGGGACTGGAATTTCCGCCACACCTCCGCGCGCAAGCCGTTTCCGCAAGCGAGCCGCAGGCGATGGTCGCCCTCGCGCGGATGCGGCGGCGCGTTGACGAGGTAGCGGCACAGTTCGCCGATATATTGAAACAGCGTGCAGTTCCACCGCGTCACGTCGTCCCAGAATTCCCGGGCCGAGAATTTCTCGCGGATGACGACCGATCCGCCGCGCGTCAAAAGTGCGCCGACCGCCACGACGCCGCCGACCGAATGGTACAGCGGCAGGCAATCGTACATGCGATCGTCCGGCGTAGCGTTCATCAGCGCGCCGAACCACAGGCTCCACTGCATCAGGCGGCGATGACTGACATTGGCGGCTTTCGGCAGTCCGGTGGTGCCCGACGTGTAGATGGTCAGCGCGCGGTCGGCGATGGTCACGCCGCGACGTTCGCCGGCGTCAAGCGGTCCAGCCGAGAACCGCTCGACGTCACAGTCGATGCGGGCGAAACCGCCGCCTTCCGCGCCGCCATGCGACCAGAGTTTTGGCCGGTCGGCCGGTGCGGCGGAGTTGAATTGCGTGACGAGATCGCCGGCGACGATCACGTGCTTGGGCGCGACGATGTCGATGCAGTGCGCTAATGCCGGCCCGCGTAATTGTGTATTGAGCAGCGACACGACGCCGCCGACGGTCGTTATGCCGAGCCAGATGGCGAGATAGTCCGGCCGGTTCTGCATCATCAGGCAGACGGTTTCGCCCTTGGCGAGCCTCTGGTCGAGCGCCCAGCGCGCATAGCGGCGGCTCAACTCGACGAGCGCGCGATAAGTGAGCGTGGCGTGTTCCGAGATCAGCGCTTCGGCGTCGGCGTGGTGCGCCGCTGCGTCCTCGATCGCGTCGAGCAGAATGCGATGCGGCTTCCCGGCAATCGTCGCCGTCGTCTCGAGCGCGCGCACCCAGTCGTGCAGCGCACTGTTCGCGCCGCGGTTGACACGCGCTTGCCGGTCGATCTCGACGAGAGCCATGCTTCAGCATCGCCCGACAAAGTGAATCTTTCGCTTCAACAATGCATAAAATTTGAAGTATTTGCGGCGCAAGCCGCCACAAGGCGACACGACGTGGCAAACAATTAAGGTTATTCCCTCGAATTTGCCGCGGTTGCGCCGGTCGTACCGTTGTTTGCCTTCTCAGGCACCGATAAGAAACACAATTGGGCTTAAGGTCCGCAGCAGGGTGGCGTGTTTTCTGATCGCGGCGACGAGCATGAAAAACGAGACACTGGCCGTTCAAGGCGGCTACGATTGCGATCCGACGACCAAGGCGGTCGCCGTTCCGATCTATCAGACCGTGGCCTATGAGTTCGACAGCGCCGACCACGGCGCGGCGTTGTTCAATCTTGAAGTCGAAGGCCATCGCTATAGCCGCATCAGCAACCCGACGGTCGCCGTGCTGGAGCGGCGCCTCGCCTTGCTCGAAGGCGGCGTCGAGGCGCTATGCGTCAGTTCCGGGCAGGCGGCGCTGAACTTTGCCGCGCTCAATCTGACCGCGATGGGCGCCAATATCGTTTCGGTGCCGCAGCTCTACGGCACCACATACACGCTGTTCGGTCACATTCTGCCGAGCCAGGGCGTTACCGTGCGCTTTGCCGAAAGCGATCGGCCCGAGGCGATCGAAAAGCTGGTCGACGATAATACGCGCGCCATATTCTGCGAGAGCGTCGGCAACCCGGCCGGCAATATCTGCGACATCGAGGCGCTCGCCGCCGTCGGCGAGCGTCACGGCGTTCCGCTGGTGGTCGACAATACCGTCGCCACGCCGATTCTGCTGCGTCCGATCGATTACGGCGCCGATATCGTGGTCCATTCGCTGACCAAGTTTCTCGGCGGCCACGGCACGACGATCGGCGGCGCCATCGTCGACGGCGGCAAGTTCCCGTGGAAGAAGCACGCCCGCCGCTTCCCGCAGTTCAACGAACCGGACGCCTCCTATCACGGCCTGGTTTATGCCGAGCGCTTCGGCGATGCCGCTTATATTGCCCGCTGCCGCAGTGTCTACCAGCGCGCCACCGGCGCGGTGTTGTCGCCGCTGTCGGCGTTTCTGCTGCTGCAAGGCGTCGAGACCGTGGCGCTGCGGGTCGAGCGCCATGTCGAGAATGCGCGCCGCGTCGCCGAATTTTTGCGCCAGCATCCGCGCGTCGAGTGGGTCAATTACGCCGGCTTCGCCGACAACCCCTATCATGCGCTGGCGCAGAAATATTTCGGTGGCCGCGCCTGTTCGCTGTTGACCTTCGGCATCGCCGGCGGGCTCGAAGCCGGCAAGTGCTTTTACGACGCGCTGCGGCTGTTCAAGCGGCTGGTCAATATGGGCGACGCCAAATCGCTGGCCTGCCATCCGGCCTCGACCACGCACCGGCAGATGTCGGCTGAGGAGCATCGCCAAGCCGGGGTCAAGCCGGAAATGATTCGGCTTTCCATCGGCATCGAGCACATCGACGACATCATTGCCGATCTCGATCAGGCGCTGGCGGTGTCGGAGCCGCGCGGCGCAGCGCTCATCGCCGCCGAATAAGGAGGGCCGATGCCGCTTTTCGTTGACAGCGCCGGTCCAACGCCTTCGATCGATCTCAATGCGCCGAATTGCATCAGCATCGGCCTTATCAACAACATGCCGGATGCCGCGCTGGTGGCGACCGAGCGGCAATTTTCGAATCTGATCCGGTCGGCGACGAAGAACGGCGTCGTGCTGTTGAAGCTGTTCGCCATGCCCGATATGCCGCGCAGCGACGACGCGCGCCGCATGCTAGTCGAACGTTATCGCGATATCTCGGCCCTGTGGGATACGCCGCTCGACGGCTTGATCGTGACCGGCGCCGAGCCGCGCGCGAACAATCTGACCGACGAGCCGTATTGGGACAGCCTGAGCAAGGTGGTGGACTGGGCGAGGGACAATACCTTCTCGACCATCTGGTCGTGCCTGGCTGCGCATGCGGCCGTGCTGCATGCCGACGGCATCGAACGCCGTATGCTCAACGAAAAACGCTGCGGCATATTCGATTGCCGCCTGGTGACCGACCATCCGCTGACCGAGCATTTCCCGCAACCGTTGTGGGTGCCACATTCGCGTTACAACGACCTTCCGGAACAGGCGCTCGTGGCCTGCGGCTACAAGATACTGACCCGGTCGAAGTCGGCCGGCGTCGACACCTTCGCCAAGCAGGACGGCAGCTTCTTTCTGTTCTTTCAGGGTCACCCGGAATATGAGGCCGACACGCTTTTGCGCGAATATCGCCGTGACGTCGCGCGCTTCCTCAGTTGCGAGCGCGAGTACTACCCGGTGCTGCCATCGGGCTATTTTAGCCCCGATGGGACTGCGGCTGCCGAGGCTTTCCGGGCACGGGCGCTGGCCGATCGGCGGGCGGCGCTGACGGCAGAGTTTCCCACCGCCGCCCTTGAAACATCCCTGCCGTGCCCATGGCGTCCCGCGGCGCTCGGGGTCTACGAAAAATGGTGCGCGTTCCTCAGCGCCCGCAAGGCCGAGCGGCGGAGCATGGCTCCCAAAGCCTTGCCGGTCCGTCCGCGGCGAACCTGGCGGGACTGGCCGCTCGGCACCGGACGGATGGCCGATACACCGGTACGGTAAACGCCGGGATCCGGCGCATTTACGCTTTCGGAAAATTTACGTTTTTTTCGGTACCAGCCCTCATTATGGGCTGCTTGGCAGTTCCGGAGACCGTCGTGCCGCATCCCGTCGTCTTTGCCGTTCCCGCCGATATCGAGCTTGCTCCCGCGCCGATCCCGGCGCACTGGATCACCGAAGGAACGCCGGTGGCGAAGTCAAAGCGTCTGGGCACCAGCGCCGACGGCACGGCCTCGGTCATGGCCTGGTCGTGCACGCCGGGCCGCTTTACCTGGCGCTATTCGGTCGACGAAGTCCTGCACATCATCGCCGGCGAGATCGTCGTCACAGATGAAAATGGGCAAAGCCGCCGGCTTGGGCCCGGCGACATGGTGTTCTTCCCGGCCGGCAGCGTGAGCGACTGGCACGTCATCAAAGACGTGCGGAAGCTCGCCGTGTGCCGTCAAACCATGCCGCGTCATTTCGGTTTCGCGCTGCGCACCTGGAATAAGCTCGCCGCCATGCTTGGGGGGCCCGGCGAGCAAGCCGATCCGCTCGCCAGCGAGGCTGTCATCGTCAGCCATTCCGAACGCGTCACTGCGGCTTAAGCGCGGATCCAGTCCGATGGCTCGCACACCGGTCCGTCGCGTCATCACCGGTCACGACGCGAACAACATCGCCAAGGTCATCCTCGACACGCCGGCAGCCAACACCAAGACGCCGCGCGAGGGAGTCGCCTCGACGCTGATGTGGTGCACCGATGCGATGCCCGCCGATATTGCCGCCGGCGAGAATGCCGAGGACATGGGCGCGCGAATTCTCGGCACGGCGCCGCCGGAGAACGGCTCGCGCTTCATTGTCATGGAATTCGCCCCCGGCATCGTTTCCGAGATGCATCGCACCGAGACCATCGATTACATCGTGATGCTCTCGGGGGAGATCGACATGGATATGGACCGGTCGAGCGTGACGCTGCGCGCCGGCGACGTCATGGTCCAGCGCGGCACTAATCACGCCTGGGTCAATCGGAGTGCCGGGCCAGCCCGGCTCGCCATCGTGCTGATGGACGCCAAACCGCTCGGCATCGGCCATCCTCGCGTGCGCGGTCAGCAGGCGCGCTGATCAAATCTCTATCGCTTCATCCATCGTCACCCGCGCCGGCGCGAGCGCGGCAGCGAGCGCGGCCAGCTTGGCGCGGTCGCAAAATGCGGGCACCACGGTTTTCGCTGCGATCGCACGGACAAGCGTGACCGTGTCGGAGAGCCGCGGATGCACGTTCCAGCGCATGCTCTCCGCGCGGCCGCTCTTCGTCAGCCGCTCCGCCGGCGTGGTCGGGTTGATGTAGCCGGTGAACAGGATCGTCACTTCGGGCGAATTCTCGAACTGCAGGATCAGGCGTGCGGTGGCGCCGGAGGTGCCGTCGGCGGATCCGGCCAGCATGACGCCGCGCGGCCCGTCGATCGGCCTGGCGATAGCCGCAAGACGCGCAATGTCGTCGCGGGCGTCGTCGCGCAGCGAGACGGCATCGCTGTCGCAGAGACTTTGCAGCGCCTTGCTCATCGCCTCGTCGACATAAATCTCGTCGACGCCATGGCGCATCAACTCCAGCGCGATCTCCGGACCGCGGCCGTTGGCCGGCACCGGCAACAGCAAAGGTCCGCGTTCGACATGGGAGGCCAGCGTGCTCCAGCATTCGGCGAGCGGCTTATCGTAGTCCGCGTAGGAGCAGTCGATGACCGCGGCCGCCGCGCTTCGCGTCGACGGATCGTAGGCGTACAGCACGGATTCGACGCAATAGTCGCCGGTATAGAGGAAACCGTCGCCAACGGCGAAATGCAGCCAGACGCCGCCCGGAGCGTGGCCGTTGCGGCCGGTCGCAACGGCAATGCCGAGCACGTCCGCTTCGCCGCCGACCGGCAGGGGCCGCACGGCGATGCCCTTGGGCAGGCCGCGCGCGACGCCCTCTGTGGCATAAACCGGCGGTTCGCCCAGTTTCGGCAACAGCGGCAATGCGCCGACATGATCCCGGTGACCGTGGCTAAGGACGACCGCATCGACCCGGCCGATGGCGTCGACATCCGGCACGGTTCCCGGCGGGGGTCCTTCGCCGAGGTCGAGCAGGAACCGACGACCGGCGGTTTCGAGCAGGAAAGCGGCCGGTCCCTTGCGGCCGACGCCGGATATCGACCGCAGCGCGCCAGAGCTTTTATTCATTATCGATCAACCCCATATGTGGGCCACACCGCGCGAACCAAGATTGACAACCGCAGGCCCCAACTTTAATCAACGGCCAACTTCCAGGCATGATCCCGAACGGGGGATACCGGTTTTCGCCTACGGTCATGCGCAAACGAGTACAGCTCCATGAAAGTCCGCAATTCATTGAAATCCTTGCGTGGCCGCCACCGCGATAACCGTCTGGTACGCCGAAAGGGCCGGGTCTACGTCATCAACAAGACCCAGCGCCGCTTCAAGGCCCGCCAAGGCTGATAGGCAACGCTGATAGGCAAGGCTGGGCTGATCGGATAGCGCCCGCTGCCGCCCAATTTCGCCGCATTCGTTGTGCCTGATTGCGTAACTTCCGGCTTGCCGCGCCGCGGCGGGCGGTTAGATTCATGTGCATGACGCTGCGATTCCCGCTTCTGCTCGCCGCCGCATTGCTCGCCGCTCCCGCGGCTGCGCAGGCGCAAAGCCCGGACGAGTTGCTGTCGCCGCCGACCGATCTGCCGCCGGCCGCGCACGGCGAGACGACGTACAGCCTCGATACTCTGTTTGGCGCTCTCAAGATTGCGCCGGACGCAACGAGCGCCAAGGCGATCGAGACCCGTATCTGGGCGAAGTGGATCGAATCCGGCAGCGACACCTGCGACCTTTTGATGACGCGGGTGAGGAATGCGATCGAAGATAAGAATTACGATCTCGCCATCAGGCTGTTGAATGCGATCATCGCGATCAGGCCGCGCTATGTCGAGGCGTGGAATCAGCGCGCCACCGTCTATTATCTGAAAGACGATTATGCTCACGCCATTGCCGACATCGCCGAGGTGTTGGCGCGCGAGCCGCGGCAGTTCGGCGCGCTAGCGGGCTTGGGCTTGATGCTCCAGGACATGGGCGACGATAAAGACGCGCTCGAAGCCTACCGCAAAGCGCTCGCCATCGATCCTCACCTTGAGAATATTCCCGACACCGTCAAGACCTTGACCGACAAAGTCGAAGGTCGCGACATCTAATCCGGCCGTTCCCCCCGTCCCGAGAAAGAGGCGACGAAGCAATCCAGGCTTCACTGCGCTGGATTGCTTCGGGTAGCTTATCGTCGGGCCGCGCGCGTCGCGCGGACCCGTTGGCTCGCGATGATGGGAGAAAGCGCCATGACAATCGTTGACGACAAACGCATTATCCGCGAGCTCGTGGAACACTGGGCGGTCTGGCGCGATGCGCGGCTGTGGGACCGCTTCCGCACGGTCTGGCACGCCGACGGACGGATGTGGGCGACGTGGTTCCAGGGCAGCTTCGAGGAGTTCATCAAAGGCAACGACGAGGGCTGGAAGCGCGGCGTGCGCATTCTGCATTTCCTCGGCGGCAGCGCGATCGAGGTTGCCCAAAGCCGCGCCGTCGCGCAAACCAAGATGACGATCTCGCAGCGCGCCCCGGTCGACGGCGTGATTTGCGACGTGGTATGCACCGGGCGATTTTACGATTTTTTCGAGAAGCGCGGCGACCGCTGGGGTTTCGTGCTGCGGCGGCTGATCTATGAGAAGGATCGGCTCGATCCGGTCGACCCGGCGGCGACGCTTGTGCTCGATCGCGATTTGCTCAGCACATTTCCGGAGGGCTATCGTCATCTGGCCTATCTGCAGACCAAGATCGGCTACAAGATGAAGATGGATATGCCGGGGCTCGAAGGCCCCGATCTCGATGCGCTTTACGCGCAAGGCGCGCGCTGGCTCAACGGCGAGACCATCCAAACCTAGTGGAGCGGATTTGACATTCGCTACCTACCCAGCCGCAAACTCGTGAAGCGAATGTCAAATCCAAAAGCTCCACTAGGACTGATACTTGCTAGTGGTTCTGATTCTAACATTCGCATAATGGCCTCCGGAACCGGGATGCGAATGTTAGAATCGGACCACTAGATGCATACTCTCAGCGTCGTCGCGGAAATCGTTGCCGCCGGCGCGGTCATCACCTTCATTGGCACGCGGCTGATCGCCCGCGCGCATCCACCGCGCGGCCGTTTCGTCGAGGTCGGCGGCCTGCGCCAGCATGTCGTTGAGATCGGCGTCGCCGCTCGATCGCCGCCGGTCGTTCTTATTCACGGCGCTGGCTGCAATCTCGAAGATATGCGGCTGGCGCTCGGCGACCGGCTCGGCGCGCGGCACCGCGTCATCCTGGTCGATCGCGCCGGTCTCGGCTGGAGCGAGCGTCGCGGCCGCAGCGGCAGTTCGCCGGCCTATCAGGTGGCGATGCTGCGCGGCGTTCTCGACCGTCTCGGCGTCGAACGCGCGGTCATTGTCGGTCATTCCTGGGGTGGCACGCTGGCCGCGGCCTTCGCGCTCGATCAGCCGGCGCGCACTGCCGGCGTGGTTTTGCTGGCGCCGCCACTTTATCCGTTCAACCGCAGCATGACCTGGGTCTATACGCTGTTCGCGGCGCCCGTGTTTGGCCCGTTCTATGCGTATACGCTGGCGCTGCCGTTCGGGACGCCCTTTATCGGCGTCGGGCTGGGCTCGGCTTTCCTGCCGCAATGGCCGCCTTGGCGCTACGTGAGGCGGACCGCCGCATTGCTGCTGCTGCGGCCGGCGGCGTTCCTTGCCAATGCGCGTGACGTGGCCGACCTTGCCGGCAATCTCGAACGCCAAAAGGCGCGCTATGCCTCTCTCACCGTGCCGACGACCATCATGACCGGCGATCGCGACCTGATCGTCGCGCCGCGCCAGCACGCGCTTGTCTTCGCCGCCGCGGTACCGCAGGCCAAGCTGGTCGTGCTGCCCGGCATTGGCCACATGCTGCATCATGCGGCGGCGGAGCGCGTCGTCGTGGAGATCGAGGCCCTGAGCGGCGCTTGAGTTTTGTAGTTGCATATATATTGACTATCGATCTAAGATTGTAGATCATCAAGGCTGGCATCGCCATGGGGGTGGTACGATGTGGGCAGCGGTGCGGGATGGCATCGAAGCCGGGCTATGTTGGGTCGGGCAGAATGGTTACGCGATCGTTGTCGATCTTTTGTTGACCGCGCTGATCGCCTATCCGCTCGGAAATTTTTTGCTGTTTGGCTGGGTCCGGAAGGAATACGAGGTGCGGACCTCGCTCAGCGAGGCGGCCAAACGAACCTATCTGGAGACTTTTCATAGGATCGTCGTGACCGATGCGGAGGCCGCCACGAGGTTCGATCAATTGTACCGTCGATGGTATGGCCGCCGGCACTTCGCACTGCCCATCGCCTTCGTCCTGCTCATCGCGCTGATCGAGAATTTCGTGGTGGGACGCGCAGTGATTCCATTAGTCGGCTCCGGCAAGCTCGACATTGCGTCTGCGGCGATCGCCGGTGCCTACACTTTCGTGACCTGGGATTTGTTTGCCCGTATGCAGCGGCGCAATATGTCGCCGGCCGATATCTGTCGCGGCGCACTGCGGCTCGCGATTGCGATACCGGTCGGCTATGCGTTCGCCCTTCTCATGAGCGAAAGCCTCGGCCCCTTTATCGCGTTCGCAATCGGCGTTTTTCCGGTCGGCGCGCTCGGCGAGGTCCTGCGTCAGATTGCCAACAAAAGGCTCGGACTGGAAATCGGCGCCGCCACGGCCGACGATCAGATCAGCAGGCTGTCTGGCGTCGATATGCCGATTGCCGCCCGCATCGAGGATGCCGACATTACCACCATCCCGCAGCTTGCCTGGTGCGATCCGATCCAGCTTTCGATGCGGTCGAACCTCGCCTTCGGCTATGTCGTGGATATCGTCAGCCAGGCCCTCGCCTGGGTCTATCTCGGCGACCGCATCAAGAATTTGCGGACCATGGGGCTGCGGGGCGCCTTCGAAATCAAGGTTTTCCTTCGAGATTTGAACGGCGGCGACCAGCACCCGAGAGAATTGGCCCAGAATGCCCTGCCGGTGGCGGCACAGCTGGGTGATTGTCCGGAGGCAGGACTGCTGCTTGCCTTCGATCAGATCGCGAACGATCCGAATACGAATTTCCTCTACGAGGCCGCTTAGCGCAAACGGTAGGCGATAGCGGCCGGCCGCAGCTATTCTTCGCCGGAGCCGTCGCCGACATAGGCGATCCGCATGAAGTTGGTCGCGCCGGGCGTGCCGAGCGGCACGCCGGCGACGACGATCACACGCTGGCCCGATTTGGCGAAGCGCTCGCGAAAGGCAATGCGGCAAGCACGCTCTACGATGTCATCTTGATCCTTGGCGTCCTCATCGACGACGCAATGGATGCCCCAGGCCACCGACAGTTTGCGCCCGGCACCCTCCATCGGCGAGATGGCGACGATCGGACATTTCGGCCGCTCGCGCGACACCCGCAATCCGGTCGAGCCGGACACCGTCCAGCAGATGATGGCCGCAAGGTCGAGCGTCTCCGCCACTTGCCGCGTGGCCGCCGCGATGGCGTCGGCACCGGTGCGTTCCGGTGCGGTTTGCAGCATATGCAGCGACGACAAATAGGCGCTGTCGTCTTCGACCTCCTCGGCGATGCGGTTCATGGTCTTGACCGCTTCGATCGGATATTGGCCCGACGCCGATTCCGCCGACAGCATGACCGCGTCGGCGCCGTCAAAAATGGCGGTGGCGACATCCGACACTTCGGCGCGCGTCGGCACCGGGCTCGAGATCATCGATTCCAGCATCTGGGTGGCGACCACGACCGGCTTGCCGGCGCGGCGGCAGGCGCGGGTCATCTCCTTTTGCACGCCGGGGACTTTTTCCAGCGGCATTTCCACGCCGAGATCGCCGCGCGCAACCATCAGCGCGTCGGCAAGTTCGAGGATGTCGGCGAGCCTCGCCACCGCCTGCGGCTTCTCGATCTTGGCCATCACCGAGGCGCGGCCGCGCGCCAGCTTCTTCGCCTCGGCGACGTCCTCGGGGCGCTGGATGAAGGATAGCGCGATCCAATCGGCGCCCGCGTCCAGCCCGGCTTCGAGATCGGCGATGTCCTTGGCCGTCAGCGCCGCCACCGGCACCACGGTGTCGGGCAGGCTGACGCCTTTGCGGTTCGAGATTCTGCCACCGACCTCAACCTGCGCCACGATGCGTTGCGGCTCGACCGCGGTCGCCACCAGACGCAGCTTGCCGTCGTCGATCAGCAAGGCATCGCCCGGCTTGATGGCGGCGAAAATCTCCGGATGCGGCAGTTCGGCGCGCTTGGCGTCGCCGGGCGCCGGATCGGCGTCAAAAATGAAATCCTGGCCCTTGTCGATTGTGGCGGCGCCGTCCTTGAAAGTGCCGAGCCGCAGTTTCGGTCCTTGCAGATCGACCAGGATGCCGATCGGCCGGTTATACTCGGCTTCGACGGCGCGAATGCTCGCCACCAGTTCGCGCATGCGGTCGTGATTGGTGTGACTCATATTGATGCGGAACACGTCGGCGCCGGCCTCGAACAGCTGGCCGATGACGGCGCGGTCCCCCGACGCCGGTCCGAGCGTGGCGACGACCTTAGTGCGCCGCTGCCGCCTCATCGGCCGCTCATGGAGTCTTGCTCGCACCCGGCGCGGTCGCCCGCGGCGAGGTGGCGTGAACGGCCGGCACGCCCGGTGCGGCATTGCTTGCCGTATCCGGCGCCGACGGAGCGGGCGGCCCGCTGCTGACGAGCGGCGGCTTTTGCACCGGCTGCTCGCTCGATTCGGTCAGTTGGACGGTCCAGGCCCGCTGTTCCCCGGTATCGACCTCGAAAAAGCCGGTGCGGTCGTAGCCGCGCGCCAAGCAATCGCCGATGCCGCGGATAGTGAATTCCTTGTCGCGGGTGCACATAAAGGCTTGGCCCATCCATTCGCCCCCGCGATCATAGTCGACGGCGTAGACATAATAATAACGGGCAACGAGATTGCCCTTGAGAATTGTTTCGCAGGCCCGCGACGGCAAGTTCCACCAGCCTTCCGTGGTCCAGCCCTGACCGTCTTTGTAGCCGATGGCAATCCCGACGCGGCTCGGCGTCTTGTTGCACAGCCGGAAATCGGCGGCGGCGGGGCCGGCCGAGGCGACGAGCGTTGCCGTCGTCAGCACGCACAGCAACAGCGCGCCAACCGCCGTGTGAATAAAACTCGCTCGCCGCATATCCGGTTCGGTTCCCCTGCCAAAGAGATTCCGCGTCAAAGCTGCGGTCTGTCAACGACAATGGCGCGGAAGTCGGTGACGTTGGTGAATGTCGGGCCGGGCGCGAACAAATCGCCGATACCGTTGAAAAACCCCGTGGAATCGTTGTCGGCAAGAAACGCGGCAGGATCGAGGCCGTGTGCCGCGGCCCGCGCCAAAGTGGTGTCGTCGATAAATGCGCCGGCGGGGTCGTCCGGCCGGCCTCGGCCGCCGTCGGTGCCGTCGGTATCGGCCGCCAGCGCCGCAACGCCCTTGGCGCCGCCGAGATGGATGGCGAGCGCCAGGGCATATTCCTGGTTGGGTCCGCCGCGGCCGCCGCCTCGCAGGGTGACCGTCAGTTCCCCGCCGGATAGGATCGCCATGTGGCGCTGCGTCGCGGCCGCCTCGCGCGCC
>JBAQHW010000132.1:0-6998 GCA_049288525.1 Xanthobacteraceae bacterium
CCAAAGCCGAGATCGACGGCTGGCTTGCGGAGATGGAGCGCGCCGGCCGCCTGCGTTTCCGCTCTGATGGCGATGCGGCGCTGCCGGCGGGCGGCAGCTATGTCGCGCCCGCCATTGTCGAACTGGATCGCCCCGTCGACCTCAAGCAGGAAGTCTTCGGGCCCGTGCTCCATGTCGTGCGCTGGCGCGCCGACCGGCTCAAGGCGCTGTTAGATGATATTGCCAGTGGCGGCACCGCGCTGACGCTCGGCATCCAGTCGCGCATCGACCTGACGGTCGAGCGCGTCGCCGCCCGCCTCCCGCATGGCAACGTCTACGTCAACCGCAACATGATCGGCGCCGTCGTCGGCACCCAGCCGTTCGGCGGCGCGCTTCTCTCCGGCACCGGGCCGAAGGCCGGCGGGCCCAATTATCTCCGCCGCTTCGCCACCGAGCAGGTCATCACCGTCAATACCGCGGCCGCGGGCGGCAATGCAGGCCTCTTGGCGCTGGACGATGAAGACCGGCCCAGCGGCTGAAACCCGTTGTGCCGCATGGAATTAACACAATCGCGACAAGATCGCGGTATTCTGATGAACCATGGCTGATTCGGTTAACCGTCTCTATCAGGCCACGCTGGCCTGCCGGCACGACGATCCGTCGACATCGCGGACGGCGCGGCTGTTGCGCGCGGGCCGCAGCAAGATGGCGAAGAAGCTAGCCGAGGAAGCGGTCGAGGTCGTCATCGACGCCATGCATGGCGACCGCGAGGCCGTGATCCGGGAAAGCGCCGATCTGATCTACAATCTGGTGGTGTTGTGGGTCGCCACCGGCATCCGCCCCGAGGACGTCTGGAAAGAAATGGACCGGCGCGAACGGCTTCTTGGCATCGCCGAGAAAGTTCCAAAGAAGATGCCCGAGGACTTCCCGCGCCGCAAAATCGTCGTGCTCGAAGGCCGCCGCGCCCGTAAGCGCCGCTGATCCGCTCGGCATCCGTTCACACCGGCCATGATTGACCAGATCATCTCAGCGGTCGCGTCGACCATCATCGCGGTGATCTCGGCGGGAGGCTATCTCGGCGTCGTCGCTCTCATGGCAATCGAGTCGGCCTGCATTCCGCTGCCGTCCGAGATCATCATGCCGTTTGCGGGCTATCTGGTATCGATCGGCCAGTTCAGCCTGATCGGCGCCGCGACCATGGGTGCGATCGGCTGCAATATCGGCTCGACCATTGCGTATTACGTGGCGGCCACGGGAGGGCGCGCCGCATTGGAACGCTGGGGCGCCTACGTCCTGATTGGAGCGGACGAACTCGCGTGGACCGAGCGCTTTTTTGCCCGTTACGGCGCCATCACGGTGTTCATCGGACGGCTCATGCCGCTGGTGCGCACCTTCATCGCCTTCCCTGCCGGACTGGCGCGCATGCCGATGCTGAAATTCCAAATCTACACTTTCCTCGGCTCGTGGCCGTGGTGCTTCGCGCTCGCCTATATCGGCTCGGTGCTGGGCAGCCACTGGAACAGCAACCCGACCTTTCGCAAGCTTTTTCACGACTTCGATGGCGTCGCGGTCGCCCTCGTGATGGCCGGATTTGTCTGGTTCGTCTGGATCAGATGGCGCGAAAAGAACAATCTGAGCCCCTAAAGCGGACTTTAATCGCCCCTCGAACTGGGATTTGGAGCGGTTTCGTCTTACGATTGGTTTTGGCGTCGTAATGCGGGTATCCTTCAGACCGCATTGACGCCTAATTTGGCCTCCAGACATAGCGGCGCCGTCGGCAAATCGGTCTGCACGGGGCGGACCGCGGCCGGCGGTCCAAACTGGCCATGACGGAGTGGCCGTGAAACGACGAACTTCCAGATCAGCCAGTGTCCCGCGGTCGGCGAAAATGCGCCAAGCCGGCTGGTTTGCCGCGACCGCTCTGTTCGGCCGCGCGTACACCCTCTTTGCAGTATTCTTGGCTGTCCTCGTGGCGGGGCCGGTGTTCGCCCAGTCTGTGTTCACCCGGTCCGGCCCTGGCCCGGCGCTGGCGCCCGGCAGCGCCAATGTGCAAGCCAGTCCCGTCCCGGCCGCGCCGCAACCAGGCGGCCCGCCAGCGGCGGCGCCGCCCACGGGTCTGGTGCTGCCGCCGCAACCGCCGCCCCCGCCTTTGCTGGGCGGTTCGCCAAGTCCTTCCGGTCCGGCGGCTCCTTCCGGTTCGCTAAGTCCGTCCGGTTCGGCGACTGCTTCCGGTTCGCTAAGTCCTTCCGGTTCGCCAGCCGCTTCGCCTGAGCAGCGCGGATTCCTCAACGGCTTCGGCACGTGGTGGGACAAGTCGATCGCCGACTGGAAAGCCAAGATGAAACAGCAGCAAACCAAGCTTGACGCGATGAACAAACAGTCGGCCGATGCCGCCAAGGACGCGGCGCTCGCGACCCAGCAGGCGCTCAAGAACGCCGCCGATGCCATGCGGCCGTCGCACGTGATCGAGATCCAGCAAACCTGTCCGGTGGCGGGCAACGGCGCCGCCGATTGCGCCACCGCGGCGACGAATGTTTGCAAGGCCAAGGGCTACAGCAGCGGCCAGCCGCTCGACGTGCGCACTGCCGAGAAATGCTCCGACTCGCTCTGGGTCTCGGGCAAAACCCCGACCGCCGCGGATTGTCCGGTGGAAACGACGTTGTTGCGCGTGGCCTGCCAATAACCCGCCGCACCTCCTCCATCGCAAATGTGTTAAAGCTTCCGGCTCCGCTCCTTCCTTGCGGCGCTTGTTTGCGCGCAACCGGGAATGGCGGCGGAAGACGCGAATATTGGAATCGGACCACCGGGAGGAGAGCTTGGCCGTCATGATGTCAGATGCCGATCGCAACAAAGCCGCCAATGTCCTTCTGGAGGCGGAAAAGGAGCGCAAGCAGGCCGTTCAGCTCACCAAGACCTGGCCGCACATCACCATGGAAGACGCCTATGCGATCTCGACCGAAGTGGCCAACCGCAAGATCGCAGCCGGCGCCAAACTCATCGGCCACAAGGTCGGCCTGACCTCGAAGGCAATGCAGCGCTCGTCGCAGATCGACGAGCCGGATTACGGCCACCTGCTCGACACTATGATGATCGCCGACGGCGCGCGCATTCCGCATGAGAATTTTTGCCTGCCGCGGGTCGAGGTTGAGCTCGCCTTCGTGCTCGGCAAGCCGTTGCGCGGCCCCGGCATCGGCCTGACCGACGTGCTGCGCGCCACCGAATATGTCGTGCCGGCGATCGAGATCGTCGATGCGCGCCTGCAGGATCCGCGCAAGATTTTTGACACCGTGTCCGATAACGGCGCCGCCGCCGGCATCGTGGTCGGCGGCCGCCCGGTCGGCCCGCTCGAAGTCGACCTGCGCTGGGTCGGCGGCATCATGTATCGCAATTCCGAGATCGAGGAGACCGGCGTCGCCGCCGGCGTCCTCGGCCATCCCGCGCTCGGCGTCGCTTGGCTTGCCAATAAGCTTGGCCAGCACGGCGTGACGCTGGAAGTCGGTCATCTGGTGCTGGCCGGCTCGTTTACGCGGATCGTGTTCGCGCGCAAGGGCGATACGCTGCACGCCGACTTCGGCCAGCTCGGCGGCATCGCCATACAGTTCGTGTAGAACGCCGATCGCTGCAAATAAAATCGATTGGTGTCAGGATCATGCTTTAGAACAATCGTCCAAGACAAAAATCTACCACCGGGGGGACCACATGAGCGCGAGCGAAACCGCCGTCGGCGGCGACGGCTCTATCAGCGACGTCGTCGCACGTATCGAGCGTCTGCCGATCTCATGGTGGCACATCAAGGCGCGGATCATCATCGGCGTCGCGACCTTCTTCGACGCATTCGACGCGCTCGCCATCGCCTTCGTGCTGCCGGTGCTGCTGCGGGCATGGCACCTCAACGGCCCGCAAATCGGTCTTTTGATCTCCGCCGGTTATCTCGGACAGCTCGGCGGCGCGCTGTTCTTCGGCTGGATCGCCGAGCGCCACGGCCGCATCCGCGCCATGGTGTGGTCGATCCTGATCTTCGCCGTCATGAGTCTCGCCTGTGCGTTCGCCTGGGATTACCGGTCGCTGGTCACGGCGCGCATCATCCAGGGTTTTGGTCTCGGCGGCGAGGTCCCGGTCGCGGCGGCTTATATCAGCGAGCTCGCGCGCGCCAAGGGTCGCGGCCGCTTCGTCCTGCTCTATGAGCTGGTGTTTCCGATCGGGCTGGTCGCCGCCGGATTTTTGGGAGCATTCATCGTGCCGCGGTTCGGCTGGCAGTGGATGTTCGTGATCGGCGCGCTGCCGGCCTTCGTCGCCATGAGTTTGCAGCGGCTGCTGCCGGAATCACCGCGCTGGCTGGCAACGCGTGGCCGCGCCGCCGACGCCGCGGCGGCCATGTCCGAAATCGAGCACGAAACGGAAAAATCCACCGGCCAGCCGCTGCCGCCGCCGCAAAAGGTCGTCGTCGCCGGGCCGCTCAACGCCTCGTGGTCCGACCTGTTCGGTCCGATCTATCTGCGGCGGACGCTCGTCGTCTGGGTCATCTGGTTCGCGGCGTATTTCTTTAATTACGGCCTCGTCGTCTGGCTGCCGACGATCTATTCGACGGTCTTCAAGCTGCCGCTGCAGCAATCGCTGCAATACGGCCTGATCACCCAGGCGGTCGGTCTCGGCGGCGCGTTGATCTGCGCGCTGACCATCGACCGCGTCGGGCGCCGGCCGTGGTTCACGCTGGCGTTTGCTGCCAATGCGATTGCGCTTGGCGCGCTGTTCTTTCTCGGCGCCGATTCGCCGCAGCGCGTTCTCGTGCTGGTGAGTTGCGGCTATTTCTTCGTCTCGGTGCTGTCAATCGGGGTCTATGTCTATACGCCGGAGCTTTATCCGACCCGCGCCCGGGCCGTGGCCGTCGGTACGGCCACGGCTTGGCTGCGGCTCGCTTCGATTCTCGGTCCGGCGATTGTCGGCTTTATCGTCGGTTCGGGTCTCGGCGCAGTGTTTTTGGTTTTCGCCGCCGTCGGCGTGGCCGGCGCAATCATCACCGGGCTGTTCGCGGTGGAAACCAAGCGGCGTGTTCTCGAAGAAATCTCGCCGTGACGCTGGCCTCCCGGGCACGTGCGGAACGCTATAGAATGGGTGACGGCGGCAGTGGCGTTACGGATCGACCGTGCGAGCGTTCGGCAACAGGTCTGGCAGATGGCGGCTGTGGGTTTTCGCTGCGGCGGCGATGGTGCTGCCGGCGGCGGTTCTGCATGCCGCCTTGTCGCCCGAGGAGCCGCAGCTTGGCGGTTCCACATCGCTCGCCGGCCAGCTTCTGATCGCATCGCCGGACATGGCCGGTCCGTTCGATCACGCCGTCATTTTGATGGCGCAGCATGATCGCGGCGGCGCGCTTGGCATCATCATCAATCATCCGCTGGCCACCCGTCCTATCGCCAAAATCCTCCAAGCGCTCGGCGGCGATGCGCGCGACGTGTCGGGCAGCGTGCCAATCTTCTTCGGCGGCCCGCTGTCTCCGGCCACCGCTTTCATCTTGCACAGCGCCGACTATCGGCCTGATCGCAGTCTCGACATCGACGGCCACGTGACGTTGAGCGACGACATTGGCGTGCTGCGCGACATCGGGCTTGGCAAAGGACCGGCGAAAAGCCTGGTGGCACTCGGCTATGCCGGCTGGGGCCCGTTGCAACTCGACGACGAAATCGCGCACGGCGCCTGGGTGACCGTCCCGGAAACTCCGCACCTGGTGTTCGACGACGACCGTGCCAAGGTCTGGACCGACGCCATGGCGCTGCATAAAACCGAGCGCTGACCCAACAAACGCGGCGACAGAGCTATGCCCGATTTCCACGGCGTCTTCCCTTATCTCGTCTCGCCGGTCGACGCGGCTGGCCGTATCAAGGCGGACGCGCTCGGCCGCCTGGTCGACGATTTGATCGGCGCCGGCGTGCACGGGCTCACGCCGCTGGGCTCGACCGGCGAATTCGCCTATCTCGACGGCGCGCAGCGCAGCGAAGTCGTGCGTGTGACCATCGAAGCGGCGCGCGGCCGCGTGCCGGTCGTTGCCGGGGTCGCTGCGACCGCGACAGCGGACGCGGTCACCCAAGCGCGCAGCTACCAGACGCTTGGAGCGAGCGGCATTCTGGCGATCCTCGAATCCTATTTCCCGCTCGCCGAGCCGCAGGTCGAGTCATACTTCCGCGCCATCGCCGACGCCGTCGATATCCCGGTCGTGCTCTATACCAATCCGCAATTCCAGCGCACCGATCTGTCGCTCGAGGTGATCGCGCGGCTCGCCGAGCATCCGCGCATCGGCTATATCAAAGACGCCTCGACCAATACCGGGCGCCTGCTTTCGATCGCCAATCGCTGCCCTGGGCTCAAGGTGTTTTCCGCTTCCGCTCACATTCCGGCCTGCGTGATGCTGATCGGCGGCGTCGGCTGGATGGCCGGACCGGCCTGCGTCATTCCACGGCAAAGCGTGGCGCTCTACGAGCTGTGCCGCGGCGGCCGCTGGGCCGAAGCGATGGCGTTGCAGCGGCGCTTGTGGCGGATCAACGAAATCTTCGCCCGCTTCAATCTCGCCGCCTGCATCAAGGCGGCGCTGCAAATTAAGGGTTATGACGTAGGCGACCCGGTGCCGCCGCAGCGGCCGCTCACGGCGCCGGAGCGCGAAATCGTCGCCGCGGCGCTGGCCGAGACCGGCGAAATGGCCGTGCCCTAGCCTTGCGCCGCTTGGGGACTCCGCCGCATTTGTTAATTTCTTCCAACCTATTCTTAACGCCTCGTTGCTAGAGCTAGCGCCTTCGTTCTCGAGGTTGTTGTGGCATCGATCGGTTCGCAGTTCGCGCCGCATGTCGCGCTCGATCGGACCGAGTCGGCCATCGCCAGCGCACGGCGCGCCGTGCTCGCCGACCGCTATGCGATCAATTCCTTCGCGGTCGAATGGCGCTGGCTGGCGGAGCTTCTGCCGATCGCGAACGAGTGGCGCGCGCTGGCTGCCGCCGCGCTCGAACCGAACGTCTTCTACGATCCTAGCTTTG
>JBAQHW010000133.1:0-6490 GCA_049288525.1 Xanthobacteraceae bacterium
CTGCTTGGAAACCGAGACCCCGTATTTCTCGACCTCGCGGTCGGTATGATCGGAACCGGTGCCGACCCACAGCCGGTCCGCGTGGCGCAGCAGGACGAATTCCGCCTCGCCGCTGGAAGCATTGCCGAGCACCTCGATGCTGTCATCGGTGGTGAGCCGCGCGGCCGAGGCACGATAGAAGATCGGCACCGTGGCCGGCCGTTTGACGCCGATCGCCTCGAGTTCCGCGATGTGCTTTTCCAGCGCGACTTTGTCGCGGCCGGTCCAGCCGGCGATCACCAGCCGATCGACCTGGACGCTGCGCCGCGCAGGCCCGGATTGGCCATGAAGCACGAACGTCAGGATACGCGCCGGCACACAAACCTCCATGCGAAGCAACAGATTGCCCACATTGCAATCATCGGACCCGCATTGTACATGGGGCACAAGCTCAGGCAATCGAACGCTCCCATGCACGAAATCGCCGGCCAAGTTCACTGGCACGAGCCGACCGGCTTCAAGCGCGCCGGCTTCGGCAAGTTCGGACGGCCGAAAACGCCGTACGATCTGTTCATGGAATCCGACGAGATTCCGATCTACCGCGACATCGGAGTGAGCAAGGTGCAGAACCTGCCGCTCGCCCCCTGGCCGCGGATGGGCGGCCGCGGCAGCTATATTCAGCTCCACGGCACCGAAGGCAAATGGGGCAGTTACGTCGTCGAAGTGCCCGGTGCCGGCGCGCTCAACCCCGAAAAGCATCTCTACGAAGAAATCTATCTGGTGGTCGAAGGCCGCGGCTCGACCGAGGTCTGGCTCGACGGTGAGACCAAGCGGCACGTGTTCGAATGGCAGAAAGGCTCGCTGTTCTCGATTCCGGTCAACGCCATGCACCGCATCGTCAACGCCAGTTCGGCGCCGGCGCTGCTGTTGGCCGGCACCACCGCCCCCAATCTGATGAATCTCATCAACAATGCCGGGATGATCTTTGATTGCCCCTATGAGTTTCGCGATCGCTTCTCAGGCGCCGACGATTTCTACAAATACAAGGACGACATCGAGCCCGATCCGGTGCGTGGCCTCGCCATGCGGCGCACCAATTTCATTCCCGACATCGTCAATTGCGATCTGCCACTCGACAATCGCCGCTCGCCCGGCTGGCGCCGGGTCGAGCCGTTCATGACCGGCAACACGTTCTATCTGTGGATCGGCCAGCACGAAAACGGCCACTACTCGAAGGCGCACGCCCATACCTCGGCCGCGGTGCTGATCTGCATCAAGGGCAAGGGCTACACCTACACCTGGCCGGAGCAATTGGGTCTTACCCCGTGGAAGGACGGCAAGGCAAGCGAGGTCAAGCGCGTCGACTACGAACCGGTCGGCATGGTGTCGGCAGCGCCGGGCGGCTCGCGCTGGTATCACCAGCATTTCGGCGCCTCCAAGGAATCGTTCCGCCTCACCGCCTGGTTCGGGCCGCACAATCCCGGCCGCGAGCCCGGTCCGCCGGGCGAGAAGCATACCGACTATACGGCGATGGACATTCCCGAGGGCGGCACGGCAATCCCCTATTACATGGAGGATCCGTTCCTGCGCCAGGAATATGCCGAGCGGATGAAGCGCGAGGGCGCTGAGAACCGCATGCGATCGGAATATTACGAGCGCGACTATCGCGGGCTGTTGCCGAAGGAATGATAGTTTGCCGATGAAGGTCGCTGCCTATCAGGCTCCCCTTCTGCCCGGTAACTCTATGGCCGCTCTCAAACTCATTCGTGATCGCGTCCATTGGTGTGAGATTGAGGGCGTGGATATCCTGTGCTGTCCCGAGGCCATGCTCGGAGGACTTGCCGACGATGCGGGGCACCCTGCCGATATCGCAATCGACTTCGAAGGCGGTCAGCTCGAGGCACTACTCGCGCCCCTCACGAGCAAATCGGTGAGTACGATTGTGGGGTTCACCGAAACCGCCCGCGAGGGAAAGTTCTACAATGCGGCCGCTGTATTTCACGCCGGAAAGGTGTTCGGTATCTACCGCAAGCGCCATCCGGCGATCAGAAAGTCCGTTTACAGTCCAGGGGACCAAAGCCCTGTATTCACTGTCGGCACCTATTCGTTTGGTATCATGATTTGCAACGATTCCAATTATCCCGAACTTGCTGCCGACATGGTTGCGCGCGGCGCCCAAGCTATTTTTATACCGAGCAATAATAGTCTGCCTCCGGACATTGCCGATGTTGTGGCTTTGACCAGGGCGGTCGATATTACACGAGCCAGGGACAACCAAGTGATGATCGTTCGCGCCGACGTTGCCGGCCGAACGGCGGATCGGATCTCATTTGGCTCGTCCGCTATCGTTGATGCCCGCGGAGTGCTCCTCCAGACAGGCGAGCCGTTGAGCGAGGATATCCTTATTGCGAAAATCGACGCATGAATGATCAAGCCCAAAACGAAGAAATCGACGGCCGCATCTACTTCTCCAGCACCGGACGCACCTTCGGCGAAGAGGACGAATTGTGCGTGCTCTCGGTCGGCGTCGACATCGGCTCGTCGACCTCGCATCTGGTTTTTTCGCGCATCGTGCTGGAACGGCTCGATGCCCGTTATGTCGTCACCGAGCGCGAGAGCTTCTATCAGTCCGACATTCTGCTCACGCCCTATGCCGGCGAAGACACCATCGACGCCGAGGCGCTCGGCCTGTTCATCGACCGGCAGTACCGCGACGCCAAGATCGATCCCGACGAGATTGACACCGGCGCGCTGATCCTGACCGGCGTCGCGGTGCGCCGCCGCAACGCCCGCGCCATCGGCGAACTGTTCGCCCGGCAAACCGGCAAGATGGTCGCCGTCTCCGCCGGCGACAGTCTTGAATCGGTCATGGCGGCCTATGGCTCGGGCGCCGTGGCGCGCTCGATCCGCAACGCCGCGCCGGTGATGAATGTCGACGTCGGCGGCGGCACCGCCAAGATCGCGGTTTGCACCGACGGCAAGGTGACCGACGTGACCGCGCTCGACGTCGGCGCGCGGCTCGTCGTGCTCGACGGCGAGCGCCGCATTATCCGCATCGAGGAAGCCGGGCGGCGCTTCGGCGCCGCGCTGGGGCGCGAGCTTGGACCCGGCGATACCCTCGCCGAAGAGGAGGCCCGCGCACTGGCCGCGCTGATGGCCGATCGATTGTTCGAAGCCATGCGCGGCGGCGCACCGCACGCCGACGGCGCCGCGCTGTTGCGGCTCGATCCGCTCGGCTATCGCGGCGTGCTCTCCGACGTAAGCTTTTCCGGCGGCGTTGCCGAATACATCTACGGTGGCGAAGCCAAAGGGTTTGGCGACCTCGGCCCTGAGCTTGCGGCCGAGTTGCGGGCGCGGCTCCTGGCAAGCGGTCTGCAACTGGCACGGCCCGACGCGCGCATCCGCGCCACCGTAATCGGCGCCTCGCAATACACCATGCAGGTGTCCGGCTCGACCATCTTCGTGTCGCCCTTGGAGACGCTGCCGCTGCGCAACGTGCCGGTGATCGCGCCCGACCTGCCGCTTGGCGACGACATCGATCCTGCCGCGGTTGCGCAGGCGATCCGCGCGGCGCTCAAGCGCCTCGATCTCGGCGACGGTGCAAGCCCGGTCGGCCTGTTCGTGCCGTGGCGCGGCTCGGCGACGTTTCACCGCCTCGACGACTTCTGCAAAGGCGTCACCGAAGGCCTGGCGGCGGTGCTGGCGGGAGGCCATCCGATCGTGCTCGCCGGCGACGGCGACGTCGGCGGCCTGATCGGCATCCATTTTTGCGAGGAAATGAAAGTCACCGATGCGATTGTGTCGATCGACGGGCTGGAATTGAAGGAATTCGATTACATCGACATCGGCGCCATCCTCGACACCTCGGGCGCGGTGCCGGTGGTGATCAAATCGCTGGTGTTTCCGACCAGCGCCGGCATCGGCACGGATTGGCAGGCCGAGCGGACGGTCGCGTCCGTCTAGTCACTCCATCTTGGCGCCGGACGCTTTGATCACCGCCGCCCATTTCGGAATTTCCATTTTGATATAAGCGGCGAATTGCGCCGGCGTGTCGGGCGCGATGTCGATGCCGAGGGCCGCCAGCTTGTGCTTCATATCGGGGTCCTTGAGCGTCTCGGCGATCGCCTTATTGAGAGCGGCGATAATCTGCGGCGGCGTGCCGGCCGGCGCCACCAGGCCGTGCCAGGTCGTGGCTTCAAAGCCTGGAAGGCCTGCTTCATCCATCGTCGGAATGTCGGGCAGGATCGGCGTGCGCTTGAGCGTCGTAACCGCGAGCGGCCGAACCTGCCCGTTCTTGAGAAATCCCATCACCCCGGAGGTGGTGGCGAACATCATCTGATCTTGTCCGGCGATGACATCCTCCAGCGCCGGAGCCGAACCCTTGTAGGGCACATGCACGATGTCGATATGCGCCTGCGCCTTGAACAGCTCGCCGGCCAGATGCGCGGCGAGACCATAGCCGGATGAGGCGAAGTTGAGCTTGCCGGGATTGGCTTTGGCGAGCGCGATCAGTTCGGCGAGCGAATGCGCCTTCACGTCGTTGTTGACGACGAGCACATTGGCCTGGGTGCCGATCAGACTGATCGGCGCAAAGTCCTTTTCCGGATCGAAGCCGATCTTGCTGTAGAGACTGACATTGGTGGCCAGGATAGCGTTGTTGCCGAGGAGGAGCGTATAGCCGTCCGGCGCGGCATGCGCGACGTATTCGCCGGCGACATTGCCGCCCGCACCTGGGCGGTTGTCGACCACGAAGGGTTGGCCGAGCACGCTGCCGAGCTTTGCGGTCAAGATGCGGGCCATGATGTCGCTCGCACCTCCCGGCGGAAATCCGACGACGATGGTGATCGGGCGATCCGGATAACCGGCCGCGGCAACGCCCGTCAGCGCGGCGAACGTCAGCAATCCGGCCAGCGCGACGGCCAGCAGTCCGGCGATGCGTTTGAGCATCTCTCCCCTCCATTTTTTATGGATGCACAAAAGGCTGAAGCCGCCTCACTTGGCAAGGTCTCCTAAGGTGTGGCACGCATGCAGAAACAAGGTGCGGAGCATTCAGGCAGATGCGGACTGGAGCCGACTATCTTTCTTCGCTCAATGACGGCCGGCGGGTTTTTGTCGACGGCGAGGCGGTCAAGGACGTCACGGCGCATCGCGCGTTCCGCGAAGCCGCGCGCTCGATCGCCAAGCTCTACGATATCGCCGCCGATCCGGGCCTGCGCGAGAGGATGACGTTCGCCTCGCCGAAGACCGGCGCTCCCGTGCAGCGCGGCTGGCAAATCCCGCGGACCCACGCCGACTTGCGGGCGCGGCGGCTGTTTTCGCAAACCTGGGCGGAAGCGACCTTCGGCCTGATGGGCCGCGCGCCGGATCATGTCGCCGGCTTTTTTACCGGCTATGCGGCGACGCCGCAATTCTTCGCCGGCCGCGGCCAGCCGAAGTTCGCCGATAATCTCGTCGCCTTTTATGAATTCGCCCGCGATAACCACATTTATCTGAGCTACGCGATCGTGCCGCCGCAGATCGACCGCTCAAAGCCGGCGCACCAGCAAAGCGATCCGACGCTTTATGCCGGCGTGGTGAAAGAGCGCGACGACGGCATTGTCATCAAGGGCGCGCAGCAGCTTGCGACCGGCGCGGCCATTGCCGATTACATCCATCTCTCCTGCATCCAGCCGCTGGCGCCGGGCGACGAGAATTACGCCAATTGCCTCGCGGTGCCGGTCAACGCCGAAGGCGTCAAGCTCTATCCGCGAAAACCCTTCGCCGGTGCCGGCAGCCCCGCCGACTACCCGCTGTCGACCCGCTTCGACGAGAGCGATTCCTACGTCGTCTTCGACAATGTGTTCGTGCCGTGGGAACGCGTCTTCATCTACCGCGACGTCGAGCTGTCGCGCGATCAGTGGCGCAAGACGCCGTCGCACCTTTACGGCAATCATCAGGCGCAGACCCGTTACGTGACAAAACTTCGTTTCATGGCCGGCCTGGCGCAGCGCATGAACGAGACCACCGGCAACGCCGCCAATCCCGCCGTCATCGGCATGATGGGCGAGCTCGCCTCGCTGGTGTCGATTTACGAAACCATGCTTCTGGCCCATGAAGTGATGGGCACGATCGAGGACGGCGTGCTGTGGCCGTCGCGCACCGCCTATTATGCGGCCAGCGCCATGCAATCCGAGTTCAACGGCCGCATGCTGGAAATATTTCGGGAAATGGCCGGGGCCGCTTTCATCACGCTGCCCTCCTCGGAAGCCGATTTCGCCAATCCGGAAGCCGCCGCCGACATCGAGCGCTATATGCGCTCGGGCAAAGCGGATGCGAAGTCGAGGATTGCAGTGATGCGGCTCGTCTGGGATTTTCTCGGCTCCGAATTCGGCAGCCGCCACGCCCAATATGAAAAATTCTACGGCGGCCCGTCATTCGTGGCGAGGCAGACTCTTTACCGCGTTTTCGACTGGAAGCATGCCGGCGCCCTGGTCGACCGTGCGCTCAATCTGCCGCCGGTGGAGTGAGCCTC
>JBAQHW010000134.1:0-16740 GCA_049288525.1 Xanthobacteraceae bacterium
GCGAGGTTGCCGTAGGCCTGAAAATTACCGCTGTGATATTTGGCCGAAAACTCGACGCCCTCGCTGATGCCTTTGGCGTAATTGAAGGCGCTGAGCACCAGCGCCTGGCCGAAATTGCCGTTGTCCAGAAGGTCCGTCGCGATCTTGTAATAGGCGTCGACGCCGAGATCGAGCGTGGTGCAGTTCTTGTCCGCTGCGTCATAGCAGCCGAACGGGATTTTCTGATCGACGCCGGCATCGAAATAATGCGAGCGCTCCGGCAGCACCGGATTGGTGCCGCCGCTCGCCGGCGCGCCGGTGGTGCCACTGAACAGTGCGATATCGGCGGGCGCGGCCTCGACCAGAACCGGCGGCGTGAAATAACGCGCATAGCCGGCATGGAAGGTCGTGTCTTTAGACGGTTTGTAAGTGAAGCTCAGCCGCGGGCTTAATTGATTGGCATCGACATATTCCCACATCTGGTCGAAACGCAGCCCGGTATTCATGGTCAATTGATCGGTGATATGCCACTCGTCCTGCGCGTAGACGCCGGCCAGCCAGCCGAGCTTGGCGGAGTCATCAGTGACGGCGAAGGGCGGCTCGGCGCCGCATGGCGCCCCGCCCGAGCAGGCCACAACTGCGGGGCTGAGCGCCTCGACCGAGGAGGTGTTATCGACCCAGGCCTGTTCGGCGCTGACGGTAAATCCGGCGCGCAGCGTATGGGCGGCGTTGATCACATACGAGCCGTCGCCCTGAACGCCGTTGGTGTACATTTGCCGGCTGATGTCCGAAGCGGTGCCGTCGAGAAAAAGGTCGCCGACCGGATCCGGGATAAAATGCAAATTATCGTAGCGGGTGAAGTAGGAAATCTGCCCGTCAAAGCCGTTCACCGACCGCTGCAAAGCCAGCACGCCGAGTTGGGTGTCCTCATCCTGGTTTTCGTTCAGCTTCGATGAGTCGAAGCTGGTAACGCCGTACGCGCTCGCAATGCTGGGCGCGGCTGCGGCACCGGGAACGTTTGGAATCTGAAAGTTCGATGTGTACGTCCCCGCAATCAGGCTTAAGCGGGTATAGGGGTCGAGAAACGTCTGCGCATAGGCGAAGCCCTTTTCCTGCTGCGAGAAGTCGTGAATGGCGTTGAGCGTCGGCAGCGGATTTTCGATGCCCTCGGTGGTCTGCAGGTAGTGGCCGGTGACAAAATATTGCAGGCCGCCGATGCAGGCGGCGCCCGCCGCTGCCAGCTTCGCTCCACCGGCTGCCGGGCTCGGCGGACAGAAGGTGCCGCCGTACTCGAAGCTCGGCGAGATGGTGCCGCGGCTGCCGCCGTAATAAGCGATGCTGCCGGAATTGTTGAAAATGTCGTTTCGAGTCGTGATGTCGAGAAGACCGGTCGTGCGCAACCCGTATTCCGCCGGCAGCGCGCCTGTGATCAGCGAAATGCTGCCGACCATGTCGGTATCGAGAAAACTGCCGAAGCCGGTGACGCCGTCGGGCATCATCACGCCGTTGATGCGGACTTGCACGTTGGCATGGTCGTTGCGGATGTGGAACGAGCCGCTCGCGGCGGAGTCCTGCGACACCCCGGGCGCCTGCAAGATCACCCGCTCGACCGGCTGGTTGGTGCCCTGCGGCAGTGCCTGGATGGATTCGCGGCCAAGCGTGTCGGACGTCGTGCCGATGGTGGTGTAGAGATTGCTGCGTGCCGTATCCAGCTTATCGCTCTGCTCGACGGCCTGTTCGGCGGCCGATAGTGGCGGCACGGTGGGTGACGGATGCCGGGCGACCGTGCGTGTCGGCGCCCGCTTGATGACCGGCGCCCGCACGTTGATTTCAGGGAGCAACGCGCCGCTGCCGCCCGGCGGCGCCGGTGCGGCGACGGGCGAAGAGGTGGATGGCGCTGCCGCAGACGATGGCACTGCCGCAGGTGGCGGCGGTGAGTTTTGTGCCGGCGGCAGAGCGGCAGGCGCTTGTTCTTGGGGAGACTGTTGTTGGGGGGCTTGCGTCTGGGCCGGCGAACTCGCCGCCGGCTGATCCTGCGCGTTCGCCACCGGCGCGCGCGCCAATAGCGTCGCCAGCACTGCAGCGCCCAAGACACGGGCAAGACTGGGTGCGCGATGGACGCGACTTACGAGGACCGACATCAGGACTTCGCCAGAGACCGTTGCGGGATAGACCCGGCACATTGGCGGCCGTGCTGTCGCGGCAAGTCAGTCAACAGGGAATACCGCGCGCCAGGCACCGTTGGCGCCAGGCGCCGCGTGCCGAGGATTTGCAACAACCGCCTTGCTCAAACGGCAGGCGGTGCGCGCGAACGGAAGGCGAGGCGGCGCGGTGTGGCGACGCCGCGGGCGATGCTGACGGAATGCTTTATCCGGTAAGAGCCTTCCGGCACCGGCAGTACCGGCGGGAGGGAGACAAACGACGTCGACACCTGAAAGATCGACGCGCAGATCGGGCAATAGCCCTCGTCCGTGTTCGGTGCCGGCGCATGATGCGATGTCGTGGCGGCGACGGTGATCCTATGCGTGCCGCGGAGCGCCAGATGGTCGCCGATAACGGCGCCGTCGAGATCGACATGGCCGAACGAGATAGCGATCTGCAGCAAAAGTGCCGCCAGCGCGAGATACGCGCCACGTCGTCTATGGCGATGACCCCATCCCATGCGACGGCGAAGGTAGTGTTATAATATCACATTTGGCAAGTGAATTTGTATGAGCAGCGCCTGCCGCATATTTCGGCGCTGTCCTTACCTCACGCATGGACGGAGCCGCGCCGGACGAGCGCCATCAGGCATTGGCACCATGGATGGCGTCGATGACGGCCACCGTCACGTCGGCGGTCTTGGCTTGGCCGCCAAGATCGGGCGTGTGAAAACGGTTGTCGGCGGTCACGCGCTCGATCGCCGTCATCAACCGGCTGCCGGCGGCTTGCTCGCCCAGATGCTCGAGCATCATCACCGCCGACCAGAACGTACCGACCGGATTGGCGATGCCCTTGCCCATGATGTCGAAGGCCGAGCCGTGGATCGGCTCGAACATCGACGGGAAGGTGCGTTCGGGATTGAGATTGGCGGTCGGCGCTATGCCGAGCGAGCCGGCCAATGCGGCGGCGAGGTCGGACAGAATGTCGGCATGCAAGTTCGTCGCCACGACGGTGTCGATGGTTTGCGGCCGCATCACCATGCGCATCGTCATGGCGTCGACCAGCATCTTGTCCCAGGTTACGTCCTTGAAATCGGCGGCAATCTCGGCGGCGATCTCGTCCCACATCACCATGGCGTGGCGTTGCGCGTTCGATTTGGTCACGACGGTGAGGAGCTTGCGCGGCCGCGACTGGGCCAGCCGGAAGGCAAAGCGCATGATGCGCTCGACGCCGGCGCGGGTGAACATCGCGACGTCGGTCGCCGCTTCCAATGGCGAGCCCTGATGAACGCGCCCGCCGACGCCGGCGTATTCGCCTTCCGAGTTCTCCCGCACGATCACCCAGTCCAGCTCCTTTTGCTGCACGTTGCGCAGCGGGCTCACGATGCCGGGAAGAATGCGCGTCGGGCGGACATTGGCGTACTGGTCGAACGGCTGGCAGATCGCCAGCCGCAGCCCCCATAAAGTGATGTGGTCGGGAATGTCGGGATGGCCGGCCGAGCCGAACAGGATTGCATCGTGGTGCCGGATCAGCGCGCGGCCGTTTTCCGGCATCATGCGGCCGTGCTTCTTATAATACTCGCCGCCCCAGTCGAACAGATCGACTTTGAATTGGAAATGGCCTTCGCGCTTGGCGAGCGCTTGCAGCACTTCGACCCCCGCGCTTACCACTTCCGCACCGATGCCGTCGCCGGGGATGGCGGCGATCTTATAGGTCTTCATCCATTCGTCTCCGCGATGCGCTCGAACCTTAATGTCCGGCCCGCATGCGCGCCAACAGCTCGGCGGTCGGATAGGAATCGGCCGGCAGTTCGTATTTCTGCTGCATCGCTTTCACCGCCTGCCGGGTTTTCAAGCCGAGAAAGCCATCAATGGCGCCGACGTCATAACCCGCATGCGCCAGCATCGTCTGCATGGCTTTGACCTCGGTGAAGGGAAGCGCCGGCGGCGGATTGCCGTGATGCAGCGGCGGCGCACCGGCAATCCGGGTGGCGAGATAGGCGGCGGTGGTCGAATAGACGAGCGAGTTATTCCACTGCAGATAGACCTGGAAGTTTTGATAGACGAGAAAGGCCGGACCGAACCGTCCCATCGGCAATAGCAGCGACGCCGGCAGATTGTCCGCCGGCAGTGGCCGGCCGTCAGCCAGCGTGACGCCGTAGCTCGCCCATTTCGCGCGCGGTAATTGGATATCGAGGTCGGCTTTTTCCCACGGCATCCTTGCCGGCACGCGCACCTCGGTGAGCCACGGCTCGCCGCGTTTCCAGCCGAGCCCGAGCAGATAATTTGCCGTCGAGGCGAGCACGTCCGGCACGCTGCGCAACAGATTGCGCTTGCCGTCGCCATCCTCGTCGACGCCGTATTTATAGTATTCCGATGGCATCATCTGGGTCTGGCCGAGTTCCCCGGCCCATGAGCCGATCATCTCGCTTGGCGTGAGGTCGCCATGCTGAATGAGGCGAAGCGCATCGAGCAACTGAGGGCGAAAGCGGTCGGCGCGGCGGCAGTCGTAGGCGAGCGACACCAGCGATGGCAGTGAGCGGTAATTGCCCATATTGGCGCCGAAATCGCTTTCCAGGCCCCAGAAGGCGACGATGACCGGCGCCGGCACGCCGTAGCGCTGTTCGATGCGGCTGAAGAGGGGCGCGTATTTCTTGATCAGCGCCTGACCGCGCTGGATGCGGTAGGCCGCGGCCATGCGGTCGGAGAATTCCAGGAAGGTTTGCGTGAAGACGCGCTGACCGCGATCGATGTTGACGATGCGCTGGTCGTAAGTGAGATAGGGCGCCGCCGCGGCGATGGTGGCTTGCGAAATGCCCTGCGCCATCGCTTCGCGCTCGAGATCGGCGAGCCACACATTGAACGGCCCGGAGCTGCGGCAAGGCGCGGCGGCCTGCGCTGCGGTGGCGGCGAGAAGCGCGACGAGGAACGCGGCGGCACGGATCATGCGGCGGCCATGCATTGCAAATACCAATCCAGAATCTCGTCGCCGGTCCAATACACCACCCCGTCGAAACGGCGGGTGTAGTCGTAGATCGCTTCGAGATATTTGATGCGATGCGGTTGGCCGCTAAGATAGGGATGGATGGCGAGCGAAAGAATCTTGGCCCGCTGCTCGCTTTCGGCATAGAGCCGGTCGAACTGGTCGACGGCGCGCTTGAACAAATAGTCGGCCTCGTGGTGCGCCACCGCCATCATCGGGATGTCGTTGAGCTCCATGGTGTAAGGCAGCGTCACCAGCGGGCCGCCCGTGGTGCGGATCGTGGTCGGCTCGTCGTCATAGACCCAATCACCGATATATTTGATGCCGGCGGCCGTCAGCAGATCCGGCGTTTCCAGCGTCTGCGTCAGGCCGGGGCCGAGCCAACCCACCGGCCGCTTGCCGGTAAAGCGTTCGACGACGTCCAGCGAACGCTTGATCATGGCCTTCTGGTTCGGCTCCTGGTGAATTGGGCCTTGCTCGTATGAGTGGCCCATGAACTCCCAGCCGTCGGTCTTTGCTTGCTGTGCGACGCGGGCATAGTCCTCACAGACGCGGGCGTTGATCGCGAGCGTCGGGCGGATCTTCTGCCGTTTGAACAGATCGAAGAAACGCCAGACGCCGACCCGCATGCCGTATTCGTGCCAGCTCCAGTTCGGCACGTCGGGGAGTTGCGTCACCCCGGTCGGCGGCGCCAAGACCTGCCGCGCCATCGGCTTGCCGATGTCCCAGACTTCGAGATTGACGATCGACCAAAACACGATGCGCGCGCCGCCCGGAAGCCGCAGCGGTGGCCGATCGACGATTGCCGAAAAATCGGCGCGCTGGCCCGGCAACATCGGCTTTGCGCGCGCTTTGCGTTTTGCGCTTTTCGCCATCCCACTGATCCCCATCCGCCGAATCGCGCGTCCCATGGCACCGGATGAAGTGGCAGCGGACGCAATATCGCCAACTGCATAGCCGAACCGGCGGCAAACCATAAGGCGGCCTATGGATTTAGGCCAACTTTGCCCTACCTTAAGCTTCGCCGGGGTGACTCGATCACTTCCGCGTTAGGAGGCCGAGATGGGCATTGCAGTCGGCGATGGATCGATCATCTTTGGAACCAACCGCCCCAGGACCCCATTATTCTCCCAGTCTTCGAAATTCCCCTGCTAACCCCGCCATTTGCGGACATAGGCAATGCCAAGTTCGGCTGTTTCTACGCGTGTTAGGCCCGCTGAAAGGGCCCGGCCGGCGCCTGCCGAAGCCACCGTAGCTGCGCCTGTATCTTCGCCCGATCCGCGCGGCTTTTGGCTCAAGCGCTTTGGCGACGTGCGGGCCGAGACAGAACGCCGCGCCGGCTTTTTGTCGCCGGAGGATCAGGTCGTCCAATCGATGCCGGACGCGAGCCCCACCAAATGGCATCGCGCCCATGTCACCTGGTTCTTCGAGCAATTTCTGCTCAAGCCTTATGTCAAAAACTATAGTCCGTTCGATGAGCGGTTCGCTTATCTGTACAACTCTTATTACGTTTCCGCGGGCCCGCGTGCGGCGCGGCCGCAGCGTGGCCTGGTCACACGGCCAAGCGCGGCGGAGGTTTCCGCCTATCGCGCCCATGTCGACGCCGCGGTCGCTACGCTGATTGAAACCGCCGACAGTTTTGGGGAAATCATTCCGATCATCGAGATCGGGCTACACCATGAGCAACAGCATCAGGAATTGCTGCTTACCGATATCCTGCACGCTTTCTCACATAACGAGACGCATCCGGCCTACGATCCGGACTGGCTGTGGCCGGACGTAGATGTTCAGGGCCCAGCGATCGCAACGCTGTCCGGTGTCGATACTATCGGCCACGACGGCGACGGCTTTTGTTTCGACAACGAATTGCCGGCGCATCAGGTGCTGCTCACGCCGGTGAAATTGGCCCCGCGGCTGGTCACCAATCGCGAGTGGCTCGATTTCATGGCGGACGGTGGCTACGCGACGCCGACCTTGTGGTTGTCGGACGGCTGGGCGGCCGTCGAGGCGCAAGGCTGGAATGCGCCGGGCTATTGGCGCAAAGTCGACGGCGCATGGTTCGCGATGACACTTGGCGGCTTAAGCCGCGTCGAGCCGAACCGGCCGGTGTGTCACGTCAGCTACTACGAAGCCGACGCGTTCGCCCGATGGGCCGGCAAGGATCTGCCGACCGAGGCTGAATGGGAAGCGGCGGCCGGACGCGGCATGCTTGCGGAAGCTTTCGGCGTCGTCTGGCAATGGACGCGCAGCGCCTACTCGCCCTATCCGGGCTACCGGGCGGCTGCCGGCACGCTCGGCGAATATAACGGCAAGTTCATGGTCAATCAGATTGTCTTGCGCGGCTCGTCGCTGGCGACGCCGGCCGGTCATTCGCGCGTGACCTATCGCAATTTCTTTTATCCATCCGCCCGCTGGCAGTTTTCCGGATTGCGGCTCGCAGCCTATCAACACTGAGCGAAATTCATGGCAAGCGCCACTCAAACCGCGCTACGCGCGGCGTCATCCGTCGAAACCTCCGAACCGTTCGCCGCCGATGTTCTGGCCGGCCTCACGGCAAAACCGAAGCACCTGTCGCCGAAATATTTCTACGATGCGGCTGGCTCGGCGTTGTTCGAGCGCATCACGCAGTTGGCGGAATATTACCCGACGCGCTGCGAACTTGCGCTGCTGCGCGAGCATGCACCGGCGATTGCCTCGCTTTTTCCGGCGAACTGCGCGCTTGTCGAGTTCGGCGCCGGTTCGAGCAAAAAGGCGCGCATCCTGTTCGGTGCCGCGGCGACGATCGAAGCCTACGTTCCGGTCGACATTTCCGGAGACTTTCTGCAGCAGGAAGCCGCCGCACTGCGGCGCGATTTTCCCAGGCTTGCGGTGCACCCGGTGGTCGCCGATTTCACGGAAAGTTTCGCCATCCCGGCCCAGGTTGTCGCGCTCCCGCGTGTCGGGTTCTTTCCCGGCTCCACCATCGGCAATTTCGAGCCGCATGAGGCGGCGAGATTTTTGCGCCACGCCGGCGTCATCCTCGGCCCAGCCGCGGTGCTGGTGATCGGCGTCGATCTGGTCAAGGACGCTAAAATCCTCTGTCGGGCCTATAATGACTCCGAGGGTGTGACGGCGCGGTTCAATCTCAATCTGTTGGCACGGATCAACCGCGAACTCGGCGCCAATTTCGATCTGACTGCGTTCGAACATCACGCCTGCTATAACGGCAAGCACAACAGGATCGAGATGCATCTCGCCAGCACCAAGCGGCAGAAGGTCAAGGTCAACGGCAAGACCGTCGGCTTCCGCGCCGGCGAAACCATCCATACCGAAAACAGCTACAAATACACCGTCGAATCGTTTCAAGCGCTGGCCCACGGCAGCGGCTGGACGCCGCTTGACGTGTGGAGCGACGGCCAGTTTTCCGTCCACGCCGTTCGCTTTACCGATGGCCGATGACGGTGAAGCGCGCTAGGCTGCCGCACCCTTCACGGTTGTTTCATTGCGTCTGACCGATGCCGATCTGCGAAGCCGATCCATGGCGCCTGCAATATTTCGCCCATGTCGATACCGCGGCCAATATTCCGACCGAGGACAGCGACGCTTGGCAATGGTTTCCAGCCCACCGCTTCGTCTATGACAAGCTGGCGCTGGCGTTGTCGCAGGCGATCGAGGCGGCGCCACATGGCGTGCCGCCACCGCGTTATCCAGTGTTCTCCAAACCGATCGTCAATCTGCGCGGCATGGGTGTCGGTTCCCGGGTTCTGACCTCGCAAGCCGATTACGTTCGGCACTATGAGCCGGGTCATTTCTGGATGAGGCTGCTCGAAGGCCGGCATGTGTCCTCCGACGTTGTCGTGGTCGATGGCGCGCCGCGCTGGTGGCGGCATGTCACCGGCAAGCCGGCCGGCGAGGGGACCTTCGACTATTGGATCGTGCATGCCGAGCCGGATACCGGCATCGAAACGCGATGCGGCGCCTGGATTAAGAAAAATCTGGCCCGCTATACCGGCATGCTCAATCTCGAAACCATCGGCGAAACCATTATCGAGGGCCATTTGCGTTTTTCCGACCAGTGGCCCGACCTGTATGGCCCGGGCTGGGTCGAGGCGGTGGTCGCGCTCTACGAGACCGGCGAATGGGATTTTGCCGACGACGATCGCTGCGAAGGCTATAGTGTCGTGCTGTTCGTTCCCTCCGGGCGCCGCTACCGTCATCCGCCGGCGGCGCTGGTCGAGGACGTCAGCGCCATTCCCGGCATCACCAGCGTGCAGATCACATTCCACGAGGACCGCGCGCCGGAGCACCACGCCATGCCGCCAGGCGGTTTTCGCGTCGCCATTGTCAACGGTTTCGATTTGCGCGCCGCCCTGGCCGGGCGGGAGCGGCTGCGGGAGTATTTCTCTCGCCCTCCCGTCGGCACGCAGGGTCAAGTATAGTCACGATCCCTGACCAGTTTTACTCACCGTACAGGCCCGTGCATGATCTCGCGTTGCGTCGTCGCGTTGTTGTTGCTCTGGGCCGCGGTTGCCCCCGCGGCCGCGCAGGAGCAACAGGTTCGGATCGGGCTTGGCTTCGGGCTGGCGTTCCTGCCGCTCTATATTTGCGAAGACCTCAAGCTGATCGAACGGCAAGCCAAAGCGGCGCATCTTGACGTCAAAGCGAGTTTTCCGCGGTTGATGGGGGCGGCGCAGGCGCAAGCGGAGCTCGCATCCGGCGCAATCGACGTCGCCCCGTTCGGCACCGCGCCGCTGCTTGCCGCGTGGGACAAGGGCAACGGCACGCCGCAGCAAATCCTTGCCGTCTCCGGCCTCACTTCACTGCCGCTGGTGCTGCTCAGCAATCAAGCGGACGAACAGACCATTGCCGATCTCAAGCCCGATGACCGCATCGCTGTGCCGACCTTGACCTCGCCGCAGATGCAATTGCTCGAAATGGCGTCAGAGAAGGTTTTCGGCCGTTACGACCGGCTGCGGAGCCAGGTGGTGGAAATGTCGCACGCCGACGCTGTCGACGCGCTCGGCGGCGGCCAAAATAAGGAACAGGATAAGGAAACCGGGAAGGGAAGAGTGACGGCCTATTTCTCTTCGCCGCCTTATACGCAGCTGGCGTTGCGCGATGCCGGCGTGCACGCGATCCTCAAATCGTCCGACGTCATGGACGGCAAATTCTCGTTTCTCATGCTCGGCGCGACGAAGGCCTCAATCGAGGCGCGGCCGCTTATCCCGGGGATCGTCGCCGGCGCGATCGATGAGGCGGCGCGCATCATCCGCGACGATCCGCGCCGCGCGGCGCAGATATTTCTCACCCATGAGCCGTCGGGGACGCTCACCGGCGCGGCCGCGGCCGCGGTGATCGGCGACATCAAGGACGAGTTCGGCAGTCCAGTTTATGGCGTGCAGACGATGGCCGAATTCTTAAGCCGCCGCGGCGAACTGAAAGCGTCGCCAAAGAGTTGGAAAGACGTCGTCGCGCCGGCGTTATTGCGGTCGTCGAGCAGTTAAAAGGATCGAATATGGCCACTGTCGTAGCATTCGCGGCAACTTGCGAGTCAACAACGGACATGGTCGAAACGGCAAGCGATAGCCCAGTAGTCCGCCTATAAGGGTCTCTATGGCTTCCAAGAATCGTTCCGTGCCCGTCGATTCCGTGCTTCCGCATGTCACCTATCAGAACCTTGCCGAAGCGATCGAATGGTTGGCTCGCGTGTTCGGTTTCAAAGAGTATTACCGCTATGGCGACGGTCCTAGCGGCGGGCAAATGTGGGCCGGAACAGCCGCCATTCAAGTGCGGCGGGCAGAAGACGGGGAAAAATCCCCAGCGCAGCTCGGCTTCGGAACGCAATCTCTGACAATTCTCATCGACGATGTCGATGCCCATTACGCCCGAGCGAAATCCGCCGGCGCAAAAATCCTCGAGGAACCGCATGAGACCGTATATGGCGAATATCAGTACGCAGCCGCGGATCTCGACGGGCACCACTGGCTATTTTCCTGCCACGCGACGGATCGGCACCCGGAGGAATGGGGCGCGGTGGCTAAGAGCTGAGACTGGGTTCGGGATTAGGGATTGAATATGACCAATGTCATCAGCATTTGCGGCAGCTTGCGCAAGGGATCGTACAATCGGATGGTGCTTAACCATCTGCCCGGCTGGGCGCCCGCGGGCATGACCATCGTCGAAGCACCGCCGTTCACGGAGTTTCCGCTCTACAACGCCGACATCCAGAACTCGACGGGCTTTCCGGCGCCGGTGCAGACGCTCGCCGAAGCGGTGCGTGCCGCCGACGGCGTCATATTCGTCTCTCCCGAATATAATTTTTCGATCCCGGGCGGCTTGAAGAACGCCATCGACTGGGTGTCGCGGGTGCCCAACCAGCCGTTTGTCGGCAAACCGGTGGCACTCATCTCGGCCGCCGGTGGCATTCTCGGTGGCGGCCGCATGCAATACGACCTGCGCCGCTGCATGATCTTTCTCGACGCCATAACCATGAACAAGCCGGAAGTGTTCATCGGCCTCGCCGCGCAGAAATTCGACGACAAGACCGGACAGCTCAAGGACGAGCAGGCGGTCGGCTTCATCAAGCAGCTGCTTGCCGCTTTCGCCAAGTTCATCGCACAGCACGGCGGCAAGAACTAGCAAACCGCACAACAAGGGGGAGGATATCATGGGGCGTCTCGATGGCCGCGTCGCGATCTTGACCGGCGGCGCCAAGGGGATCGGCCGGCATTATGCCGGCGCGCTCGCCGCGCAGGGCGCGCGGCTGATGATCGCCGACCTTGCCGACGGCAAGGACGTCGCCGCCGAGATCGCACGCCAGCATGGCGCCAACTCGGTGGAAAGCGCCGTCACCGACGTGTCCGACGAGGCCGCGGTCAAGGCGCTGGTCGCCAAAACCATGGAGCGTTTCGGCAAGATCGATATTTTGGTCAATAACGCCGCGCTGTTTGCGCCTCTTAAGGAGCAGAAAGTCATCGACATCGACGTGACGTTGTGGGATCGAGTGATGGCGGTCAACATTCGCGGCGTGTTTCTCATGACAAAACACGTCGCGCCGCACATGATCGCGCAGAAATACGGCAAGATCGTCAATATCAGCTCGGGCACCGTCGCGCGTGGCATTCCGCTGTTCGCCCATTATGTGACCTCGAAAGGCGCGGTGACGGCATTCACGCGGGCGACTTCGCGCGAACTGGGCGAGCACAATATCTGCGTCAACAATTTGGCGCCGGGTTTTACTTTGAGCGATACCGTCATTGAGGAGAACCCGCAGCACCTCGAGCACTCGCGCCAGCCCTCGATTGCGCGCCGCGCGCTCAAGCGCGACGAATATCCGCAGGACTTGCTCGGCGCGCTGGTGTTTCTCGCCTCGGCCGACAGCGATTTCATTACCGGCCAGACCGTCGCGGTCGACGGCGGCGCGACGAATAATTGAGGTGTCGGACGTTCGACATCAGCGCCATAGCACAAGCCAGCAGGGGTCGCCGGGTGCTGCGTTTCGTGCGGTTTAGTCGCACGCGGAGCGCCTTTGTTCATCAGCCTGCGAGGTCTGCCGCATAGCTGCCCCGCCTTTTGCTTGTCGGGACGCTATTTCCGTAACCCGCGGCTTTGATTATATTCCGCTCAAATCACCGGCATTTCGCAGTTCAGGAGGACACCATGGCGGTCGTCGCCCAAGAGAAACAAGGGAAAACGGGCACTCCGGGTCCAAAACACAATATCGAGGCGATGCGTGAGGCTTTCTATGGGCGGATCGCCAAAAAGGACATGGCGCCGTTGTGGAAGGTGATGAGGTCGGTCGTCACCAAGGAGCCGGTGACGCGCTGCCAGCCGCATGTCTGGCATTTCGACGACGTCAAATCGCTGGTCATGGAGTCGGGCGGCCTGATCACCGCCGAGGAAGCGGAGCGCCGGGTGCTGGTCCTGGAGAATCCGGCCATGCATGGCGAGTCTCGCGCGACCAACACGCTTTTTGCGGGCGTGCAGATGATCATGCCGGGCGAAGTAGCGCCGGCGCATCGCCACGTTTCTTCCGCCATCCGCTTCGTGCTGGACGGTGAGGGCGCCTATACCGCGGTCGAGGGTGAGAAGGCCTTCATGGCGCCGGGCGATTTCGTCATTACCGCCAATTGGGCGCCGCACGATCACGGCAATCCGTCGAACAAGCCGATGCTGTGGCTCGACGTGCTCGATTTTCCGGCGGTCAATTTCTACGAGGCGTCGTTTGCCGAGCATTTCGACGATCCCACCCAGGAGACCAAGCGCGGCGACGGCGATTCGCTGTCGTTCTATGGCTCCGGCGTGTTGCCGGACGGCACGCCGGCGACCAACCGCACCCCGGTGATCAATTACACCTATGCGCGCACCCGCCCGATCGTGGAGCGGATGATGAAGGCGGGCGACATCGACAAGCGGCATGGCGCGCGCGTGCGCTATGCCAATCCGGTGACCGGCGGTCCGGTGCTGCCGACCATGGGCGCGTGGTTGGCCATGCTGCCCAAGGGGTTCAAGGGCGAGCCCTATCGCGCGACCGACGGCACCATTTTCGTCTGTGCCGAAGGCCAAGGCACCACCACGGTTGACGGCAAGGTGCTGGAATGGGGTCCGCAGGATGTTTTCGTCGTGCCGTCCTGGAAGCGCTACGCCCATCAAGCGACCAAGGACTCGGTGCTGTTCTCGATCTCCGATCGTCCGGCGCAGGAAGCGCTCGGCATCTGGCGCGAGGGCGCGTAAGCGCTCACATTGCGGGGAGCGCGTCTGGACGAGGACCGTCCAGACTACGAACACTGCTGGATCGCTTCACTACGCGCGCAACGACCCGGTTTGGAGCCTCTGCGAAGCTTTTGGCGGCGCTTTAATGGTGTGCCGCGCAGATCAGAGCGAATTCAGTGGCCGAACGCCGTCACAACCCATGCGAAGGTCTGCAATGAAGTGGCTTCTTATGGCGGCGATGTTGCTGGTCGTTGTGCCGATTCATTCGGCTCACGCCACCGACCTCGACTGCATCAGCACGACGTTCAACGCGTTTTCTCCCAACGACAAAGTGTGCGTCAGTGTTTTTGAAGATCCGAAAGTGCCCGGCATCGCCTGTCACATTTCGCAGGCGAGAAAGGGCGGGTGGGGTCAGCCATTGGGCCTCAATGAAGACCCATCCAATTTTTCCATTTCCTGCCGTCAAATCGGCCCCATCACCGTCGACCTGTCGAAGCTGACCGACAAAGAAGAGGTGTTCAGTCAGAAGACCAGCATCTTTTTCAAGACGACCCGCATCTATCGCATGGTGGACATTCCCCACAACACGATCATCTATCTCGCGATCAGCACCAAGATCGTCAACGGCTCGCCGGCGAACGCGATCAGCACCGTTCCGGTCATGCCGTGGCCGCACTGATGCGAGCCGGCCTGTCACGCGCAGCCCCAGCACACCAAAGCGTATCCCGGTTCAAGAGAATCGGAATACGCTTCTAGCTGCTTGTTTCAGCATGTCCTTTTCGCAAAACCGGTTTCCACTTTTGCGGGACATGCTTTAGTTGCAAGTCGTCATGTTGCCGGTTTGGGTGCAGGCAAAGCCTGGAAGGTCGACAGGCGCTACATCCGCAGCTGATCCGATACGCTGCGGTGCGGCTGCCGCGCTCTGTTGCGCCAAGACGGAATCCTTTGAGTTCGCCCGCCGCTGACTCTCGGTCACGGCCTTCGACCATTTGTCGGCTATGGCGGCATTGCCCTCGGCAATTGTCATTTTTCCGCTTTGAACCTGCTCGGCGATGACAATGCTGTCGGCCATGACCCCCCGCACCAAATCCTGATCCGGGCCAAAGGTCGGCAATCTGATTGCGAATCCATCGTTGATGCATTTCCTTCTGACCACTGCCGTTTTCGGATCGCCGGCCGGCAACTTGGCATCACAGGCAGCCATGGCAGCCTTCGACTGCTCGATGAGCTGTGCGTTGAGCGCGGCCTGTTGCTTTGCCTGATCCTGGGCTTGGACGCGTGGCGCGACCGCGCAGCCGGAGAGCGCGAGGCCAAGAACGAATAAGTTGAGCGTAGTGCTATGCAGCACGGCAATGCCCGGTCGCGCCCCATGTGATATTCGGACGATTGGAGCGCGATTCGCAAGCTGGTATCGCAGGCCGCTTTTCCGCTCCAATCTTCATCCACTGCGGACGCATCCGCCGCGGCATTCAGTTCAAGTGGCAACGGTCATGGGAACGAAGCGTTTATTCCTGGCGGTCGCATGCCTGCTGCTGTTGAGCGGCACGGCGGTCGCCGGCTGGTACCATGTCGAGAATTTCACCGGCACGCTCGGGCACCTATGTCAAGTCGGACACGCAGGTCTGTCTGGCCTTCGTCACCGTCTTCGACAAGAAGAGCAAACGGCCGGTTCAAAAGCTGATGTTCGATGAAAAGGACTGCACCGCCGGATTGCTGATGACCCCGATCTATCTGAACCTCGGCGGGACGTTCGGAAATGGATCAAACGGCATCGAAATCGATTTCGACGACGGCCGAATGGGGCATAGCGAAATCTATATTTTCGACGCCAAGAAGAATGGCTACGTTCCCGCGAAGGGCAGGCGCGGTTAGCGCATGTCCCGAAAAAATGGGAACCGGTTTTGCGAAAAGGGCATGCTGAAACAAGGCCAGAAGCGTATTCCGATTCTGTTAAATCGGGATACGCTTTAGCGGAGCGCCACTTTCCCGGATCATGCTCTAAAACCTTTGCCGATACTCCGCCGGCGTGGTGCCGACTTGGCGGGCGAAGGCGCGGCGCAGGCGTTCGTTCTTTTGAAAGCCGCAGGCCGCCGCGATCTGTTTGATCGGCATTTTGGTCTCTTCCAGGTGTCTTCGTACCGCCTCGACGCGGATTTTCTCAACCATCCGCGCCGGCGTCACGCCCATGGTCGCGGCATAGATGCGCGCGAAATTGCGTGGGCTCATGCCGGCCTCCGCGGCAAGCCGCTCGACGCGCAGATCGCCCGCGACGTTGTCGGCGATCCAGTCGTGCAACGGCGCAAATTGGTTCGGCGCGTTGCCGGCGGCGGCAGCTGCTTGCGCCTCAAGCGACGCCGAGAACTGCGATTGGCCGCCGGGGCGATTGAGAAACATGACGAGATGACGCGCCACCTGCATGGCGACCGCGCGGCCGAGGTCCTGCTGCACCAGGGCGAGGCTCAGATCGATGCCGGCGGTGATCCCCGCCGACGTCCAGATTTTTCCCTCGTGCAGATAGATCGGATCGGGGTCGACGCGCACGTCCGGATAGCGCTGTTGCAGACGCGCGGCCGATTTCCAATGGGTCGTGGCGCGACGCCCGGACAAGATGCCAGCTTCCGCCAACAAGAACGCGCCGGTGCAGACCGAGGCGACGCGGCGGGCGGCCGTGGCTTGGCGGCGGAGCCAATCGACAGTGCCGGCGTCCGCCAGAGCATCGTGGACACCGGCGCCGCCGGGCACGATCAGCGTATCGACCCCGGCTTGGCCGATGGCGCGGTCGATCGGTTCGGTCACGAGCGGCAATCCCGCCGTCGTCCTCACCGCGCCGCCCCGACGCGAGACCACCACGATCCGGTAGGCGCCTGGCGCCGTTATTTCGTTGGCGCTGGCAAATGTCTGGACCGGCCCGGCGACGTCGAGGAGTTGCACGCCCTGAAACGCCAG
>JBAQHW010000135.1:0-17476 GCA_049288525.1 Xanthobacteraceae bacterium
TGACGCTGCGCCACGCCGGGCGATTTTGCCCACCCTACTCACTTCGACAGTTCCTTCAGGCCGAGCCGGATCAGGGTTCTCACTTCCGCAGCCTCGCCGGCGCTGCGCGCCGCGGCGGCGATGGCGGCGGCGGCCTGCGGCTGGCCATAGCCGAGATTGACCAGTGCCGACACCGCATCGGCGACCGGCGCCGGCGCGCGTTTCTCGTCGAGCGCACCGGACAGCCGCACCAGAGCGGAGTCGATGTCGGTATAGGCCGGCGCCTTATCCTTCAGTTCGGTGACGATGCGCTCGGCGACTTTCGGCCCGACGCCCGGCGTGCGCGCCACCATCGCCTTGTCGCGCAGGGCGATGGCCGAGGCGAGGTCGGCGGGTTTGAGCGTGCCGAGCACGGACAGCGCCACTTTGGCGCCGACCCCTTGCACGGTCTGCAGCAGCCGGAACCATTCGCGCTCGAGGTCGGTGAGAAAGCCGAACAGCTTGATCTGATCCTCGCGCACATAGGTTTCGATCGACAGCACCGCAGGCTCCCCCGCGCGCGGCAATTCCTGCAAAGTGCGCGCCGAGCAATGCACCAGATAGCCGACGCCATTGACGTCAAGAACGATGTTATCCTCGCCGCAAGAATCGATCACGCCCTTGAGCTTGCCGATCATCCCGCCGCCACCCTCAGCACCAGGCTCTGCCGATGATGCGCATGTGTCACCGCGATCGCCAGCGCGTCGGCGGCGTCGTCCGAGCCGGGGTCGGCCTTCGGCAGCAGAACGCCGATCATCATCCGCACCTGCGCCTTGTCGCCGTGCCCGGCGCCGACGATGCTTTTCTTGATCAGGTTCGGCGCATATTCGGCGACCGGCACGCCGGCGCGCGCCGGCACCACCATGGCGATGCCGCGCGCCTGGCCGAGCTTCAGCGTCGCCCTGGCGTCCTTGTTGACGAAAGTCTCCTCGACCGCCGCCTCGTCGGGACGGAATTGCTCGAGAATGCGCATCAGCCCATCATGGATGGCGAGCAGCCGCGCCGCGAGCGCGTCGCGGTCATTGGTCGTCACCGAGCCGCAGCCGAGAAAGGCCAGGCGATTGCCGGCAATCTCGACGATGCCCCAGCCGGTGCGGCGGAGGCCCGGATCGATGCCGAGGATGCGAATCGGGCGGTTCATGCCGCCTCATTCATAGCATGACGGCAATGCCGAAAGCTCGCTCGCCCGGCCGCTGCGAGGCTGATAGACAGCGCCAGCAACGCCGCCTAACGGCTTCACCCGCTTTCGGAAATTCAATGACCCCGGGACTTGGTTTCGCGCTCGGCGCCATGGCCTGTTTCGGCGTCAGCGACATCATCTATAAGCGCGGCGCCGCCGCCGGCATCGCCTCGGGCGATTTCCTGATGGCGCAGGCTTGGATGTTCTGCCCCGGGGTGACGCTCTATGCCTGGCTGAGCGGAAACCTCCATGTGCATCCGCCCGCGGGGTGGGGCGCACTGGCCGGGCTGTTCCTGTTCGTCGCACTCTATAATTTCACCCAGAGCCTGCATGGCGGCGCGGTCTCGACCAATGCGCCGATCTTCCGGCTGAATTTCACGCTCACCGCCGTGCTGGCAATCCTCATTCTCGGCGAGCCGCTGACGCTCGCCAAGGCGATCGCGCTCGGCGGCGCACTGATTGCGGTCTGGCTCCTTCTGGCCGAGGCCGGCGCCGAGCGCGGCAAGGTCAATCTCGCTTCGCTTTCGCAAGTGCTGCTCGCCACCGTGACGATGGCGATGACCAACCTGTTCTACAAAATCGGGCTGCAGCACGGCGCGCTGCCGGAAACGATGGTGGCGACGCAGGCCTGGACGTTCGTCTCGCTGGCGACGATCGCCGGCTTTTGGCGCGGCGGCATTCGGGTGCCGCGGCGCGGCTGGAACTACGCCGGCGTCGCCGCGCTCACTTTGTTCGGCGGCTTCGTGTTGTTGCTGCACGGCCTGGCGCTCGGGCCGGCGAGCGTACTGGTGCCGGTGGCGCAAATGAGCTTCGTCATTACCGCGCTGTTCGGGATTGCGGTGTTTGGCGAAAGGCTCGATTTGCGCAAAGGTCTTGGGCTTGCCGTCGCCGCCGTCGCGCTGGTGCTGTTCGCGGTCAGCTAAGTGCGCGAAATCGCTACGCACTCAACCGCTGCATCAGCGCGTCGGAAATCTCGAAATTGGCATAGACGTCCTGCACATCGTCCTGGTCGTTCAAGTTATCGATGAGCTTCAACACTTTCTCGCCCTGCTCGTCGTCGACGGCGACCGTATTCTGCGGCCGCCAGGTGAGCGACGCCTTGCGCGGCTCGCCGAACTTGGCTTCCAGCGCCTTGGCGACCGAGCCGAAATGATCCTGACTGGCGTAAACCTCGTGGGTGTCGGCGCTCGACACCACGTCGTCGGCGCCGGCTTCCAGTGCCGCCTCGAACATCGCGTCCGCGCTCGCCGCCTTGGCGTCGTATTCGATGACGCCGAGGTGGTCGAACATGAACGACACCGCGCCGGTCTCCGCCAGATTGCCGCCGGACTTGGTGAAGCTCGCACGCACTTCGCCGGCGGTACGGTTGCGGTTGTCGGTCAAGACCTCGACGATCACGGCAACGCCGCCCGGTCCATAGCCCTCATAGCGGAACGCCTCGTAACTCTCGCCCTCGCCGCCCGATGCCTTCTTGATGGCGCGCTCGATATTGTCTTTGGGCATGTTCTCGGCCCGTGCCGCCAGCATCGCCGCGCGCAATCGCGCATTCATTTCCGGGACGGGGCCGCCGAGCTTGGCCGCCACGGTGATTTCGCGGGCGAGCTTGCCGAACAGCTTGGATTTGACCGCATCCTGCCGCCCCTTGCGGTGCATGATGTTCTTGAACTGTGAATGCCCGGCCATAAGTCGTTTTCCGTCCTGTCGAAATCGTCCTTGCGAACTAGCACGCCCGCGCGATGACGCGGCCGGATAACAGGTTCCGTCGCCAAAGCTCCTCGCAATGAGGCCTTCATAGGGTGACCGGCGGCGAAAATAAAGGCCGTGCGATCAGGCGCTTGCCAGCCAGAACGAAGGCTTGGCCTGATCCAGCCCGCCGCCAAGCCGCACTGGTGCTGTGCGCACGGCGAGCCCGCCGGCATCGGTCTCGACGGCGACCGCGCATAGCGTCGCCGGGCCGGTGGCCGGCTCGAAGCGCGACGACGGGACCTTGCGCAGAAACCGCTGCAGCGGCTCGTCCTTGGACATACCGATCACCGAATCGAAATCGCCGGTCATGCCGACGTCGGTGATGAAAGCGGTGCCGCCCGGCAGCACGCGCAAATCCGCGGTCGGCACATGGGTGTGGGTGCCGACGACAAGGCTGGCGCGGCCGTCGCAGAAAAATCCCATCGCCTGCTTTTCGCTGCTCGCCTCGCCATGAAAATCGATAACGATCGCGTCGGCGCCTTGTCCCAGCGGACACGCCGTCAATTCGCGATCGATGGCCGCGAACGGATCGTCGAGCGGATCCATATAGATGCGGCCCATGGCGTTGATGACGAGGACGCGTGCGCCGGTCTTGGTTTCGATCATGGCGGCGCCGCGCCCGGGGGTGCCGGCGGGATAATTGAGCGGGCGGATGAGCCGCGGCGCACGCTCGATGAAAACCAGCGCCTCCTTCTGGTCCCAGGCGTGATTGCCGAGCGTGACCGCGTCCACGCCGGCGTCGATAAATTCGCGATAGATCGCTTCGGTGATGCCGAACCCGCCGGCTGAATTCTCGCCGTTGGCGACGACCAGATCGAGCTTCCAGTCGCGGATGAGCTTCGGCAGCCGCTCGGTGACGACCGTTCGCCCGCTGCGTCCGATAATGTCGCCGACGAACAGAATGCGCATGCTTAGCCCTTGACCTCGATCGTCTCGCTCTCGGTTAGCACGAGATCGAGTCGCGCGTCGCGCTCCGTCGCCGGCACCGCGGCAACCTCCTGCACGGCGAAGGCAATGCCGACGGCGAGGACCGGTTTGCGCGAACGCAGGCGCGCGATGGTCATGTCGTAATAGCCGGCGCCGTAGCCGATGCGGTTGCCCATGCGGTCGAAGGCAAGGAGCGGCACCAGCAAAATATCAGGCTCGACTTCGGGTGCGTCCGGCTTCGGCTCCCGGATGCCCCATTGCCCGGTATCGAGCGGCGCGCCCCAGGCCCAAGCGTGCATAATCAGCGGCTTCCCGCGGCCGGCGATCTTCGGCAGCGCCAGCGTCGCACCGGCCTCGGCAAGCTTTTTCATCAGCGGCAGCGGATTGATCTCGCTCTTGAGCGGCATGAAGCCGGACACGATGGTCCCCGGCGCAATCGGCAGCGGGAACGGCAGCGCCGCGATCGCCTCGGCGGCGGCCTTGCGCACATCCGCCGGCAGCGCATCGCGCCGTGCCGCCGCTTGGCGGCGGAGGTCGGATTTTTTATCCGTGATGTCGGACAGGGCTGTCATTCATCGTCATGCGCGGGCTTGACCCGCGCACCCACGCCTCGTGTCGGCCAAGCCTAAAGACGTGAATGGCCGGGACAAGCCTGGACCAGCTCGGCCATGACGAAAAACAAAGTGCGGAGCCGCGCCGGCCGTTGGAGCATCGATCCCGGGTTCCCTACACATGTAGGTGGGCACCGTGTGACCGAGCCCAGGAGCCCGGCCAGGGACAGCTCCCTAGAAGATCGATAAGGCCCCGAGAATTGGCTCCTGACGCACCGGGCAGCCCCGCTTGGACAACATAGTGCGGAGCGCGCCCGAACGCCACTTTGCGTCGCCCGGTATCGGGTTACGTGCCCGGCGTCGGGTTGCGGCGCCCGATGACGACGGCTACGGCGCTGCTCGGTCGCCGGACAAAAGTTCCAACGGCTGTGGATAGCCGCGGAACGACCGCGCCCGCAGCCCACACGCCGCCGCCCGACCGATCCGTCGAAGATGCGACAAAATGCAATCCGCCTTACGGAAGACAAATTAACGGGTAATCGCTGATATCATAGCTGGACTTAAATCCAGGACTCGTGTCCAGGACTCGTGTCCAGCACGCGCATCCAGGACTTGCCTAGCTGGACTTAAACTTGGCCTTGCGCTGCGCCTCGACCGGGCGAAAGGGGTGGCTTGCAAGGACTTAAAGCACCGCAGCCGACAGCGGCCATGTGACGAAAGCGGCAATGTAATGTAGTGACTCGCCGGTCGCCGGCACGAACAGGAAGATTTCATGCAAAGGCTCCTCCATCTTTCGCTTGGCGCCATCGCCGGCGCCGCGATTGCGTTTGTCGCCACCACCCCGGCGGTGACCCCGTACCTGTCGTCTTGGGCGGCCGCTTCGCCGTCCTCCGGCAACGGCGGCCAGACCTACCACCAGCTCGAACTGTTCGGGAGAGCCTTCGACCTGGTGCGGCGCGATTACGTCGAAAAACCCGCGAGTAAGAAGCTGATCGCCGCCGCCATCAACGGCATGGTGAGCGGGCTCGATCCGCATTCCAATTACATGGATGCCAAGAGCTTCGGCGATATGCAGGCGGAGACGAGCGGCCAATTCGGCGGCTTAGGCATGCAGGTCACGATGGACAACGGCCGGGTCAAGGTCGTCTCCCCCATCGACGATACGCCCGCGTCCAAAGCCGGCATCATGGCCGGCGACATCATCACCCGCATCGACGATCAGGTCATTACCGGCCAGCCGCTCAACGACGTCGTCACCAAGCTGCGCGGCAACCCGGGCAGCACGGTAAAGCTCGAAATCCAGCGCTCCTCCAGCGCCCAGCCGATCGAAAAAACCCTGACGCGCGAAATCATCAAGGTCCGGTCGGTTCGTTCCCACGTTGAAGGCGGCAATGTCGGCTACCTCCGGATTACGGAATTCAACAACCTGGCCGGCGACGAGCTGGCGGACGCCATCAAGCAGATTTCCGGGCAAGTTCCGGCCGATAAGCTCAAGGGCTATGTTCTCGATCTGCGCAACAATCCGGGCGGGCTGCTTGATCAGGCGGTCGCCGTCTCCGACGCGTTCATCACGACTGGCGAGATCGTCTCGATCCGCGGCCGCAATCCCGGCGAGAACCAGCGCTTCTATGCCAAATCGGACGACCTCACCGGCGGCAAGCCGCTGATTGTTCTGGTCAACGGCGGCTCGGCCTCGGCATCGGAAATCGTCGCCGGCGCCTTGCAGGATCAGAAGCGGGCAACGATCGTCGGCACCCGCTCGTTCGGCAAAGGCTCGGTGCAGACGATCATTCCGCTGGGCGAAGAAAACGGCGCGTTGCGTTTGACCACCGCACGCTACTACACACCGTCCGGCCGCTCGATCCAGGCGGAGGGCATCACGCCTGACATCAAGGTCGATGAGGTCGTGCCGAAGGATATGCAGGCGGAGGACGCGCTCGGCTTCAGCGAGGCGAACCTGCCCGGTCATCTTGCGGCCAGCGGCAAGGAAGAAGACGGATCGCAATCCTACGTGCCGCCCGACGCCAAGAACGACAAGGCGCTGCAGACCGCGCTCGCTCTGCTGCGCGGCACGCAGACCAATCCGGCCTTCCCGCCGACCGGCGCCGTCGCCGCCAAGGCGCACTAAGACGGCGCATTAGGACGACGCTTGAGGACACAACACCCTCCCCCCAGGGGAGGGTGTTTCAGCGAGTGCAAATCGTCGGGTTACGCCCATCCGCGGGTCGGGACCGGCTGGAGAGGCCCCCGCAAACCGTGTAAGCTTGGCTGCAGTGCCGCCGCGGGACGTGCCGGGTTTTCCGAAGACCAAAAACCATTCCGCGTGTCCCCCGCGCGGCCGACAATTGGGAAGTATCGAGGTTGGAATCGCGGGCGCCTTCGTAGAGCATGATCCGGAAAAGCCTGCCCTCGGACTTGATCCGAGGGTGGATACCGGTTTTCCGAAAAGGTCATGCTCCATGAATAATTCTACCGAAGGCGGCATCAACACGGGCAAACTCTTGGGGGCGATGTCATGGAATTTCCCCGCCGCAAACTTTTGCATCTGGTAGCTGGCGCTGCCGTACTTCCGGCCCTCTCGCGCGGCGCATTTGCGCTCGACTATCCAAGCCGGCCGGTCAAAATCCTGGTCGGCTTTTCCGCCGGCGGCGCCGTCGACGTGGTCGCCCGGCTGATCGGCGATTGGCTGTCGCGCCGGCTCAACAGCGAGTTTCTGGTGGAGGACCGGCCCGGCGCCGCCAACAATATCGCGACCGAAGCCATGATCCGCTCGCCGGCCGACGGCTATACGCTGCTCCTCACCAATCCGACCAACGCCATCAACGCGACCTATTACGCGCATCTCAACTACGATTTCCTGCGCGACAGCGAGCCGGCCGCGGGTATCATGCGGGTGCCCAATGTGCTGGTGGTGGGATCGGCGGTGCCGGTGCACACCGTTCCCGAATTCATCGCCTATGCCAAGGCCAATGCCGGCAAGGTCTATTACGCCTCGCCCGGCAATGGCACCTCGCCGAATATGTCGATGGAAATGTTCAAGCTGATGGCGAATATCCAGCTCAACGCCATCACCTATCGCGGCATGAACGGCGGCGCCTATGCCGACCTGATGAGCGGGCGGGTGCAGGCCGCCTTCGACAATCTGCCGGGCTCGATCGGCTATATCCGCAACGGCCAGTTCCGCGCGCTCGGCGTCACGACGACGACGCGCTCAGACGCGCTGCCGGACACACCGAGCATTGCCGACTTTTTGCCGGGCTACGAGGTCAGCGCCTTTTACGGGCTCAACGCGCCGAAGGGCACGCCGGCGGACGTCATCGACATCCTCAACGAAGCGGTCAACGCCGCGCTCGCCGATCCGGGCATGAAAAAGAAATTCGCCGATCTCGGCGGCATGCTGATCGGCGGATCGCCTGCGGATTTCGGCAAATTCCTTACCGGCGAAACCGACAAATGGGCCAAGGTGATCCACCAGGCCAATCTGAAGCTGATGGAATAATTCGCCGCGGCATCGGCGATCCGCCGCCACTAATCCTCAGCCTCGTCGCCGAGGCGAAGGCGGCTGCGCAAGAGGTCGGCGACTTCCACGCTGTCGGCCCGCGAGGAGCCAAAAGATTTCGCCAAGTCCGCTGGGCGCCGCAATGGCTCGTGGGCTCGCGGTCGCCGCAATTCCGCTTGCTCGATTTGTCGAGCAAGCTCCGCCCAGGCGTCGGAAGCGCGTTTGACACCAGCGATTGTCTCAGGATCGGAGGTGCCCTGCGCTTTGCCGAGCCATTCTGCCGCCTTCCGATGGCACGCTTCTGCGGTGATCATGTCTGCAATTCGATCGAACGGTGGGAGAGTTATATTCCACACCTACCGAATATTAGCGAATCGACCGCGCGCCGCGGCATCGCAAATGACCCGGGGCGTCGCGGCAGCGCGGGATGACCCGTCGCATTTGCACCCTGGACCATGTATGTTGCGCCAATGTCGCGTACATTCTCCGTATCAAGTGCAATTCTTTTGTCGCTGCTGCCGGCCATCGTGTTCGCCGCGCCGGCCCACAAGCGGCACATCTATCACTGGCATGGTTATGGTTTCCTGCCCGGGTATCACCAGCCGCCCAACAACAGCATTCCGGATTTTCGTTTGAAGCGGTTGATGCGCCGCACGCCAGACTATGCCCCGAGCTACTGGTATTATAACGGCGACCATTATTATTTCGGTAATCCCGGATTTTTCCACGGTCGCTATAATGGCGGCAGTTACGGCCCATGCTGGACTTGGACGCCCATCGGGCTGATGTGGAATTGCGGCTAGGCGCCTGCGCGGCAAAAAAAGCGACGCCCCCGCCGGCCCATTCGATCACGTCGTCGGCGATGACCGTGACACGGGGAGGTATGTCAAACCCAATGCTTTGGCGGTTTTAGATTGATAACCTCTCGAATTTTGTTGGACGAAGGATCGGCAGCTCACCGGGCTTTTCGCCTTTCAGACCCGGCTGACATACATGGCGGCTTGCCTCACCCGCGATTGCAGTCGTTTGGCGGAGCAACGCCCGCAAATCGATCGGCCATCCACCGAACGGCGGCCGAGGCACTATCGCGCGCTGCGAACCCGTGGTTTGCCGTCGGCATCAAAAACCACTGCACCTTGCTTCCGGCGGCGCACAGCCGCTTCATGTAATCTTGAGTGACCTGCGGCCGGACGAGCTGGTCGGTGCCGCCTTGCGCCAAGAAAACCGGGATATGCGGCGGCAACGTACCCGGCGTGTTTTTCGTAATCAGCTCCCGCCACGGCTCGGTTCGATAAAAATCTTTCACCGAGAGGAATGTCTGCCCCAGTAAACGAGTCGGGCCGCGCCGTTGCAGAAGGTCATAGATCGACTCGATGCACTCGCCCGCGAGTCGATCAACGACCGGCATGGCGGCAGGATCGACCACCCGATCAATCGGCGCATTGAAAATGCGAGACCATGACCAGAGCGTCATTGCCGTGAGATTGCGTCCACCGGTGGTGTCGATGTCGTCGGCAAGGAGCGTCGCAAGTGCGGTCGCCGGGGCAGCGACGGCAACACCTGCGAGATCAAGCTCCGGTGCGTAGCTCTTTGCCATCATGCCAGTGAACAATGCGGCCTGCCCACCTTGCGAATGCCCCCACACGGCAAAACGCGCCGGCGCTCCGGTCAACTCCCGTGCCACCCGAACTGAGTCGAGGACCGCGCGCGCTTCGCTCTCACCCACCAGGTAAGGATGGGTCTCCGGAGTGCCGAGGCCCGGATAATCCGTGGCGGCTACGATATAGCCGCGTTGCACCATTTCGCGCACGCCCTGAATTTGCTGAATGAGAAACATCGCCATGGATGGGGCGCAACGCGGCTCCACGCCCGTGGTCGGATGCGCCCACGCGACGATAGGCCGGCCTTCGGAGGGCATTGGTCCGGGCGGAATGATGACGACGCCGGAAACCGGGATCGATTCGTCATGCAGGCCCGTCGAGCGATACAGCACCCGCACTACGGACGCGCCGAACGGCGCGGGTAAGCTTAAAGGCTCCTGCCGAATGAGCGTGCCGGGCCGACCGGCGATTTCCTGCGGCGTAGCACGGTAGAACGATGATTGCGCCGCCGCGCCGGTCCAGCCGGACCAGCTTCCGATGATGCAAAGAGCTGCCAGCGCGCGAATGAGTAGATAAAGAGCGCGCTCTGCATCCGCGATTTGGTCGGGCATGTCGGGACCCTCTGTTGTTAAAGCGTCACAACATCTTACAAACCGGCACGCGTTGCGCTCACACGTCCTGGTCAGAGACAACCTGAAGGCGCTTTGTCTACGACCACCTCGGGTTATTTTCTACCGAATTCGATGTCCGAGCGAGGTCCGTTTAGCGGCCCTTAGCCGGCATCCGAAGGATAAAACTGAATTTATTCAGGCTCTCCTAGGGCTCGCGCCAAAAGTTTCTGTCATGTTGCTGATCGTGTCGTCTTTCTTGGCAATCGGCTGGAGCTTTATCGGTCCACGCCACGCCCTATGGCTTAGGCCCTAAACCTTGCTGCTCCGGCGCTGACGCAATGGAAAAAGGCGGCGTGATTTGCGAAAAGCCGTCCATGTCGGGACTTGGGTCATTAGCAAACAACCTCCACGCTCGCGCCACGTCCGCTGTGCTCCACAGGCGGGCATCGGGCAGCGCATCCGTTTCAGCAATTTCGCCGTTCGCGCATGAGCCCGTCCGCCGGACCCGCGCTGACGCTACCCCACCGCGACGCCGCTCGTGGTGACGGTCGCATTGAGTTTTTTGGTAATGGTCTCGATGCGCTCGGCGGCGGCCGACAGTGCCGACGCGATCGAGGTCTGCGCCGCTTTGTTGCGATCCGACGCCGCCGTGCCGGCCGCCTGTGCGGCGGCGAGTTCGGCCTCCAGCCGTTTGATCCGCACCGCCGTTTCAGCAAGTTCGTCAGTGACCGTGATCGCCGCCATCACCGTCAAGCGCGTATCGCCGATTTCGCCGAATTTGCCGCGTAAGCCGCCGATGCGGGCATCGAGGTCGCGCGCCAGCGTGATGAGGTGCTCCTCCTGACCGTCTTCGCAGGTCATGCGGAACTGCCGGCCGTTGATGGTCACGCTGACTTGGGCCATGTGCCTACTCTCATGGCGCCTACTCTCATGGGCGCCTACTCTCACGCAGGTTGCTAACTCGTGCTCGCAAGTCCCTGCTCAAAGCTTACACTTGATGCCTACACTTCCGAATTCAGTACGCCGCGGATGGTTTCAATCGCTGCGCCGAGGCGCTCAGCGACTTCGCGGTTTGCGGTTTCCAGTTCCTTCGCGCGCGCCGCCGCGTCGTCGAGTTCGTTGGCGAGGCGGGCGCGGTCGCCGTCGATGGCATGGAACTGATCGGATAGCGCCTGCGCCCGTCGGTCGGTCTCGCGGCGGCGTTCGGCGGCGGCTTCCAGCGCGTCAAGCGCAAGCGACAGCCGTGCGGCTGCGGCCTCGATCGCGCCGCTGTCACTCGCTTGCCCCTCGGTTGCGGCCATGGCCACTTAGCTTTGCCCCTTGGCTTTTGTGAAACCTTGGCTTTTGTGAAACCTTGGCTTTTGTGAACCCTTGGCTTTCGCGAAAAGTGTGTGCCGGCAACGATTTATCGTAAGAAGCTTACGTCGTATCGCGGGAAACCGTCAACGGCGCTCTGGATGACCTGTGCATGACTTCCGGCACGTGCGGCGGCGGGTTTGATTTGAGGTTCCCCCATGTTATCCCGGTCGGCGCGGCTTGAGCGCTTTCCCGCCGCATTGGCCAATCCCATGAGCAATCCGGACATTCTCGCCGCGGCGAGCGCAAATCCCGCTCACTCGCCCCGCTTTCCCGGCGCCGCCGCGCAACCGGCCTCGCGTGCCGAGCACGACCGCATGGCAAACGCCATCCGGGCGCTGGCAATGGATGCGGTCGAAAAGGCGAAGTCGGGACATCCCGGCCTGCCGATGGGCGCGGCCGATGTCGCCACCGTCCTGTTCACGCGCTTTCTGAAATTCGATCCGGCGGCCCCGGCGTGGCCCGACCGCGACCGTTTCGTGCTCTCCGCCGGCCACGGCTCGATGCTGCTCTACGCGCTGTTTTATCTGGTCGGCTATGAGACGATGACGATCGACGAAATCAAGCGCTTCCGCCAGCGCGGCTCGCTCACTCCCGGTCATCCCGAGCATGGCCACACGCCCGGCGTCGAGACCACCACCGGCCCGCTCGGCCAGGGCCTCGGCAATGCCGTCGGCATGGCGATCGCCGAACGCCATCTCGCGGCGGTGTTTGGCGAGGTCGTCGATCACACGACTTACGTGCTGGCCTCCGACGGCGATCTGATGGAAGGCATCAGCCAGGAAGCGATCGCGATCGCCGGGCATCTCAAGCTGAACAAGCTCATCGTTCTGTACGACGACAATCACATTTCCATCGACGGACCGACGTCGCTGTCCGATTCTGTCGACCAGGTGGAGCGCTTCCGCTCCGCCGGCTGGACCGCCTCGCGCATCGACGGCCACGATCCCGAGGCGATTGCCGCGGCCATCGAAGCCGCGCAAAAATCCAGCTCCCCGTCGATGATCGCCTGCCGCACCACCATCGGCTTTGGCGCGCCGAACAAGGGCGGCACCGCGAAGACGCATGGCTCGCCGCTTGGCGCCGAGGAGATCGCAGCGACGCGCGAAAAACTCGGCTGGCCCTATCCGCCGTTCGAAATCCCATCGGAGATTCTGCAAACGTGGCGTGCCGCCGGCGCCCGCGGGCGGGGCGGCCGGCTCGCCTGGGAAAAGCGATTGGCCGCGCTTAATCCCGACACGCGCGCCGAGTTCGAGCGTCGCCTCGGCGGCACGCTGTCGCCAAAGCTCGCGACGGCGGTGAAACAGCTAAAAGAGACGCTGGCCGCCGCACCGAAGGAAATCGCCACCCGCGCGGCGTCCGAGTTCGCGCTGGACGCGCTCACGGCGGCGCTGCCCGAGATGATCGGCGGCTCGGCCGATCTGACCGGCTCCAACAATACCCGCGCCAAGGCGATGAAGCCGATGAAGCCGTCCGACTATGCCGGCACCTTCATCCATTACGGCGTGCGCGAGCATGGCATGGCCGCGGCGATGAACGGCATGGCGCTGCATGGCGGCATCGTTCCCTATTCCGGCACGTTTCTGGTGTTCTCCGATTACTGCCGCCCGGCGATCCGGCTTGCCGCCCTGATGGGCCAGCGCGTCATCCATGTGATGACCCACGATTCGATCGGGCTTGGCGAGGACGGCCCGACCCATCAGCCGGTCGAGCAGCTCGCGGCGCTACGCGCCATCCCCAACCTCAAAGTGTTTCGTCCGGCCGACGTGGTGGAAACGCTCGAGTGCTGGCAGCTCGCGCTGCAAAGCAACGACGCGCCGAGCCTCTTGGCGCTGACGCGGCAGAACGTGCCGCAACTGCGCCAAGGCTTCGACGAACGCAATGTCTGCGCCACCGGCGCCTATGAGCTCATTGCCGCCGCCGACGACGACGCCGCGGTGTCGCTGTTTGCCACCGGCTCCGAAGTTGCCATCGCGGTCGAGGCGAGGTCGCTCCTCGCCGAGCGCAAAATCTCGGCGCGGGTGGTCTCGGTGCCGTGCTTCGAGCTTTTCCTGGCTTTGCCGGACGACCGGCGCGCAGCGATTATCGGCGGCGCCGCGGTCAATGTCGCGGTCGAGGCCGGCATCCGCCAGGGCTGGGACGCCATCATCGGCTCCGCGGGAACCTTTATCGGCATGAAGGGTTTTGGCGCCAGCGCACCTTATAAGGAGCTTTACCAGGAGTTCGGATTGACTGCGCAAAAGGTGGCGGAAGCGGCTATTGCACGGCTATAAATTGGCGAGAGCGAGACGAAGACATAAATATACATAAGTAAAGGGATGCCGCGCCGGGCGCCTGAATAAAAGGAGCCGCGCCGGGCGACGGCCCAAGAAGATTGCAAGAAGACTGCAACAAGCTGAGTATTGGGAGACTGGGAATGTCTGTTCGCGTTGCGATTAACGGATTTGGCCGCATCGGCCGCAATATATTGCGCGCCGCGGTCGAGGCGGGGCGCCACGACATCGAAATCGTCGCCATCAACGACCTCGCCCCGGTCGAGACCAACGCGCATCTGCTGCGCTTCGATTCGATTCACGGCCGCTTCCCCGGCGAGGTGACAGTCAAGGGCGACACCATCAGCGTCGGCAACGGCGCCATCAAGGTCACCGCGGTGAGGGATCCCACGCAACTGCCGTGGAAGGAGCTCGGCATCGACGTGGCGCTGGAATGCACCGGCATTTTCACCTCCAAGGACAAGGCTGCGGCCCATCTGACCGCCGGCGCTAAGCGCGTTCTGGTGTCGGCGCCGGCCGACGGCGTCGACCTCACCGTGGTCTATGGCGTCAACCACGACAAGCTCGACAAATCCCACACCGTCGTCTCCAACGCTTCCTGCACCACCAATTGCCTGGCGCCGGTCGCCAAGGTGCTCAACGATGCCGTCGGCATCGACAAGGGCTTCATGACCACGGTGCACTCCTACACCAACGATCAGCCCTCGCTCGATCAGGTGCACAAGGACCTCTACCGGGCGCGCGCCGCGGCGCTCAACATGATCCCGACCTCGACCGGGGCCGCCAAGGCGGTCGGCCTCGTCCTGCCGGAGCTCGCCGGCAAGCTCGACGGCGTCGCCATCCGCGTGCCCACGCCCAACGTCTCGGTGATCGACTTCAAATTTGTCGCCAAGCGCGCGACCACCAAGGACGAGATCAACGGCGCGGTCCGCCGCGCGGCCGGGCAAGAGCTCAAGGGCATCCTCGGCTTCACCGACGCGCCCAACGTGTCGAGCGACTTCAACCACGACCCGCATTCGAGCGTTTTCCACATGGACCAGACCAAGGTCATGGACGGCACGCTGGTGCGGGTCATGTCGTGGTATGATAATGAGTGGGGCTTCTCCAATCGCATGGTCGACACCGCAGTGGCGATGGGCAAGCTCGGTTGAGTGTAACGAGACGTAATCCGCACCCACCCATGCAGCCCTTTCGCTCACTCGACGACGCCCAGGTCAAAGGCAAGCGCGTGCTGTTGCGCGTCGACCTCAACGTGCCGATGCAAAACGGCAAGGTCGCCGACGCAACCCGCATCGAGGAGGTCGCGCCGACCATTACCGCGCTCGCCGGCCGCGGCGGCAAGGTGATTCTGCTGTCGCATTTCGGCCGTCCCAAAGGCGCCCGCGATCCGAAATATTCGCTCAAGCCCGTGGCCGCCGAGGTGGCCAAGATCGTGCGGCGTCCGGTCGCTTTCGCTCAAGATTGCGTCGGTCCGGCCGCCGAAAAGGCGGTCGCGGCGATGCAAAACGGCGACATTCTGTGCCTGGAAAACACCCGGTTTCATCCCGAGGAAGAGAATAACGACACGGCCTTCGCCAAAAAGCTCGCCGCGCTCGGCGATATGTTCGTCGAAGAGGCGTTCTCGGCGGCGCACCGCGAGCACGCCTCGATCGCCGGCATCGTCACGGCGTCGAATCTGCCGGCTTATCCCGGTTACGCCATGCACGCCGAGTTGCAGGCGCTGGCGCGCGCCTTCGAGCATCCCGAGCATCCGGTGGCCGCGATCGTCGGCGGCGCCAAGATCTCGACCAAGCTCGATCTGCTCGGCCACATGCTGGCAAAGGTGGAAACGCTGATCATCGGCGGTGGCATGGCCAACACCTTCCTCGCCGCCCAGGGCAAGCCGATCGGCAAATCGCTGTGCGAGACCGATCTGGTCGCCAACGCCCGCGACATCCTGGCCAAGGCCAAGGCGCTCAAGCGCGACGTCGTGCTGCCGGTCGACGCCGTGGTGGCGCAAAAGCTCGCAGCCCATGTGCCGACCCGCGTTGTCGACGTCGCCGAGGTCGGCGATAATGACATGATCCTCGATATCGGGCCGCGCTCGATCGAACAGGTCGTCTCGGTGCTGGGGCGCTCGAAGACGCTGGTCTGGAACGGCCCGTTCGGCGCCTTCGAGGTAGAACCGTTCGATAACGGCACCATCGAGGTCGCGGAAGCCGTGGCGGAACTCACCGAAACGGGACGGCTTGTCAGTTTTGCCGGCGGCGGCGACACGGTGGCGGCGCTCAACGCCGCCGGCGTGATGGGCCGGCTGACGCATGTGTCCACCGCCGGCGGAGCGTTCCTGGAATCGCTCGAAGGCAAACTGTTGCCGGGGGTAAAAGTTCTGATGCCTGAGACTTTCGCGGCCGTCCGCGGTTAGTATAAAGCGCAGCTTTGGAGGGCGCGATGAACCTCGCTGAACTGAACGAAGTCGCCGAAAAAATGGTCGCCCCCGGCCGTGGCCTCCTCGCCGCCGACGAATCCACCGGCACCATCAAGAAGCGCTTCGATGTGCTCGGCGTGCAGTCCACGCCCGACAGCCGCCGCGACTATCGCGAAATGCTGTTCCGCTCGACCGACGCGATGTCGAAATATATTTCCGGCGTCATTCTTTATGACGAGACCATCCGCCAGAACGCCAAGGACGGGACGCCTTTGGTCAAGCTGATCGAGAAGGCCGGCTCGCTGCCGGGCATCAAGGTCGACAAGGGCACGAAGCCGCTTCCCTTCCGCCCCGGCGAAGTCATCACCGAAGGGCTCGACGGCTTGCGCGAACGGCTTATCGAGTATCGCTCGCTCGGCGCCAAATTCGCCAAATGGCGCGCGGTGATCGATATCGGCCCGAATATGCCGAGCTATGCCGGCGTCCTGACCAATGCGCATGCGCTCGCGCGCTACGCCGCGCTCTGCCAGGACGAAGGCATCGTGCCGATCGTCGAGCCTGAAGTGCTGATGGACGGCGATCACGACATCGACCGCTGCGCCGAGACCAGCGAATGGGTGCTCAAAACCGTATTCGAGCAGCTTTATTATCAGGGCGTCGCGCTCGAAGGCATGGTGCTCAAGCCCAACATGGCGGTGCCCGGCAAAAAATCCGGCAAGCGCGCCGCCGCGGAAGAAGTCGCCGACAAGACGCTGCGCGTACTCAAGGCCTGCGTGCCGGCCGCCGTGCCCGGCATCGCGTTTCTCTCCGGCGGGCAGAGCGACGAAGAGGCGACCGCGCGTCTTGACGCCATCAACCGGATGGGCCCGCTGCCGTGGCACGTGACGTTTTCCTACGGCCGCGCGCTGCAGCACGCGCCGCAGACGACGTGGTCGGGAAAGACGGAAAACGTCGCCGCGGCGCAGCGCGCCTTTGGCCACCGCGCCATGATGAACGGTCTCGCCGCCACCGGCCAATGGCAGGCCGAGCTCGAGCGCAAAGCGGCGTAAGATGTCATCCTGCCCCGCGATAGCGGGGAAGGGGGACCAAATTACCAGGACAGCGACAAACAGTGACTCGTCATGCCCGTCCCCGGACTGGATCCGGGGATTGTCGCGGGCATCCACGACTTACCGCCGGTACAGACCAAAGACGTGGATGGCCGGAACAAGTCCGGCCATGACGGAATGGGTGGAGTCACGGACGATCGAAGTTTCGTATATGACCATGCCATGTCGCCCCCTCCCTCCCCCCGCCTCTATCTGATC
>JBAQHW010000136.1:0-19622 GCA_049288525.1 Xanthobacteraceae bacterium
CATCGGATCATTTCATAACGCGGACGGATGACGATCGGGATCGCTTCCGCTGGTCGCCCCTACGGGCCTGATATAGTGTGGAATTTGGTTTCGCGGCAGCGGTCTTTGTGGCGTGTTTCGGGGAAAGTTAAGCGTGTGGCAAGTGTTAAAGCTGGCGGCGCGGGCGATCGTGTGGCGAACCACGCCCGATCCGCCCCTTGCCGGATTGCCCCTCATGCTTGGTTTTGCGCTGGTGACGGCGGTGGCCCGCACCGCGTTGCAACTGCTCGCAGCAGGCTCGGCCCATAGATTCAACCCGTACGGCCTCAATGCCCTGGTCGCCTGGATCGCGCTTGAGCTCGCCATTGCGGCGCTGTTCGTGCGGGCCGCCAACCGGGTGACTGCGCTTTCCGCCATGCTCGTTCTTTCGATTGTGGCTGACGTTGTAACGACGGGCCTTCAACTCGGCGTGCCTGCTGTGACGCCCGCGATCGAGCAAAGCCCGCTGTGGACCGGTCCGATAGGGGCCTACCTGATTTATATGCTGGCCGTGGTTTGGTGGGTCGGCGCCATGGCAACCGTCGTTGGCAGCCTTGAGCCGCAATTGCGTCTTCGCCTGATCGGTAAGGTAGCCGCTTTATGGGTGGCGTTGTTTGTTGCCAATGCGTTGGTGCCACAAGCACCGGTGTTCCTGCCGCCCGATTTCGACGCCGGTAACTCCAACTGGTGGGAATTCCTCTACGCCCTCGACCACGACAAGAACGGCGAGGCGCACCTCACGCGGTCAGAAATCGCCCGCATCGAACAAGCGCAACCTGCGCTCCTCAAAGCCGAGTTCGCGCACTTGGCGCCGCCGCGCCAAGGCGCGACCAACATTTACGCGCTGGGTATCGCGGGTTGGGCCGATCAAGATGTATTCGGCAAGGAACTCGACGGCGGCCTGAAGGCAATCGCCAACGTATTGCCGACCAAGGAACGCACCGTTCGCCTGATCAATCGTCGCGACACGCTGGCGACCGTTCCGCTGGCGGACTTTCAAAATTTCAAGGCCGCCGTGCAGGGCATCGGCAGCGTTATGAACAAGGACAGAGACATCTTGGTGTTGTTCATGACCTCGCATGGCGAGAAGACCGGCTTTGCGCTCGAACTACCTGGAGGGGTAGCCGAACTCACCCCGCAACAGGTCGCCTCGACGCTCGACGGGGCCGGAATCAAGAACCGGATCGTGATCGTGTCGGCCTGCTTTTCGGGCATCTTCGTGCCGCTCCTGAAAAATGGCGACACCATCGTCATTACGGCTTCGGACGCGAACAATACGTCCTTTGGCTGCGCCCCCGAGCGCGATTGGACCTACTTTGGCGATGCCTTCTTTCGCCAAAGCCTGCATCCGGGAACAGATTTGGAGAGCGCATTCAACCAGGCCCGCATTCTGATCCAGGGCTGGGAGCTGATGGACCATGCGCCACCATCGAACCCGCAAGGCGCGTTCGGGCCGGCGCTGGTCGGAAAGCTCGCGCCGATTTTCGCTGCCGCGCAAGCCACTGCCCAATAGAGCGTGTCCCGCAAAAGTGGAAACCGGCTCTGCGAAAAGGACATGCTGAAACAAACAGCTAGAACCTCGCCGCCAAGCGCCGGCGCGCTCACGCCACTTCGCGGGCGTCGCCCCAAGCCTTCAGCGAAGCCCACAGGCCGCGGTCAAGACGGAAACGATCGAGCGGCGCCGAGGAATTGATCGCGCGGATGCGGTAGAGACCGACGCTGGACCACTGAAATCCGCATTTCTCCAGCACCCGGCGTGATGAGGGATTGCTCACGCGCGCCGCGGCCTGCAGCATGTCATGCCCGAGCACGCCAAAGGCATGATCGATCGCCGCACGGATCGCCTCGGTGGCATAGCCGCGGCCCCAAAACGGCGTGCCGAGCCAATAGCCGATTTCGGGGCCATCCTGGCGCGGCTCGACCCCGCACATCCCGATCAGTTCGTCATCGCGTATGATGGCGAAGATCGCTTCGCCGACCTGCCGATTGGCCGCGGCGACGAAAGTTTCCGCATCGTCGAGAAAATACGGATGGGGAATACGCGCCGTATTCTCGGCGACCCGACGGTCGTTGACGAGGCGGACAATGGCTTTGCCGTCGCCGCGGCGGGGCGCGCGCAATATCAACCGTGCGGTCTTGAGAACCGGCGTAGCGGGCAAATCAGGTTGCGCGAGAACTTGCTTGGCTGGCTGCGTTGCGAGAGTCATCGCTTGGGCTCCTGCAGAAAAACCGAAAGGGGGAGCCGGCAATCCGGTCTCCCCCTTTTCGAAGCCCAATCTGGGTCCGCCGGTTCGACTGGATGCCGGCGGACCTCATATGATCCACCGTTTTACTGAGCCGCTGCCTCCGCCACCGGGAGGACTGAAACGAACACGCGGCCTTTGGTTTTGGTACGGAACTCGAGTTTGCCGTTGATCAACGCAAACAAAGTGTGATCCTTGCCAAGGCCTACATTGCGGCCGGGGTGCCATTTGGTGCCGCGCTGGCGCGCGATGATGTTACCGGCGAGAACCTGTTCACCGCCGAAAATCTTCAGTCCCAGACGCTGACCGGCCGAATCACGGCCGTTGCGCGAGGATCCGCCTGCTTTCTTATGCGCCATTGCTGGCCTCCAAACTTACTTGCTAGAAATACCTATACCGGATTCGTGACAAAAGCATCACTCCCGGCATCACTTCTTTTTGCCCTTCTTTGCCGGCTTTTTTCTCTGCTCTCTTGCCCGGGCCGGCGCCTTGGATTTGCTCGATTTCGACTTCCTGGCGGCGGATTTGGCCGTCGCCGAGCCCTCATTTTCCGTCTGGTCCGCTGCGCCTTCGGCGTCCGGCGCAACGGTAGCCTTCGGCGCTCGCTTGGGTCTTGGCGGCGCCTCCTTGTTCGGCTTCTTGCCGTCGGTCAGGATCTCGGTGATGCGCAGCAACGTGAACTCCTGGCGGTGACCGATCTTGCGCCTAGAATTCTTGCGCCGGCGTTTCTTGAACGCGATGATCTTGCCGCCGCGGCCCTGCTCCAGCACTTCCGCCGCCACAGTCGCGCCGGCGACCATGGGAACACCCAACGTCACATTGTCGCCGCCCACAACCAGAACTTCGCCAAATTCGACGATCTCGCCGAGTTCGCCCTTGACCTTATCGACCTTGAGCACATCCTCGGCGGCCACCCGATACTGCTTGCCGCCCGTTTTGAAGACCGCGAACATTTGACTTCCTCATTATCCAGGTGGTCCGATGGGGTGCGGACCGGCGTCTTTCAGTCGATTCTGCTGATGGTTAGCGGACGTCGGCCTAAATGCCATACGGACGCACGCCGACCGGCGCCGTTATGGCGGTCCGGTAAGTCCCTGTCAAGAAATGCAAAGCGGGCCGCCTTACGGCGCGCGGAAGCCCTGAAGCGCTCACGTCGAACTGGTGACGGTCGCGCTTCGAGCGTGTTAAAGCGCCCGATCCAGGCAACGGCGATAGACCGCGCCAACAAGAGGAAACGGCCGATGCGCAGCAAAACGGCGTTAACGATCTCGCGCCGTGCCCTGCTGGCGGGCGGCCTTCCAGCGATGGTGCTGAAGTCGGCTCACGCCCAAAACCCGACCGTGGCCGACTACCCTGCCCATCCGGTCACCTTCGTTGTGCCTTTTGCGCCGGCTGGCGGGACCGATGTTCTCGCCCGGCTTCTTGCCGAAAAGCTCGACCAGGCCTTAGGCAAGCCTTTTGTGGTCGAAAATCGCCCCGGCGCCGGCACGGTGCTGGCCACCAACTTTGTCGCCAAATCTCCGCCCGACGGCTACACGATTATGATGGACGTCTCATCGCTTGCCATCGATGTCACGCTTTACAAGTCGCTGCCTTACGATCCGGTCAAGGATCTGGCGCTGATCGCGCTGATCGCCCGGGTCCCGTTCGTGCTTGTGGTCAATCCGTCATTGCCGGTGAAGAATGTCGAGGATCTCATCAAACTCGCCAAGGAGCGGCCGCTGAGTTATGGCTCCGGCGGCATCGGCGCGTTCCATCATCTTGCCGCAGCGCTGTTCTGCAGCATGACTGGCATCAAGATGACGCATGTCCCCTACCGCGGCACGGCGCCGGCACTGAATGATCTGCTCGGCGGTTACATTCAGCTCATGTTCAGCGATCTCGGCCCGGCGCTGCCGCTGATCAATGCCGGCAAGCTTCGCGCCCTCGCGGTCACGACAAAAGAGCCTTTCGCGGCGCTGCCCAAACTCCCGCCGCTTGCCGACGCCGGCGTTCCGGGCTTCGATGCCGCGGCATGGCAAGGCGTGGTCGCGCCGGCGAAAACGCCTGAGCCGATCCTCGTCAAGCTGAACACGCAGCTCAACGCCATCGTCGCCATGGATGACGTGCGCACGCGCATGGACGACTTCGGCATGATTGCGGTCGGAACCGGCTCGCTCGAACAACTAAAAGAGTTTCTGCAGTCTGAAATCGTGCGCTGGGGCAAGGTTGTCGAGGACGCCGGCATTGCTCATTCTGAGTGAGGACTTGCGGGGTGAGTGCCTGCAGATTGAAGGGCTTGTTGAGTGAAGGACTTGTCCGGCCCAACCACGCCTGACGATATCGACCGGCTGCTGCCGGCCGGCGACGAGATCTTTCTCGATCATGTCGGCCATTTTGTGCGTGACGGCGAAGCCGCCAGCCGCGCGCTCGAACGCTGCGGCTTTGCGCCGACTCCGATTTCGATTCAGGCCAATCCCGATCCGGCAAGCACCACGCGACCGACCGGAACCGGCAATGTCACCGCGATGCTTTCGCGCGGTTACCTCGAAGTGCTGTTCAAGACCTCCGATACGCCGCTCAGCCGCGAGCTTGATACTGCGCTGGAGCGCCACGCCGGCTTGCATCTTGCGGCATTTGCTGTCGCCGATGCGGCCAAGGCCCATCGGCGGCTCGCGGTTGATGGCTTTGCCGTTCGCGAACTGGTGCAAATGCAGCGTCCGGTCGCGACGGCGGCCGGAGACGCGACTGCCGCCTTCACGATTGCCCGGGTCGAGCCCGGCGTGATGCCCGAAGGCCGCATTCAGGTTTTGACGCATCATACCGAGCGCGCGGTGTGGCAGGAGCGATGGCTGTCGCAGCCCAATAGCGCGGTCGGTCTGCTCGATGTCATGATCGCCGTCGCCGACGTCGCCGAAGCGGCCGATCGCTTCGGTCGCTTCATCGGCCGCACGGCAACGCCGACCCCGGGTGGAGCGTTCATCCGCTTGGACCGCGGCGGCGTCTACCTCCTCACTCACGAGCGTGCGATGGAGAAGCTGCCGGAGGTGGCGTTCGGCGCGCCGCCGTTCATGGTCGGCTATGCGCTGCGGGTGACATCCCTGGCCGCCGCTGAAGCGGCGGTCGACAACGCCGGGCTTGAATGGCACGCCTTCGAAGACGGCATCGCCGCGGCGTTCCCGGCCGAGCTTGGCGAAGGCGCCTGGCTGTTTGTCGAGCAGGCGTCAGGACTGCCGTGGCGGCGATAAGGAATGATCCGGAAAACGCCCGCCTTCGGACTTGATCCGAGGTAGAAAACCGCCGACCTTAATAAAACGACTTGGCCCAAAACCGCTTAGGGCCCAAGACCGCTTAGGCGCCTCAGCGAACGAGACCGTCTTGCATACTCTGGTAGACATCGAAACGGCGAACATCGAAGCGGCTTGGCCCGACGCCATCCATGCGCAATTCCGTCGCGTGGGCGTCCGTCAAGTCGGCTATGTCCCCGACGCCGGCCACAGCCGGCTGATTGAGCTTTGCCGGGACGATCCTGATATCGCCGATGTGGTCCTGACGACGGAAGAGGAAGGGGTCGGCCTTGTCGCCGGCGCTGCGCTTGGCGGGCAGCGCGCCGCGCTCCTGATGCAATCCAGCGGCGTCGGCAATTGCATCAACATGTTTTCATTGCTGCGCAATTGCGGCTTTGCTTGCGTCGTGCTGGTGACGATGCGCGGCGAGTTCGGCGAATTCAATCCGTGGCAAGTGCCGATGGGCGCGATAACCGAGGACGTGTTGCGGCTTTCGGGATTTCTCACCTATCGGGTCGACAACGCCGACGACGTCGACCAGATCGTCGGCGCCGGTTGCGAAATGGCCTTCGACGGCGATCTTCAGGTCGCCATCCTGCTGTCGCAACGGCTGATGGGCCGCAAGCAGTGGACGCGATGATGCTCGACCGCCGTGAATTCGTGAAACAGCTTTTGCACGACCGCGGCAACCTCTTGGTGGTGCCAGGCCTCGGTTCGGCGACCTACGACGTCGCCGCCGCCGGCGACCATCCATTGAATTTTTATCTTTGGGGCGCGATGGGCGGCACGGCCATGATCGGGCTCGGCCTCGCTTTGGCGCGGCCGGATCGGAGGGTCGCCGTGATTACCGGCGACGGCGACATGCTGATGGGCATCGGCAGTCTCGCCACCATCGGCGTCAGGCAGCCGGCGAACCTCGCCATCGTCGTGCTCGACAACGCGCGTTACGGCGAGACCGGAATGCAGTCGAGTGCCACCGCTTCGGGCGCCGATCTTGCCGCCGTGGCGCTGGCCTGCCGCTTCAAGCATGCACGAACGGTCAGCCGTATGGAGGAGGCCGCCGCTGTGCGCAGCTTGCTGCATGACGGCAACGGCCCAAGCCTGGTCAATGCCCGGATCGAGGCTGTCGACGTGCCCCGCGTATTGCCGCTGCGCAACGGGCACGCGATCAAACAGCGATTTATCGAAGCATTGAATTCCGCGTGACGCCTCGGCCGACGATACGCGACCCGACACCGATCGATGAGGCGGCGTGGCGCGGGCTGTGGTCGCAATACAATGATTTTTACGAAAAGAAAGTTCCTGAAGCCGTCACGGCGCATACGTGGCAGCGCATTCTCGATCCGGGAACGTCAATTTTTGGCCGGCTCGCGACCGTCGATGATGCAGTGATCGGATTTAGCACCAGCGTGCTACACGAAATTACGTGGGCAATCGCGCCGGTTTGCTATCTCGAAGATCTGTTTGTCGCGCCCGCTTTCCGCGGCCGCGGCATCGGGCGCATGCTGATCGCCGAGCTGATCGAGCGCGCCAAGTCGCTCGGCTGGTCGCGCCTCTATTGGCACACGAGGGCCGGCAACCCGGCGCGCCGGCTGTACGACGAATTCGACAAAGCCGACGATTTCGTGCGCTACCGGCTGTTTTTCCCCGACGTCACGTAGCTTTCGCCGCGCGCTTCACCGCTTCGATGATTTCCGGATAGGCCGCGCAACGGCAGAGATTGCCGGAAAAATAATGCCGGATGTCGTCGTCGCTCGGGTCGGGACACTCTTTCAACAATTGATGCGCCATCATGACAAAACCCGGCGTGCAAAAGCCGCATTGAAACGCGCCGGCGGCGATGAAGGCCTGTTGCACGTTCGACAGCGCGCCGTCGGCATCAAGATGCTCGACCGTGGTCACGCTTTTGCCGTCGGCCCAAACGCCAAAGTACAAGCAGCCGGAAACCGCCTTGTCGTCGACCAGCACAGTGCAGCAGCCGCATAATCCCTGACCGCAGCTTTCGCGCGCACCGAACAGATCAAACCGCTGCAGCAGCTCCACCAGATTGCGGTGCGGCTCGATCGCGGCTGTAACCGGCTCGCCGTTCAGCGTAAAATTGATGGTCCGTGCGCTCATGATCGGTCCGTTCAATCGTCTTCCAGCGGGCGGCCGGCTTTGGCGCGCAGGGCGCGCAGCACGGCCTCGGCCGTAATCGGCAATTCGGTGATGCGCACCCCGACGGCATCATGGATCGCGTTGGCGATCGCCGGCGACACGCCAAACGTCCCCGATTCGCCGAGCCCTTTGGCGCCGAACGGCCCCGAATGCTGCTCAGCGGTGACCAGCTCGTTTTCCATCGGCGGAATATCGCCGATGCCGGGAATCTTGTAGTCGGCGAGCGAGGCATTGGTGACCTGGCCGCCGTCAAGATGCATCGCTTCAGACAAAGTAAAGCCGAGCTGCATGATGGCGGCGCCGGAAAGCTGCGTGCGCGCCACGCCAGGATTGATTGGCTTGCCGCAATCGGCGGCATTGACCAGCCGCAAGATGCGCACGTGTCCGGTTTCGGTGTCGACCTCGACTTCGGCCCCCGCCCCGCCCACCATCCAGAACGGGGTGACATTCTCGGACAGGCCGGTCTGCGGATCGGGCGGCTTATAGCTCGGCACGAAGCTCGCCGAGCCGATGACATTGCCCGCCTGCATGCCGTAGCGCTTCTTGAAAATCTCCTCCGGCGGATAATTGGTGCCTTCCGGCAGGCCTGCTTCGGCCGCCAGCGCCCGCAATTTTGTCCGCGCATCCTCGGCGGCCAGCCGCACCGCGTTACCCATGTGATAGAGCGAGCGCGAGCCGAGCGTGCCCATGTCGTAGGGCGTCACATCGGTGTCGGAGTGGACGACGCGGACGGCTTCGGCATCGATCCCCAGCACCTCGCCGACGATCAGCGCATAAGCTGTATCGGAGCCCTGGCCCATGTCCACGGTGCCGACATAGGCGGTAATGCTGCCGTCCCCGGAGATGTTGACGATGGCGACCGATGTGGTTGGCGAGATCACCGCCTTCATGGCAATGGCGATGCCGCGGCCGCGACGCAGCGCAGGAGTGCCGCGATCGAACGGCTTGTCCCAATTCATGCGCGCGACCAGCGCCTCGAGAACTTCGGGGATCGCGGCGTCCTTCACGATGGTGCCGCTGGCGTGCGGGCGCCCGTCACGCAGGATGTTCTTGCGGCGGAATTCGACAGGGTCGATCTTGAGTTCGCGCGCGATCAAATCGGTATGCGATTCATAGGCCCAGACCAATTGCGGGACGCCGAAGCCGCGCAGCGCGCCGGCCGGCGTGCAATTGGTGTAAAGCTCGTAGGAATCGACGCTGATGGTGTCGATGTCATAAGGTCCGGCCGCGGTGAAGCCGGATTTCTGCGCCACCCGCGGACCGATGTCGGCATAGGCGCCGCCATTCCAGAACACCTCGCAGCTGCGCGCGACGATGCGACCATCCTTGCCTACCCCGCTCTTGATGCGGAACGTGGTCGGATGTTTGGTGATCATGTAAAACTGCTCTTCCATCGTCAGTGCGATCTTGACCGGACGGCGGACCAGCATAGCGAGCGCGGCGACGAGAGCTTCGAGCTTGATGTACAGCTTGCCGCCGAAGCCACCGCCGAGATAGGGAACCTTCACCCGCACGCGATTCTCCGGCCAGCCGAACAGCCGCGCGATCTCGACGCGCACGAAAGACGGTGACTGGTTGGCGGTGTAGATGGTCAGCCGGTTATCGCCCGGCTCGGCCACCGAGACAAACGGTTCGAAGGCAAGATGCAGGCATTGCTGCGTCTTGAAAGTGTGCTCGAACACATGCGCGGCGCCCGCCATCGCAGCCGCGATATCGCCGCGGCGCAGGTGATAATCAAGCGCGACATTGGTGCCGCCACGGCCCTTCAGATGTTTCAGATCGGCGAAGGTACCCGCCGGCCGCAGCACGTCGTGGACCAGAACGTCCGGCTTCATGGCTGCGACTTCGTCAAACACCGCCGGCAACTCTTCATACTCGGCCGATATCAGCTGCGCGGCTTGTTCGGCGATATGCGGATCGCTTGCCAGCACGGCGGCGACCGGCTCGCCGACAAAGCGAACTTTGTCGAGGGCAAGTATCGGCTGATCGTGAAACGCCGGCCCGTAATAGGGCTCCGGAATGAGCGTCTTGATGTCTTCCCCGGTGAAGACGCGATAGACGCCCGGCACGGCGCGGGCGGCTTCGATGTCGATACTGCGAATACGTCCATGCGGTACCGTTGCGCGCGCGAGCTTGCCGTACAGCATGCCGGGCAGGCGCAGATTATGCGTGTAGTCGGCACGCCCGGTGACTTTGGCATGAACTTCGAGCCGCGGGATGTCACGTCCGATTTGATTCATTGCCGTACCTGCTGCGTCTCTTGCGCCAGTGCCTGGCGTACGGCGCGCCCGACGTACACGCGCAACAATTCGCGCTTATAGGCGGCCGAGCCGTGCGCGTCGGCCAGAATGGACGCTTCCACCGCCGCGGCTTCGCCGGCGCGCGTCAGCAGCGCATCCTCCGGTGCGGCGTCTTGCAGCACTTTTTCGGCCTCCGTCATGCGGGTGACTTTTTCGGTTGCGGCGCTGACCACGATCGTCGGATTGCGCACGACGCCCCCGCTCAGATCGAACGCGACGGCAACGCCAAGAGCCGGCCAGTCGTCCGCCGAGCGCGACGTGACTTTCATGTAGGCGCACTTTCGACCATTGAGGGCCGGCACCGTCACAACTGTAATAAGCTCGTCCCCGTTCAGAACGGTCTCGTAATAGCCCGCATAAAGCTCTTCGAGCGGCAATTCGCGCTTCGCGTTCGGGCCTTGGATCGTGACCCGAGCGCCGAGCGCGGTCAGTAGGGGCGGCAAATCCATGTGCGGATCGCCATGCGCCAGCGCGCCACCGACACGGGCAACATTGCGCACGCGCGGATTCGACAGCCGGCGCAGTCCATGAACCAGCATAGGAAACCGGGCGGCGACGTTCGAATCCTGCTCGAGGTCGCGGAGACTCGCCATCGCGCCGATTTGCAGCTCGCCCGCCGCGGTGAGCGCGATGCGGAAATATTCCGGCTCGATGCGATGCAGGCAGACGAGCCGGCTGGGCACAAAGACGCCGGCCTTCATCATCAGCATCAGCGCCGTGCCGCCGGCGACGGGCCGTATCGCCGGCTCTTGCGGATCGAGCAACGCTAACGCCTCTTTGAGCGAACGAGGCTCGACCATTTCGAACGGAATCACGGACAGCTTCTCCGGCGCTTGCGCTTCGGCCACTCCCAGTCCGGCTTATTCTTCATTCACGGCCCCGGACGGCGGACTTGAAGCTAGTGTTAAATCACAGGAGGGTTCGCCGCGTCGAGGTCCGATCAGCCATGTTGCCGGCGCGGGCTCATGAACCATGTGCCGCCGACCACCAGAAGCGCGAGGACCGCAGGCGCGACGGCGAGCGTCAGGCTGGCGGCGGCAACCGCGGCCGTCGCGGCCCAACCGATCGAGGAAAACGCCTCGGCGAAGGTCGCCAAGCGCGACGATACTTGGCGGCGGCGAAATTGACTGCGTTTGGCCTGGGTACGGAACCAGAGCTGGATTGACGTCGCGGCCGCCGCCGCAACGACGATGCCCAAACCAGTGATGAACGCGTGCCATGGCGAGACCATGGCGAGCACGGCAACCAGCGGGGCAAACACCACGGCGACAACGCCGAGCACGGCCTCGATCTTCGCCCGCACGACAGAGCCACTTGGAATCGGCGCGGACGCCACCAGATCGGGAGCGTCCTCGCCCGAGATCGCCAGCCAGGCGAGACCGCCGGCAAGCTGACCGGCCGCCATGACCAGCACCGGCACAAGCAATTGATAAGCGCCATGGCCGCCGTCGAAACTGCGCCACAACAGCAGCGCCGGCGGGATGAGATAGAGCATCTGCATCAGGGTCTGCGAGACGAGCCAAGGATCGCGCCGCAACAATATCCACTCTTTCAGGCGCAGCGACTGTTGCGGCGTCGTGCGGCGAAAGGAGCGGGAGCGCCGTTGCACGATCCCCGCGGCCTGGACGCCAGCCGCAACCACCGCGTATTCGCCAAAGCGCGGCGCCACGAGGACAATCGTCATCGCGAGCAGAGCAAAGCTCAGGGCGAGTATGCCCAAAAGCGCCACGGCATCGCCGAGCGCGGCGCGGGCCGGCCACCACACCAGGCTGCCGGCATCGGGCAGGTGCGCGAGCAAGGTCTGCGACTGCAGCAGCACACTCCGCGAGATGCTGCCGCTGGAGAGAATCGCCGCCATTTGCAGACCGATGACAAACGCGGCGCCAATCACCGCAGCCACCACCTGCGCCACAAAGCGCGTGCGCTTCGGCCCGACGACACGAAACAATGCAACGCTCAGACCGGCCGCCAGCGCTGCGGCGGTAGCGCCCATGGCGGCGATCAATCCATAGGCGCCAAGCCAGCGCCAGCCGCCGTACGCGATCAATATATCGATGAACGGGGCGGCCAGCGGCAGCGCCATAAGCGCCATCGACGCCGCCACCGTGACAATGCGGACGGCAAAGACATTTTCTGCCGCTGCCGGGGAAGCAAGGATGAGATCGAGATCGGACCGTGCGTAGAGCGCGCGCGTCGTCGTCTCCATCGCTTGCGAGATCATCAACAGCCACGACATCAGCACACTGGCCGTGATCGCGACTAGCGTCGTTTTGTCCGGCGCGGCGGCGGCGAAGCGGCCCACCATCCAGTAAGCGACGAAATGCATGAACACGACGAAAAGCGTAATGGCGATGACGGCGCGGCGCAGGCGCTTAGGCTTGCCGCCGCTCATCATGCCGACCCAGTCGCGCCAGGACAGGCGCCATTCATGCTGGGCGAACCAGATGGCGGTGCCGGGCTGCGCGATCATGCCACTTCGGCTGGCTCGGCCACCAGCGCAAGGAAGGCGTCTTCCAGACTTGCGGCGCCGGCGGCCACGCTGGAATTGGTGCTGCCGGCTCGGCGCCGTAATTCTTCGAGCGTGCCTTCGGCGATGAGCTTGCCGCGGCCGATGACGCCGATGCGATCGGCCATGCGCTCGGCAACTTCAAGAATGTGCGTTGTCATGATGACGGTGCCGCCGGCGTGGACGCGGTCGCGCAAAACGTTTTTGACCTGGCGGGCGGACCCGGCGTCGAGCCCGGTCAATGGCTCATCGAGAATGATCAGGCGCGGGTCGTGAATAAGCGCGCCGGCGATCGCCACTTTCTGGCGCATGCCTTTGGAGAAGCCTTCGCAGCGCTCCTGCGCATGAGGGCTTAGATCGAGCCAGTCCAACAGCTCGCTTGTGCGCATCTCGGCGAGCGCCGGAGCAACGCCCCAGAGTCCAGCGACGAATTCCAGATATTCGCGCGGCGTAAGCTTGTCGTAGATCATCGGTTCATCTGAGATCCACGCCATCAGCCGCTTCGCCGCCACCGGATCGGCGAGTGCGTCGATCCCGGCGACACGGATGGTTCCCGCGTCCGGGCGCAACAAGCCGGCGATCATCCGCAAGGTGGTCGTCTTACCGGCACCGTTAGGGCCGAGCAGCGCATAAAACTCGCCGGCGCGAACACTGAGATCGAGGCCATCGACCGCGGGCCGGTCGAAGCGCTTGACGAGACCGTGGATTTCGAGAGCGATCGGCTCCGATAGCACTGCTTTGGATCCCGTCATCCTGAGGTGCGAGCGGAGCGAGTCTCGAAGGATGCGGTCGAGGGCGCCGGGCCGTCGCCCTTCGAGGCTCGTCGCCGTGTGACGAGGGCCTCGGGGTGACGGATAACCTCTAAGTCAGAGAGGTTTCAGCCCCGTGAATCGGACCGCCTCGATTTTCCGATACCGATCAAAGGGTAATGCTGTCGATCTCGGTGAGGTCGGTGGCCGACAGGACCCAACCGACCGCAGCGACGTTCTGGGCGACCTGGTCGGGCGTGGTTGCGCCGGCGATGATGCTCGACAGGAAGGGCCGGCTGGCGAGCCAGCTCATGGCCAATTCCAGAAGCGAGCGATTCCTCTTGGCGGCAAACGCAGCAAGGCGCTCGACGATGCCCCAATTAGCGGGGGTGAGCAGGCCATCGGCGTGCTGGGCGCTGTAGGAAAGCCGCGAACCGGCCGGCATGGGCGCGCTGCGGCGGTATTTGCCGCTTAACAAGCCGCTTGCTAGCGGGAAGAATGGCAACAGCCCGAGACCGTGACGCTGCATGACCGCGACACGGTCTTTTTCGATGGCGCGGTCGAGCAGATTGTATTCGTCCTGGCAGCTTACGAATGCCGAAAGTCCATGCCGGGCGGCGATGGTTTGCGCTTCATCCAGTTGTGCCGCGGAAAGGTTGGAACAGCCGATGAAGCGCACCTTGCCGGCCTTGACCAGATCGTCGAGCGCGCGAAGCGTTTGTTCGATCGGCGTTTTCGGGTCCGGCCGGTGCAACTGACAAAGATCGATCCAATCGGTCTTGAGCCGCCGCAAGCTCGCCTCCGCCGCCTGCATAATGTAGCGCCGCGATGCGCCGCCGGTGCCGCCACCCATTGCCAGTCCGAATTTGGTCGCCAGCACGACCTCCTTGCGCCGGCTGCCCAGCACTTCGCCCAGGATCGTCTCGCAGCCGCCTTTATTGCCGTAGATGTCGGCCGTATCGATCAGCGTGACGCCGAGATCAAGCGCCTTGTCCACAACGCGCTGCGATGCATCGCGTCCGATACGGCCACCGAAATTGTTGGTGCCAAGTCCGACAAGGGAGACCTCGGGACCGGACGCTCCAAGCTTGCGTTTCTGCATTCTTCGATTCGCGCCGCGCCGTCAGCCGCCGACATTGTAGGCGGCAATCGCCGCCATATTGACGAGCTGAGCGTCGTTCGCGGACAGCGGCACGATCTGCACGGAACGGTCGAGCCCGACCAGCATCGGCCCGATCACATTGGCGCCGCCGAGCTCCATCAGCATCTTGGTCGAGATCGAGGCGGAATGAAACGCCGGCATGATCAGCACATTGGCCGGACCGGACAGGCGGCAGAACGGATAGGCCTCGCGCAATTCCATGTTCAGCGCGACGTCGGCGGCCATGTCGCCGTCGTATTCGAAATCGACGTGACGTTCATCGAGAAGCCGGACCGCTTCCTGCACGCGCTCCGACCGCTCTCCCGCGGGATGGCCGAAGGTCGAGAACGCCAGCAGGGCGGCCCTCGGTTCATAGCCGAGCGAACGTGCGACGCGCGCCGCTTCGACGGCGATGTCGGCAAGATCCTGCGCCGAGGGCATTTCGGTCACTGCCGTATCCGCGACCATCACGGTGCGGCCGCGCGCCAGCACCATCGACACTCCCATCACGCGGTGTCCGGGCTTCGGATCGATGCAGCGCCGCACGTCTTCCAGCGCCACCGAGAAATTGCGGGTAACGCCGGTGACCATGGCGTCGGCGTCGCCGAGCGCCACCATGCAGGAGGCAAAATGGTTGCGGTCCTGGTTCACCAGGCGCTGGCAGTCGCGCTGCAAAAAGCCCTGGCGCTGCAAGCGCTCATACAAATAGGCAGCATAGGCGGCGTTGCGCGACGAAATCGCCGCATTGATGATTTCGATATTGCCGCCCAGTTCCACGCCGAGCGCTTCGGCGGTCTCGCGCACGGCCCGCTCGCGGCCGCACAAGAGTGCGGTGCCGAGGCCCTGATGCACGAAGGTCGCGGCGGCACGGATCACCTGCTCTTCCTCGCCCTCGGCGAAGACCACCCGCCGCGGCCGCCGGCGCAGACGTTCATACACTCCGGTAAGCACGCCGGCGATCGGGTCGCGCCGCGTGCGCAATTGCTGCCGGTAGGTTTCCATGTCGGCAATCGGCCGGCGCGCGACGTTTGACTCCATGGCGGCTTTCGCCACCGCCGGCGGAATATCGGAAATAAGCCGCGGATCGAACGGCACCGGAATGATGTAATCGGGCCCGTATTTCGGCCGCGCGCCATAGGCGGCGGCAACTTCGTCGGGCACATCCTCGCGCGCCAAATTGGCAAGCGCGTGCACGGCCGCGATTTTCATCTCCATATTGATGGCCCGCGCGCGTACGTCCAGCGCGCCGCGGAAGATATAGGGAAAGCCGAGCACGTTATTGATCTGATTAGGATAGTCGGAACGGCCGGTGGCCATGATGGCATCGCTGCGCACGTCGGCGACTTCCTCGACGGTAATCTCGGGATCCGGATTGGCCATGGCGAAGATGATCGGCTTATCCGCCATCGACTTCACCATTGCCGGCGTCACCGCGCCCTTCACCGAGAGCCCGAAAAATACATCGGCGCCGCTGAGCGCCTCGGCGAGCGTGCGGGCCTTGGTCTTTACCGCAAAGCCCGACTTCCACTGGTTCATGCCGTCGGTGCGGCCTTCGTAGATGACGCCCTTGGTGTCGCAGAGGACGAGGTTTTCCGGACGGAAACCGATCGCGCGCAGCAGTTCGAGGCAGGCGATGCCCGCGGCGCCCGCGCCGTTGCAGACCAGCCGCGTTGTCGCGACCTCGCGGCCGGTGAGTTGGAGCGCGTTGATCAGGCCGGCGGCGGCAATGATGGCGGTGCCGTGCTGATCGTCATGAAAGACCGGGATATCGAGCAGCTCGCGCAGCCTTTGCTCGATGATGAAGCATTCCGGTGCCTTGATATCCTCGAGATTGATGCCGCCCCAGCCCTTACCGAGCAGCTTCACGCAATTGATGAATTCGTCGGGATCTTCGGTTGAGACTTCAAGGTCGATCGAATCGATGTCGGCGAAGCGCTTGAACAGCACCGACTTGCCTTCCATCACCGGCTTCGCCGCCAGCGCGCCGCGGTTGCCAAGGCCAAGTATGGCAGTGCCGTTGGTGATGACCGCGACAAAATTGCCCTTGGTCGTGTAGTCGAAGGCCTTTGACTCGTCCTCCGCGATGGCAAGCACCGGCACAGCGACGCCCGGCGAATAGGCCAGCGATAGATCGCGTTGTGTCGCCATCGGCTTGGTGGCGACGACTTCGAGCTTTCCCGGGCGGCCCTGGCTGTGAAACAGCAGGGCTTCCTGATCTGTGAAGGTCGGTCGGTTTGAACGGACGCCAGCTTTGCTACCGTCCTTGCCAGCGTTCTTGTCACCGTCCTTGCCACCGTTTTTGAAAGCCATTTCAATTCCCTATTGACGGATTGACGCACCCAAAAGGGGTGGAACCTTAGCGAACCCGACCACCCACGCTCAAGGGATGGCCGGCAAGGGGCAGATTGCATTGAACAGGAGCGCCGGTCAGGGTAAGGGCTCTGACTACCTTACGGGGCGATCCTTCGTCTCAGCCGCGGGCCCTCAGCCTCATGATCAGATTCCTGTTTCGTTTCATCGGCCTTTGCCTGCTCGCGACTGCGTTCGTGTTCTTGGTCTACGACGGCACCAAATCCATTGCCAATCACGACATCATCTATACGAAGGTCTTCGACGTCTGGGCCATTATCGACCAGAACAGCCTCAACGCGGTACAAGCCTGGCTGAAGCTGAAAGCCGCCTGGGCCTGGCATCCCTATCTGGAAAAACTGTTCGATCTGCCGGCTTGGGCCGTCATCGGAATAATCGCGATCCTGATGATTTTGCTTGGCCGCAAAAAGAAGCCGCTGATCGGTTACGCGCGCGATTAGATTTTGGCGCTCCGCAGCGACACAGGGAGTGAAATGCCGGGCTACGATTATATCATCGTCGGTGCCGGTTCGGCCGGCTGCGTGCTGGCAAATCGCCTGAGCGAGGATGCCGGGGCCAGTGTGCTTCTCATCGAGGCCGGCGGTCCCGACCGGCATCCCTATATCCATGTCCCGCTCGGGCTTGGCCGCATGCACGAGCGCCGGATGTTCGATTGGGGCTATGACAGCGAGCCCGAGCCGAATCTTGGCGGCCGTCGCATTGAAGCGATGCGCGGCAAGGTTCTGGGCGGTTCGTCCTCAATCAATGTGATGGCCTATACGCGCGGCAGCCCCAGCGACTACGACCGCTGGGCGCAGAAGGGAGCGCGCGGCTGGTCCTATGCCGAGGTATTGCCCTATTTCCAGCGCTGCGAAACCTGGGACGGTGGAGAAGACGCCTGGCGGGGCGGCACCGGCGGGCTCGGCACCGAATTCGCCAAAACCGCGGACCCGCTCTATGACGCCTGGCTGGAAGCGGCGAAGGCATGCGGCTACTCGCTGACCGCGGACTACAACGGCAAACAGCCGGAGGGTTTCGGCCGCGCCCAATTTACCATTCGCAACGGCCGGCGCGCGTCTTCCGCAAATGCGTTTCTCCATCCAGCACGCGCTCGGAGCAACCTGACCGTCGCAGTCAACGCGCATACCACGCGGGTCTTGCTCGAGGGCACCTGCGCCAAGGGCGTCGAATACGTCAGGAACGGCAGTGTCGTGCGCGCCGAAGCCGGACGAGATGTGATCCTCGCGGCGGGCACGTTCAACACGCCGCAAATCCTGATGCTCTCCGGAATCGGGCCGGCTCGGCATCTGCACGATTTCGGCATCAAGACATTGGCCGATTTGCCGGTGGGCAAAAATCTGCAGGACCATCTTGGCGCCTACATGACCTATTCGCGGCGGCAGCCGGGAGCTTTTCATCGCGAAATGCGCGCCGATCGCATGGCGCTGAGCATGATGCGCGCCTACCTGTTCGGCACTGGGCCGGGAACGATAGTGCCGGGCGGACTGCATGCCTTCATCAAGACGCGGCCGGAGCTTGCGGTCCCCGATATCGAGTTCATGTTTCGCGGCGTCTCCGCCCACCCGCATTTGTGGTTTCCGATGATCCGCCCGGGCTTTCTTGACGGCTTCGGCATCCGGCCGACCTTGTTGCATCCGGACAGCCGCGGCGAACTCTTGCTCGGTTCGGCCGATCCGCTGCAGGCTCCCCGCATCGTCTACCGCTTCTTGACGGCGCCGGACGATCTGCCGACGCTTCGCGAAGGATTCAAACGCGCCCGCGAACTGGCTTTCGATAAAGCGCTGGATGGTTTCCGCTGTGAGGAGATCGGACCGGGACTTGAAACAAGGACCGACGCAGAAATCGACGCTTGGCTGAAAAAGACAGTCATCACCGCACACCATCCCGCAGGGACCTGCGCCATCGGCCCGGACGGCGTGCTGGATGCCGAACTCAATGTGCGCGGCATCGAAGGGTTGCGCGTCTGCGATGCCTCGGCGATGCCCGATCTCGTTTCCGCCCACATCAATGCTTGCGTTCTGATGATGGCGGAGAAGGCCGCCGACCTTATTCGCGGCCGGGGGCCGCTGCCGAAGGCGGCCTGACGCTTGGCCGCGCAAAACAGCATGAACTTGCGACGCCTCGCTGTAATCTTGGCAATCGTCGCCGCCGTCCTGGTGCTTTTGCCTTATCCGATCGTACCTTTTTACCGGTTCGTCATGCCGGTCTCGATGCCGATGCTGTGGCGATTCGTGACGGGAGCACGCGTCGAGCGCATCGTCGTTCCGCTGTCGCAAATCTCGCCGGCGCTGCGGCTTACCGTGATCGCCGCCGAAGACGGCGGCTTTTGTCACAATCCCGGCATCGATCTCGGCGAGATCCGCGCGGCTCTGCGGCAGTCGAACGATAATCTGGACGAGGCCCGCGGCGCCTCGACCATCACCCAGCAAACGGCCAAGAATCTGTTTCTCTGGGAAGGACGGAGTTTTATCCGAAAAGCGCTGGAGATTCCGCTCGCGCTCTGGATGACGCTGGTCCTGCCGAAGCGGCGGATTCTGGAAATCTACCTCAACATCGCCAAATGGGGGCCGAATGGCGAATTTGGCGCCGAGACCGGGGCGCGCTGGGCCTTCGGCAAATCGGCCGGCGATTTGACCATCTACCAAGCGGCGGAACTGGCTGCGATTTTGCCCAATCCGATGCTGCGCAGCGCCCGCACCCCGAACGGTCTCGTCCGCCGGCTTGCGGGCGTTTACGTCCACCGCGCCGCCGATTTCAGCGGCCTTGATGCTTGCGTCCGGGGCCCCTAGTGGAGCGGATTTGACATTCGCTACCCACCCAGCCGCAACCTCGTGAAGCGAATGTCAAATCCAAAAGCTCCACTAGGACTGAC
>JBAQHW010000137.1:0-3001 GCA_049288525.1 Xanthobacteraceae bacterium
GTCCGGGTCAGGGCGATTTGTTTTAAAAGAAAACACCGGAAGGAAACGCAGATATGGAAAGCAAGATCGCGGTGGAAGAGCATTTCGCCATTGGCAAGACGGCCGCCAAGTCGGTGCGCTTTCCGCAAGACCCCTATTGGTCCGGCATCGAGGGCAAGCTCATCGATCTGTTCGATCGGCGCCTCGCCGAAATGGATGACTGCGACATCGGCTGCGCCGTGCTGTCGCTCAACGCCAACGGCATCCAGGAGATCCCCGAGGCGGCCAAGGCGGTCGAATTGGCGCGTGAGGCCAATGATGCCCTGGCGGCCGCGGTCGCCAAGCGGCCGGATCGCTTCGCTGCGCTCGCCGCACTGCCGATGCAGGATCCGGACGCGGCCGCCGCAGAATTGCAGCGCTGCGTCCGCGACCTGAAATTCAAAGGCGCGCTGGTCAATGGCTTTTCCCAGGTCGGCACCGCCGATTCGGCGGTCTATTACGACATACCGCAATACCGGCCGTTCTGGGCCGAAGTCGAACGCCTCGGCACGCCGTTCTACCTGCATCCGCGCTATTCGCTGCCGAGCCGACGCCAGCGCTACGAAGGTCACCCCTGGATGGTCGGCTCGCCGTGGGATTTTGCCGAGGAGACGGCGATCCATGCGCTTCGTCTGATGGGCTCCGGGCTGTTCGACGAGTATCCGAAATTAAAAATCGTTATCGGCCATCTCGGCGAGCGCATTCCGTTCGATCTGTGGCGGCTCGACCACCGGCTCAAGAAGCTGCCGGACCACCCCAACAAAAGGCCGATGGCCGAGTATTTCCGGCAGAATTTCTACATCACGACCAGCGGTAATTTCTGCACGCAATCGCTCGTTCAGGCCATTCTCACCGTCGGCGCCGACCGCGTGCTGTTCGCCGTCGATTATCCGTTCGAAGATCATGATCAAGCTGCGTCGTGGTTCGACGGCGTCGAGATCGCCGAACATGATCGCATGAAGATCGGCCGCGATAACGCGAAGGTGTTGTTTAATCTCGGGTGAGTCTGGATATCTGACTGTTTGTTCATTTCGTGGCGATCCTGTGGTCGCGGAACTGCCATGATGCTGGCGTGTTATGTGCTGGCGCAGGTTCGCGCCTCAAGGAGATCGAAAATGCTAAGGACTGTTTTTGCGATGGCGGTCGCTGCCATTTGTTTCGCGGCCGTTCCCGGGACGTCGCAAGCCGCGCCGATTGCGCCGCTTTCGGCAGCGACAGCGAGTGGACAAGGCAATCTCACCCAAGTGTACTGGCACCGCGGTTGGCACGGTGGCTGGCACGGTGGCTGGCACGGTGGCTGGCATGGCGGCTGGCACCGGGGTTGGCGTCACTGCTGGTGGCACCGCGGCTATCGCGTCTGCGGCTAGTAAGGACTCCACGCTTCGGACTGGCGAGTAACGCCGAAATCGTTCCGACGCCGCACCGATCGCTCGGTGCGGCGTTTTGATTTTCCGCGGCAAATGGCGGTCTTTCCGCGCGGCCCGGGAGCGCTTATGTTTGCTGCCCAGGGCCCATTACATCGCGGTTTGGCTCTGACCAGCGCGGTATCCTTCCGGGCAATCGGAGGTCACTTTGCTCAATCGTACCGATGGGCCGGCGCCGATGCCCGACGAGGCCGAAATCAAATATCTCGACGGCGATTTTCGCGTGATGCGGCCGGGCGCCTTCGTGCTCTGCGCGGTGACCGGCGTTCCGATTCCGCTCGAAGAGCTGCGCTATTGGAGCGTCGACTTGCAGGAGGCCTATGTGACGCCGGAAGCGGTGCTGCAGCGCATGGCTTCGGATTACCCGCCAAAAGTGTGACCGCGGCCGGTCCGATCGCGGCCGCGCTGCAATGCCTGCAGCAGCATCTGCCGAAAGCCATCCCGCTCTTCGATCACAAGCCGCACCGGCAATACACTGGTCCGCGCGGCGAGCGTCTCCAGCGCCGGCTCGCCAGTGAGCCTCACTTGATCCTTCTCGGTGGTGACCAGCATCAGATTTTTGGCCTGCGCGCGCGCGACCAGGTCTTGGGCCTGCGCCGCCGTGTATTTGTGGTGATCGGGAAAGCTCGCGCGCTCCGCAACATCGATGCCGCAGTCGGCAAGCGTGGCGAAGAACTTCTCGGGATCGCCGATGCCGGCAAACGCCAGAGCTTTTCGCCGGGCGATGGCGGCGATAACGCCGCGGTCGGGTTCGAGCCGGGCATGGAAGACGGCGATGCCACGGCGTTGCGCGCGATCGATCAATCTCGCCGCGCCGTCCGGCTGACCGACCACCAGGAGCGCTTGCGCCCGCTCGAGCTGAAGTCCGAGCGGCGCGCGCAAGGGGCCGGCCGGAATGATGTGGCCGTTGCCGATACCGCGGCGACCGTCGACGACGACGACGGTCAGATCCTTGAAGAGCGCGGTGTTTTGCAAGCCATCGTCCATAACGACGACACCGGCGCCCGTGAATTGCGCAAATTTTGCGCCGGCGATGCGGTCCCTAGCGACAATCGTCGGCGCCAGCCGGGCCAGGAGCAAAGGCTCATCGCCAACGTCGCGGGCGCCATGCGTCGCCGGATTGACGCGAACCGGGCCGTTCAGTTGGCCGCCATAGCCGCGGCTCAAGAAGAACGGCTGCTCATGCGCGGCAAGCAGAAGCTGGGCAACGGCGATCGCCGCCGGCGTTTTGCCGGCCCCGCCGACGGTGAGGTTGCCGAGACAGATCACCGGCAGCCCGGCTTTGCGGCCGGCGCTCCCCATGCGCAGGCCGGCCACCGCGCCGTAGATTGCCGCCAACGGCACGAGGAGGCCGCCGGTGCCGGAACGCCACCAGAACGCCGGCTCGCGGATCACGGGATGATGCTCGCGCTCATCTAACAGGCTCTCTGCTCGAGCCGTAACTGCAACAGATAAGGATCGAGCGCCACCAGCGTGCGGTTGAGCGCGCCGCCCAGCCGGCCCACTGTTTTCGCCGCCGCGTCGGCAACGCTCTTGCGCGCAGCCGCGTCGTCGAGCCA
>JBAQHW010000138.1:0-6475 GCA_049288525.1 Xanthobacteraceae bacterium
TTCTTCAAACGCGCTTTGCCGGTCTGTTTCCAGGCCGGCATTACGCCGCCGCGCGTGTGGCCCCGGAGTTGGACAGGCTAGGGATGCCTTGTCTCCGAGGACCACCCGGCGCGACCAGAAAGGGACAAGGTCCGCGTGAGTTAACCATGGCCATTGACTTGCGTTCCTTTGCTGGCGTTCTCCTGAGGATTGCCGGGCCGAATTGCCGCAGAAATGTTCGCCCTGATTTGGATGCAAAGGCGGCCGCTTCGAAACCGCATCATCCGGCGTCATCGCTCCTTCACAGATGTTATTGTTCCATTTCCTCCCACATGCGTGACCTGCATCGGTGGAGGTGGAACGCTCGTCCGATCGCGCCAATTAGCCGCGTGAGGGCAGACACGCGAAGGCAGAGGTCGAAGATGAAAATTATCCCCACCGCGCTGGCGATTGTCGGCATCGCCATGATCGGACCCACAATGGCAGCGGCTCAAAACGCCGGGAGTTCCGTCAAGATGAAGCCCGGCGCGCTCTACAATTATGTACCTGGCGTCCTCAATATCGGTCCCAACGGCCCCGGCGTAGCGAGAGACCAGGCCATTCACGACTGCAGCACGCAGGCATCACAGTGGAGCTTCAGCACTTGGCAAACAAAGCAGTTTGCCGTCTATGGAACCTGCATGGCTGAACACGGACAAGTACCGTAGGGGGCTACTGTAATCCTCAAGTCGCCGCGCACACTCTCGCGGTTTTTTCGCTATCGGCCCCGTTCGCCGGTCAGGCCGGTTCATAGCGCGTTCCGATTGAGGGCTTGCTCTGCCCGAGGCCGGGCAATTCCCAAATGCCGGCGCCGGCCGGATTGATGTCGGCGGCGATATCGACGTCGATGAGATAGGGCTTGTTGGCGGCGATACCCTTGCGCACGGCCTCGGCGAGATCGGCGGCGCGGTCGATGCGCACACCCTCCACACCGGCGGATCGCGCCATCGCCGCGAAGTCCGGGTTGTAACGCTGGCCGGTCTTCGGATGATGGAAGTCGGTCGCCAGTTCGCGGCCCTGCAGATAGCCGCGCTGCAAGCCGCGGATCGAAGCATAGGCATAATTGTTCCACACCACCCAGACCACCGGCAGATCGTATTCGACCGCGGTGCCGAGCACGCTGGCATGCATGAAAAACGCGCCATCGCCGCACACCGAGACGCAGGGGCGGTCGGGCGCGGCGAATTTGGCGCCGAGCACGCCGGCGACGCCGAAACCCATGGCGCCGAATCCCATGCAGCCGATCAGCGAATCCGGACGGCGCGGCTTGCAATAGCCGAGCAGCCAATTGTGATGCACGCCGATGTCGCTGACCAGGATGGCGTCGTCCGGCAGGCCCTTGTCGATTTCGGCCGCCGCGCGCTGCGGATTGATCGGCTGGCTGTCGTCGGTAAAGCCGGGTGCGACCAGTCTGTCCCATTCCTTGCGGTACCCGTCGATCATGCCGAGCCATTTTTTGCGCGCGTCGAGCTTGTTCTCCACGTTCTTGCGGCGGTCGAGCTCGGCATGAACTTGCCGCAAGAAGGTTCGTACGTCGGCCATGAGGCCGAGCGCGACTGGATAATTGCGGCCGATCTCTTCGGGATCGATGTCGACATGAATGAGCTTGGTCGGCGGGATGGTGAAGGAGTAGCCCGGGATCCACGAGCTCGAGGTGCGATCGTCGAAGCGGACGCCGAGCGCCAGCAAGACGTCGGCTTGGCGCGTTGCATGATTGGCCTGATAGTGTCCGCCGCGCGCGACCAGCCCGAGCGCCAGCGGATGATGGGTGTCGATCGCGCCCAGTCCGCTCATCGAGGCCGCGACCGGAATTTGCAGGCGTTCGGCGAGCTTCAAAAGCTCCTCGCTGGCGCCGCCATAGCGCACGCCCTGGCCGACGAGGATGCAGGGCCGTTCGGCGCCCAACAGCATGTCGACGGCCTTCACCACGCCTTCGGGATCGGCGCCGCAGCGACTGGAAATATTGGCGCTCCATTCCTGCGGGTTCGGTGTTTCTTCGGCGGCCGCTTCCAGGAACACGTCGAACGGCACGTCCAGCACCACCGGGCCGGGACGGCCGGTGACCATGGTCTTCCATGCCTGACGAACGGCGAGCGGCACCATTTCGCCACGCGTCGGCTGAAAGACCTTTTTGCAGCAGGGACGCACCATCGACGGAAAGTCGGCCTGATACTGGCGATACATTTCCTGGAATGCGCCGCGGTTAAATTGGCTGGTCGGCACATTGCCGGTCACGGCGAGAAACGGCACCGAGTCGAGATAGGCCGTGGTGAGCGAGATCGGCAGATTGGCGGAGCCGGGACCGCAGGACGTGAACGTGGCGGTCGGCTTGCCCGAGACGCGGTAATAAACGTCGGCCATGAAGCCGGCAACGCTTTCGTGGTGCACCGAGACGGTCTTGATATCGCTGCTGCGTTCGTAGAGCGCGTCGATAAACTGGATATTGCCGTGCCCGCACAGGCCGAAAACAGAAGGAACCTTCTCCTGGATCAGATAATCGACAATGACTTGTGCTCCATTCAGCTTGTTCGTCGACACCTGATAAACCTCCATTTTACGGGCTTAACGCGAGCCGCGCGAAGCTATGTCCCGGATCGCTGCAGGTCAATTGATATCGGGTATTTGCCGTAGCGGCGCGGTGTCGCCCAAGCCACCTGCGTAGGCTGCCGTAAGCCGGCTCATCCGGATCGTGGCGCCCCTATTTGGGCGCTCAAGCTCGTCTTGCACCGACGGTCATTGCGGCTTGTACCGGTGGATGGCGCGCGGCAAAGTATCGATCTGCGCAATCTGACACACCCCTGCAGGGTAGGGGCTGACGCGGTAGGGGCAGGGTAGGGGTGAGAGAAAAAAGCGAAGGCCGCTCTGCGCGGATCGGGGTGGATGTCGGCGGGACTTTCACGGATGTCGTTTTAGCGCTGCCCGACGGGCGCATTTATGTGAACAAGACGACGACAACGCCTGCCGACCCAGGTGAAGGGGTCGCGACCGGCATTGCGGCGGTATTGACCGACGCGGCTGTCGAACCGCGCGATGTCGCCGAGATCGTTCACGGCACCACGGTCGCTTCGAATACGATCCTGCAAAAGACCGGCGCGCGAACCGGACTGCTGACGACCGAGGGTTTTCGCGACGTGCTGGAGATCGGCCGCATTCGCACCCCCGGCATGTTCAATCTGGCTTGGCGCAAGCCCGAGCCACTGGTGCCGCGCCGGTGGCGTCTCGAGGCATCGGAACGTATGGCAGCCGATGGCAGCGTCGTGGCGCCGCTCAATGAAGCTTCGGTCCGGCATGCGGCGGCAACCTTCGTAGCGGAGAAGGTGGAGGCGATTGCGCTCTGCTTCATCAATTCCTACGTCAACGATGCGCATGAGCGTCGTGCCGCCGCCATCATTCGCGAGTGCGCGCCGTCGCTGCTCCTGACGGCATCCTGCGATGTTCTGCAGGAGATCAAGGAATACGAGCGCACGTCGACGGCGGTCGTGAACGCTTATCTTCTCCCCGCCATGCGCGGCTATCTCTCGAAACTAGCAGAACGCCTGGCGGCCTTGGGTGTCACGGCACCGATTCAGGTGATGGCCTCAAACGGCGGAATGATTGGCATCCGAACCGCATGCGATCGGCCGGTCTTTGCCGTCGGCTCTGGGCCCGCAGGCGGCGTCGCCGGCGCGGCACGATTGGGGCTTCATGCTGGCGCCGAGAATCTGATCGTCTTCGACATGGGAGGAACGACCGCCAAGGCCGCAATCGTGGAAGGCGGCGAACCGCAGATCGTGACTGAATACGAATTCCGCGATGGAATGTCCGCGCCATCTCGCTTTGTCAAAGGCGCGGGCTACATGCTCAAAGCGCCGACAATCGATATCGCCGAGGTCGGCTCCGGCGGCGGCTCGATCGCGCGGATCGATGCCGGCGGTCTGTTGGTCGTCGGGCCGGAGAGCGCCGGAGGCGATCCAGGACCGGCGTGCTATAATCTCGGCACCGAGCGGCCGACCGTGACTGACGCCAATATGGTCCTCGGCTTCCTTAACCCGCAGTCGCTTGCCGGCGGGTCGCTTAAGGTCGACGCCAGTCTCTCGCATCGCGCGATAGAGCTGCACGTTGCCGGGCCGCTTCGGCTGAGCGTGGAGGAAGCAGCGCATGGCATTCGCCAGGTTGCCAACGTCAATATGGCCCGCGCCATTCGCGCGGTGACGGTCGAGCGCGGCAAGGACCCGCGTGATCTGACATTGATGGCGTTTGGCGGCGGCGGACCGCTACATGCGGTCGATGTCGCGCGGCTTCTCAGCATCCGGCGGGTGCTGATCAGTCCGGTGTCGGGAGTGTTCTCTGCCGCCGGCATGCTCGCCGCGGAGACGATTCATGAATTCGTCCGGCCGCTTTTGCTGCCGCTCGGGGCTGTGCCGGCAAGCGCCGTGCACGGCGCCGTCGCTAGCATGGCGGCCGATGGCCGAGACGCGCTCGCGCAGGAAGGTTACGCCGAATCCGACGTGCAATTCCGCTACAGTGCCGATGTGCGATATGCCGGCCAATCGTCGCAGCTGGCCGTGCCGATGCCGGAAAGCTTCGACGCGGCGGCATTGCATAATGCTTTCGAACGACTTTATCTTGAAACCTTCGGTTACACCGCTGCGGGTGAACTCACCGAACTCGTCAATGTGCGGCTTGCGGCCATCGGCACGGCGACCGAGCGGCTGGATTTTCGCAGGCTGCGGCTTGATGCTCGCGCCCTTGCCGGCGAAACCGGACAACGCCTGGTCTCGTTTGCCCGCGGTGCGCCGCGCACGGCATCGCGGCTGATCGCGCGCGCCGCATTGCAGGAGGAGTCGGTCGCCGGCCCCGCCATCATTGAGAGCTACGATACCACGATCGTTGTTCCGCCGCATTGCACCGCGAGCGCGATCGGTTGCGGCTGTATCGCCATCGAAATGGAGGAGATGGATGACTGAAGCAAATTTGCTGGAAGATCCCATCACCTTCGCCGTCGTGAAGAATGCGATGGACGCCATTGTCGACGAGGTTGCCTATACGGTGATCCGCACTGCGCGCTCGGAGATCGTCAAGGATGTCATGGACTACTCGGCGGCGATCTGCGACGCCAAAGGCGAGATGGTAGCGCAGGCCAAGACCATCGCGCAACATCTCGGCGCCATTCCGGAAGCGATGGCCGCTGTGCGTGCCAAATGGGACGGACAGCTCAAGAGCGGAGACGCCATCGTCCTCAATGATCCCTATTCGGGCGGCATGCATTTGCCCGATATTTTCATGTTTTTTCCGATCTTCGATGGCGGCGAGATTCTCGCCTGGTCGGTTGTGATCTGTCACCACACCGATGTCGGCGGCCGGGTGCCTGGATCGAACGCGGCGGACAGTACGGAAATCTATCAGGAAGGACTGCGCATCCCGCCGCTCAGGCTTTTCGATGCCGGTGTTATGGACGAGGCGCTGCAAGACTTGATCGCGCTGAATGTTCGCGTGCCTGACAGGGTCATCGGCGATCTGCATGCGCAATACGCCGCTTGCCTGGTTGGCGCACGCGAGATCGGCCGGCTCGTGACGCGCCATGGTGGGCAACGGATAAGGGCGTATTTCGACGCTCTGCTCGACTATGCGGAGCGCATGACTCGCGCCGAGATCGCAACGTGGCCGCCGGGCACTTATCGTTTTACCGACCAGATCGACAACGACGGCTTCTCCGACGAGCCGGTGCCGCTTACGGTCGCCGTGACGGTGCGCCAAGACGGCTCGCTGAAAGTCGATTGGGAGGGCAGCTCGAAACAGGTCAAAGCGGCGATCAATTCCACGCTTTCCTTTACTAAATCCAACACCTTCCTCAGCGTTCGCTGTGCGCTCAAGGGCGACATTCCGAGCAATGCCGGCGTCTTTCGCTGCATCGAGGTTTCGGCCCCGCAAGGTACCGTGCTCAATCCTTATCCGCCGGCGGCGGTGGCCGCTCGGGCGCTGACCGGTTATCGGGTCATGGACACGATGTTCGGCGCGCTCGCGCAAATCGTGCCGCACATAATTCCTGCCGCCGGCGAAGGCGGCAACACCGTTGTTTGTATTGGCGGACGCAATCCTGACAATCGTCCGTTCATAATAGTGGACATGATCAGCGGCTGCTGGGGAGGCAGGCCCGATCAGGACGGCATCGAAGCCATTACTAATCCATCGCAGAACCTGTCGAACACTCCCGTTGAAGTTCTTGAGCGGCAGCATCCGGTGCGGATCGAGGAATACGGTCTCGTGCCGGACTCCGGCGGCGCCGGAAAATTCCGCGGCGGACTAGGCCTGCGGCGTTCATATCGGCTGCTCGCCGACGAAGCCATTCTACAGCTGCGGTCGGATCGGCTGCGCTTCGCGCCGTACGGGCTCAATGGCGGCGGTGGCGGCGGTGTGGCCGAAAATTGGCTCGTGCAGGGCAATGAGAGGCGCGCGATCCCCGGCAAGGTCACAACGA
>JBAQHW010000139.1:0-2367 GCA_049288525.1 Xanthobacteraceae bacterium
GGGTGAAGATCAGAGCGGCCCGGACGATTTTATCCGGATAGAGGCGCGCGATGACCGCGCGATAAAGCGCGAGCTGGGCAAGATATTTCGGCGGCACGTCGTCGAGCCGCGACGGTACCATTCCGTAGGTCTTGTAGTCGGCAATCAGGACAGCATTGCCGCTGATGGCCAGCCGATCGACCTGGCCGGCAACCGGCAGCGCTTCGCCGCCCGCACGCGCAATGCGGCCGACGATGGGCACTTCGGCGCGGCTGCCCGGCGCGAAGAGGTCGGCAAATTGTCCTCCATCGAGAATAGCGAACACTTGCTGCGCCATCGCGCTCCGCTCGGCGGCGGAAAAGCCGTCTGCCGCCGAGCCATTGAGAAAGCGCTCGGCGGCCGCAATGCGGTGCGCCGCCGGAATGTCGGGCAGCGACTGCAGCAGCCGGTGGACGATCCGCCCGCGGGCGAGCGCATGTTGACGATCGGCGGCCGTCGCTCCCGTGGCGCTGGTCCAGTCAGGCTCCTCGTCGAAGGTCGAAGACGGTGAGAGTGGTGCGGTGCGCGCGAGATCGTCGGGCGCCAGCTCCCGCAGCCACGACGGCAATCCGAGACGCTCCGGTTCGCTCACGCCCGGACTCGACGCTGCCGGCGCAGGCGCTGTCGCGCTCTTGCGATAGCGCAAAATCTTCTCCGCGCCGTCGATCTCCTCAACCAGGAACGCTTCCAGCGGGTTGCGAATAAGATCGTACCAACAGCCGGCCGGACGTCGCCTTTCGCCTTCGGCGCCGCAAACGATCAGCCGGTCGGCGGCGCGCGTCATGGCGACGTAAAGCAGCCGGCGATATTCGTGCTCGGCTTCGGCCAGCGCATCCTGCCGCGCCGTGGCGACGGCCGGCGCGTCGTCGGCCTTGCGTCCCGTCCAGATCGTCGCCGCGCCGCCGAGCGTCAGGAGCCGCGGGTGCCGCGGTCCGGCGGGCGGTGTCATTGTATCGGCGAGTATGACGATCGGCGCTTCAAGACCTTTGGCGCCATGCACGGTCATCACCCGGACCTCGTCGCGTGCGATCTCCATGTCGCGTTTGACCTCGGCGCGGGCCTGCCGCAGCCAGGCGAGGAAGCCTTGCAGCGACGGGGTCTCGCGCCGCTCATAGTCGAGCGCGAGATTGAGGAACTCATCGAGCGCGTCGTTGGCTTCAGCGCCGAGCCGGCTCAGAATCCGCTGCCGGGCGCGACCAGCCCCGAGAATTTCGGCATAGAATGCGAATGGCGTCTTGCGCACGGCGTCTTGCGCCAACGCATCAAGCCGCGTATCGGCGTCGGCAAATATTTGGCGCTCGGATGATTTGCGCCGCAGCGCGGCGCGCAACGACAGCCGGCCGCGATCCCAGGCGATGGCGAACAGGTCTTCGTCGCTGAAGCCGAACAATGGACTGCGCAATACGGTGGCGAGCGCGAGATCGTCTTCCGGCAAGAGCAGTGCGTCGGCAAGCGCGACGAGGTCCATCACCGCGATATGCTCGGTCAGCACCAGGCGATCGGCGCCGGCAACATTTACCTGTTCATTTTTCAGCGCGCGGATGATCGCCTCGAACAATTCGCCGCGCTGTCGCACCAGGATCAATACGTCGCCATAGCGGGCCGGACGGCGGTCGATAGCGACCGGCTCGCGACCGTCGACCAACCGCCGCACCGTGCGGGCGATGCGTTGCGCAAGCTTCACCCGCGGACTGGTCTCGCTCACCGTATCGAACGGTGCGTCCCAGCCCTCGATCTCCGCGCGTTGGTCCGGTTCGACCGGGTCCCATATCTCCACCACGCCCGGCGGCGCATCGGCGAGCGCGATGTGCGCCGGAAAGCCATCCCGGTCCGATGTCACGCTGCCCGCAATATCTGCGAATACCAGGTCGACCGCGGCGAGGATGCTCTCGCCGGAACGGAACGAATGCTCCAGCCGGCCGGGTACGAATGCCAGAGCGATCGCCGCATGGGCGCCCTCGAAGTGGCGGCGCATTTCGGCAAATTCCTTCGGCGCGGCGTTCTGGAACGAATAGATAGACTGCTTCTCGTCGCCGACCGCAAAGATGGTGCGAACCGCGTCGCGCGCGCCGGCGCCGGCGGTGAATTCGGCAACCAGGCGAAGAACGATCTGCCACTGCTTGCGGCTGGTATCCTGCGCCTCGTCGACCAACAAATGATCGATGCCGAAGTCGAGCTTGTAATGAACCCAGGCGGCGTCGATGCTGGTGAGGAGCGCGAGCGCCTTGTCGATCAAATCGTCGTAGTCGAGCAGGCCGCGGCGCGCTTTTTCAGCATGATAGCGCGTGAGCACCGCGTAGGCGACCGTGAGCAGTGCCGCCGAGCGATCGCGGCAGATCACGGCGCGCA
>JBAQHW010000140.1:0-7285 GCA_049288525.1 Xanthobacteraceae bacterium
TCGGTTTCGTAGTCGATGTCGGCCACCGGGACGCCTCCTGCCGTGTGACGCGAGATTGAGCCATGCTTGGTCCGTTTGGCAAGCGGCCCGGCTTTTTGCGGCATCGACAGCCGTGCGGAATCTGCTAGGTCAGGGTCATGAAAGTCGACGGCAACCCCATGCGCAGCATCTGGCTCGAGCCCGATGGCTGGGCGGTCGGAGTGATCGACCAGACGGTGTTGCCGCATCGCTTCGCCACCGCGCGCCTGACGACGCTCGACGAAGCGGCACATGCCATTCGTGCCATGCTGATCCGCGGGGCGCCGCTGATCGGCGCGACCGCGGCCTACGGCATTTGCCTGGCGCTGCGCGAAGACGCATCCGACGAAGGGCTCGAACGCGCCTATGCCGTACTGCTGGCGACGCGGCCGACTGCCATCAATCTGAAATGGGCGCTCGATGAGATGATGGCGGCGGTGCGCAACCGGCCGCGCAGCGAGCGCTCTGCCGCAGCTTACCGTCGCGCCGCCGAAATCTGCGAGGCGGACATCGCCATCAACACCGCGATCGGCCGCAACGGTCTGCCGCTGATCGAGGCGATCGTTCGGCGCAAGAAGCCCGGCGAGCAGGTTAACGTGCTCACCCACTGCAATGCCGGCTGGCTGGCGGCGGTGGATGTCGGGACCGCGACCGCGCCGATCTATCTGGCCCACGATAAGGGCATCAATGTGCATGTTTTCGCGGACGAAACGCGGCCGCGCAATCAAGGCGCCTCGCTGACCGCCTGGGAGCTAGGCCAGCACGGCGTGCCGCATACGGTGATCGCCGACAATTCCGGCGGCCATCTGATGCAGCACGGTCTTGTCGACCTGGTGATTGTCGGCACTGACCGCGTCGCCGCCAACGGCGACGTCTGCAACAAGATCGGCACTTATTTGAAGGCACTCGCGGCGCGCGACAACGATGTGCCGTTCTATGTGGCACTCCCGTCGCCGACCATCGACTTCACGGTTGCCGACGGCGTTGCCGAGATTCCGATCGAGGAGCGCGGCGCGGAGGAGATGGAGACGATGACCGGGCGCACTGCCGACGGCCGCATCGAAACCGTACGCGTGGTGCCGGAGCATTCGCCGGTGGCAAATCACGCCTTCGACGTGACGCCGGCGCGATTGGTCACCGGCCTGATCACCGAACGCGGCGTTATTGCCGCGTCCCGCAGCGCCCTGGCAGGGGCTTTCCCGGAGCGCGCCGGCGCGGCAGAATGAGCGACCCGCTGTTCGTCCAGTCGGAGTACGTGGCGTGCGTAAGCTTGCCTGCCATCCACTATCGACCCCGCCGCTGCCCGGAATTCTGGCCATGAGCCTGGCATCTCTTGCGACGTCCTTGCCGGCCGACGGCCGGCAGTCACAGACCGCCCTCGCCATTGCCCGGGGCACGGCGCGATATCTGCACGCGCTCGGCTATTGCGTGATCAGCGAATTGCCGCTGCCGTCGGGCCGACGCGCCGATCTTGTTGCTCTTGGCGGCGACGGCGAGATTATCATCGTTGAAATAAAATCTTCGGTAGCCGACTTTCGCGCAGATCAAAAATGGATGGATTACCGTCTGCATTGCGACCGGTTTTTCTTTGCTACGATCGTCGACGTGCCTTGCGAGATCTTTCCCGCCGACGCCGGCCTCATCGTGGCCGACGCCTTCGGCGCCGCGGTCATGTGCGAAGCGCCGGAGCATCGGCTGCCGGCACCGACCCGCAAGACGGTGATGCTGCGCTTTGCGCATGCCGCGGCGCTACGCCTGCAGGCGCTGGCCGATCCGCAAGGACCCTACAGCGGAGAGATATGATCCGTACAGCGCGACGCCACGCGACGTCCTATTTCGGCGCGCGTTTGGCCAGGATGCGCTGTAGCGTGCGGCGATGCATGTTGAGGCGCCGCGCTGTCTCCGAGACGTTGCGGCCGCATAATTCGTAAATCCGCTGGATGTGCTCCCAGCGCACGCGATCCGCCGACATCGGGTTTTCCGGCGGTTCTATCTTTTTGTTGTCGAGCGCAAGCAGGGCCGCGGCGACATCGTCGGCATCGACCGGCTTGGCGAGATAATCGACGGCGCCGAGTTTGACGGCGTTGACGGCGGTGGCGATGTTGCCGTAGCCGGTGAGGATGATGGCGCGCGCTTCGGGGCGGCGCTTTTTGATCGCCAAAATCACATCGAGCCCGTTACCGTCGCCAAGCCGCATATCGACCACGGCAAATGCCGGTGCCGCTCTCTCGACTTGCAACAGACCTTCGGCGACCGATTCAGCGGTCGCCACGGCAAACCCCCGGCCTTCCATGGCGCGGGCTAGACGCTGCAAAAAGGATTTATCGTCCTCGACGATCAGAAGCGTCCGTTCCAAGCGTGGCGTAGCGGGTGCGGCATCGATCATCACAATCTTAACTCCGTCAAAACAAGCGCGAAGCGCGCGAGGGCGATCGCTAAAATACCGTTTCCCGCAGTCCATTATAGCCGACGCCCGGAGCAATCGCAGAGGCCGCGCCATAAGTCACGCGCATTTCCGTGCCAGCGTAACCCGTTCAATCGGCTAATAAAACACCAATAATAACTATGAAGCCCGCGCCGCGGACTCAAGGGCTGGCGATGTCACAGGCCGCTCAAAAGCGGTACGGCTCCAGGCCACCCGTACCGTGGCGCCATGGAGCGGGGGAGCCTGATTTATGAGCGCGAGCCTGGCGCCCGAGCGCTCCAACAGCGTTTTAGCGATGAAAAACCCGAGCCCCAGGCCGAAAGCGACGTCGTCCTCGCCCTCCGCGCCGCGACCGGGCCGGCGATGGGTCACATAGGGTGCGCCGATGCGATCGACGACCTCAGGAGCAAAACCCGGACCGTCATCACTGATGGTGATGCTGACTTCATCCTGCGACCATTTCACGAAAATCTCGACTCGGCTGTGGGCGAAATCGACGGCGTTCTCGATCAAATTGCCCAGCCCGTAGCGGATCGCCGGATTGCGCGCGCCGACCGGTTCGCCGGCCCGATTAGGGGGCAGCGTGACGCCAATGGCAACACCGAAATTCCGATGCGGCGCCAATGCCTCCTCGAGCAGAGCCGAAAGCGGCATGCGATCGAACGGCTCGCCGGTCGGAAGCTCGGTGATCTTGGCGAGGATCGCGCGGCAGCGCTGTGCCTGCTCGCGCAACAGCTTGACGTCCTCGGCATAGGGCGAATTCGCTTCCAGCGCGCGCTCGATTTCGCGCACCACGACTGTGATCGTAGAAAGCGGCGTGCCCAGTTCATGCGCCGCGGCCGCGGCCAGGCCATCGAGCTGAGACAGATGCTGTTCGCGCGCCAACACCAGCTCCGTCGCCGCCAGCGCATCGGACAGCTGTCGCGCCTCTTCGGCGACTTGCCATGTGTAAACGCCGATATAGCCGATCGCGAGCAGGATCGAGAGCCAGACGCCGACCATGTAGATTTCCGGCAGCTCCAGCGGATTCTTGGCGTCCCACGGCAGATCGTAGTGCAGGAACACCAGCACCGTGGCGCAGAACATTGCGAACGTCCCGATCAACAGCGTCATGCGCGGCGGCAACGCGGTTGCCGAGATCAGAACCGGTCCAAGAAGCAAAAATGCAAACGGGTTTTCCAGGCCGCCGGTGAGATAAAGCAGCGCCGCAAGCTCGGCGATGTCGAATGTTAAGAGCCATGCGGCCCGGTCGGGCTCGAGCCACTGGGTTTGGTGAAAACTCAAGCGCAATGCGACATTGAGCAGAGCCGCGAGCGCGATCACGGCGAGGCAGGGCCAGATCGGAACCGCGAATTCGAGGCCGAAATGCACCGCCACGACCGCGCCGAATTGGCCGAAAACCGCGAGCCAACGCAGGCGGATCAATGTATCCAGCCGAACGTTGCGCGGTCGCTCATAAGTGCGCGGCAGACCGAACATGGGCGCCAATGTAACCGCTGCGGGGGCCATGTCCAAACGGGCAAGAAGCCGCTGGCGTGGCGGGCTGCGATGCGCGAAAATGCCGCCAACGATATCGCCTTGGGAGTGCCGGCAAATGGCTTATCAGCTCGATGAATTCATATCCGATTGTCGCTCGATCTTGTCACGCGACCCCGGACCGCAAGGCCGCGAAGAGGTTCGCACGCGTCTGGAGCATCTGCTGCAGAATTCTGACTTTGTCCGCAAGCATTGCGAAGAAGCACCGCGCGGGCTGCATGTACTCTATGAAGATCCCAAGCTCGGTTTTCAGATACTTGCCCACATCAACGATAAGGCCCGCGTTTCGCCGCCGCACGACCATGGCGACTCCTGGGCGATTTACGGTCAAGCCACGCACTATACTGACATGATCGAGTGGGAGCGCGCCGACGACGGCTCCGACGCGGAGCATGCCGAGCTCAAAGCGGTGAAGAAGTACCGGCTGACGCCCGGTCACGCCGGCATCTACCAGGACGGTACGATTCATTCGATCGACTACCCCGAGCACTCCCGTTTTGTTCGGGTGACCGGGACCAATCTCGACCAGATTCATCGGGTGCGCTTCGACCTGAACACCGGCGAAGTCAAACGTATGTCACCGCAGCAGGCCACGTGATGTTGGCGTGATGTACGCGTGACGGTGCTCATCGGCGCTTTCGAACTGCGCGAGATGCTTGCGGACGGCGACGAGCTCGCACTCGTCGACGTTCGCGAGGAATTGATCTTTTCGCAAAGCCATTTGTTGCTGGCGCGCTCGGTACCGTTGAGCCGGCTGGAGTTGAATTTTGCCCGTCTGGTCCCACGCCGCGCGACACGCGTCGTGCTTTGTGACGAGGGCGACGGACTTGCCGAGCGCGCGGCAGCGATCTTGTCACGTAGCGGCTATTCCGACGTTCGCGTCCTGGACGGCGGGACCGCCGCCTGGGCCGCCGCGGGCTTCGAATTGTTCTCTGGGGTGAACGTGCCGAGCAAAGCGTTTGGCGAATATATCGAGCACGCCGACGGCACCCCCAGTATCGCTCCGGACGAGCTCGAACGCCTTCTGCGTAGCAAAGCCGACCTGGTCGTGCTCGACAGCCGTCCATTCGACGAATATGTGCGGGTCTCGATCCCCACCGCCACCAGCGTCCCCGGCGCGGAGCTGGTGCTGCGCGCGAGAGAAATCGCGCCGTCGCCGCAGACAACGGTCGTCGTCAATTGCGCCGGGCGCACCCGCAGCATCATCGGCGCGCAATCCTTGATCAATGCCGGCTTGCCCAACAAGGTCATCGCCCTGCGCAACGGCACGATGGGCTGGAGCCTGGCGGGTTTTTCCTGCGATAGCGGGAAACACCGTCGGGCACCGGCGGTATCGCCTCAGACACGCGCTTGGGCGCAAACCGCGGCGCGCCGGGTGGCGCTTGATTGCGGCGTCAAATCCATCGATCGATCGGCGCTCGAGGCCTGGCGAGTGGACGGCGCGCGCACGCTTTATCTGTTCGACGTGCGCGACCCCACTGAATACGAAAGAGGCCATGTGCCCGGGGCAATATCGGCTCCCGGCGGCCAGCTCGTGCAGGCGACCGACCAATATATCGGCACGCTGGAGGCAAGAATCGTGCTGGTCGACGACGCCGAGGTCCGCGCCGCGATGACCGGCTCCTGGCTGCGCCAAATGGGCTGGGCCGACGTTTATGTCCTGGCTGAGCGAGGAACCGAGACCGGCTGGCCCGCGCCGCAGATTCTGCCGGCTGACCGGCGCCCGGACGCCGCCGTCGACTGCGCCGGTCTTGAGATGCTGCTGTCCAACAAGGCAGCGACCGTCATCGACCTTTCACCAAGCAGGAACTATCTCGCTGGCCATATCCCGGGGGCTTGGTTCGCCATCCGAAGCCGGCTCGCTTACGCCCTGCCAAACGTCGCCGCCGCCGGAACGCTGATGCTGACCTCGGAGGACGGTGCTCTCGCGTCCCTGGCGGTGAACGAGGCGGCAGCCCTGTGCGATTTGCCGGTACGCTATCTCAAAGGCGGCAACGCGGCGTGGCAAGCGGCCGGAAAAAGCTTTTCTACCGAAGCCAAGCTGGCCGACGACACCGTGGACCAATGGCGCAAGCCGTACGAGCGGTCAGGCGATATCAAGGCGGCGATGGCCGAATATCTGGCATGGGAGACCGACCTGTTGCCGCGCATCGAGCGCGACGGCGCCCTGAAATTTTTCCACCTGGGTGCGTGACCTGAGCGCGTGAACTGGATGCTTAAAACTGCAGCCGATCAGGGCTGCCAAGCCTCGGACGGCGCGCTTGCCACGCTGCTGCCGCGCCGTGCTTCATCGACTACTTTGAACAGGGCCCGAAGCACCTCCGCTACCCCATCGCCGCTCACCGCAGAGATCACCAGCGGCCGGCTTTTAGTCACCCGGCTCAAAGCCTTGACTTGCCGCTCGACATCCTCGGCGCCAAGCGCATCGGCTTTGTTGATCGCGACAATCTCCGGCTTGGCCGCAAGGCCTTCGCCATAAGCCAAAAGCTCGGCGCGCACCGTCCGATAGGCGGCCGCCGCATCGCCGTCCGTGCCATCGATCAGATGCAACAGCACGCGGCAGCGCTCGATATGGCCAAGAAAGCGATCGCCGAGACCGACTCCCTCGTGTGCGCCTTCGATCAGACCGGGAATGTCGGCCAGCACGAATTCGCGGTTATCGACCCTCACGACGCCGAGCTGGGGATGCAGCGTGGTGAAAGGATAGTCGGCAATTTTTGGCTTGGCGGCAGTGACCGCCGCGAGGAAGGTCGATTTTCCGGCGTTGGGCAGTCCGACGATGCCGGCGTCCGCTATCAACTTGAGCCGGAGCCGGATGGTCAGCGCGTTGCCGGGCTGACCGGGATTGGCGCGGCGCGGCGCCCGATTGGTCGATGACTTGAAATAGGCATTGCCGAAGCCGCCATTGCCGCCGCGGAGCAGAACTTCGTCCTGCCCCGGCGCGGTAAAATCGGCGAGCAGCGTCTCGCCGTCCTCATCGTAGATCTGTGTCCCGACCGGCACTTTGAGCAGAACATCACTGCCGTTGGCGCCATGACGATCCTTACCCATGCCGGCTTGACCGTTTTTTGCAGTGAAATGCTGCTGGTAGCGGTAGTCGATCAGCGTGTTGAGGCCGTCGACGACCTGGACAATGACGTCACCGCCCCTGCCGCCATCGCCGCCATTGGGACCGCCGAACTCGATAAATTTCTCGCGCCGGAACGACACGCAGCCGTTGCCGCCATCGCCGGAGCGAATATAGACCTTAGCCTCGTCGAGAAATTTCATCGGATCATTTCATAACGCGGACGGATGACGATCGGG
>JBAQHW010000141.1:0-11463 GCA_049288525.1 Xanthobacteraceae bacterium
CGATGTTCATGGCGCGCGGTTCCGGCATGCCGTCGTCGCGCGCCCAGGTGCCGTAGTCCTGATGCCACTGCCAGACGTCGCCCTCGAAAGCGGCTTTGGCATTGAGCTTGAACTGATGGACGTAGACATCCTCGCCGAAGAGCTGGCGCAGCGGCTCGATCAGCCGCGGATGATGCGCCATCAGACGGAACGTCTCGTTGAAGGTGTGCGCGGCAAAAGCGGTGCGCGGCGCGCCGGATTTCTCGCGCCACACTTCCGGACGGTCGAGCTTGAGGATCGCCTCAGCGTCGTCGCGCAATAGCGCGACCTCCTCCTCGGCAAAGCAATTGGGAAAGAACAGATAGCCCTGTTCGTCGAAATCCTTGAGTTGTGGCGCGGTCAGTCTCATGGCGCGTTTCCTCGAAATTCGTTTGTCACAGTTTAGCGGAAGATCGAGGGTCAATGCACTACGTCATGCCCGGCGATAGCCGTTCGAAGAACGGCGTCGCTTCGCTCGCCTATGTGCCGGGCATCCACGTCTTAGTACCTGAATAATTCAAGTCGTGGATGGCCGGGACAAGCCTGGACATGACGGCTCAGGCCGCCTCCGCTACCATGCGATTGCGCATTTTGCCCAGGCCCTCGATCTCGGTCTCCATCACATCGCCCACTTTGAGGAACGTGTTGGTGCCCTGGCCGACGCCGCCGCAGGTGCCGCAACTGAAGACGTCGCCGCTGTCCAGCGAAAGAATATGCGAGGCATATTCGATTTGCTCTTCCGGCGTGAAGATGAATTGCGAGGTATTGCCGTTCTGCTTCACTTCGCCGTTGACCGTCAGCCGGATGAACAGATTCATGGCGTCGGGCACGAAGGCGCGCGGCACCAAAAACGGTCCCATCGGCGCGAAATCGTCATGGCTCTTGCCGTTGAGCCAGTCGGAGCGCAGCCCCGGCCGGTCGGCGCGGATTTGCAGGTCGCGGGCGGACACGTCGTTGGTGGTCATGAAGCCGGCGACATGATCGAGCGCGCGCTCGGCCTTGATGCGCTTGCCGGGCTTGCCGATGGCAAGGGCGATCTCCGCTTCCCAGTCGATCTTCTTCAGGCTGGCTGGAATGGCAATATCGTCATGGGCGCCGGCGAGCGTGCTCGGCGCCTTGAGAAACAAATACGGGTCGGATGTCGATTTCTCGCCGGTGAATTTCGGTCCGCTGGCCGGCGTCATGCCGGCGCGCAGCATTTCGTCGACGTGCTCCTGAAAGTTCTGCGCGGCGTAGAACATTTTTCCGGGCCGCCGCACCGGCGGCAGCGGCCGCAAGCTCGCGAGCTTTTGCGCGCCGGGCCGTCCCTCTTTCTCGAGCGAGGCGACGATATCCTGCAATTTCGCGAAATTGGCGTCCCAGTCTTCCAACAGGCCGTCGATGCTGCTGGCCGATTGCGACAGGTGCGCGTGCGGCAAGTCATAGGCGAAGTGCGTCGCGCCGAGCGCGAACACGTCGTCGCCCAGCACGATCGCGGCGAACGGCTTGTCGCCCGATTTGGCGAAGGTGCCGAGCTTGAAAGGCGTGCCGTTCATGGATGCCTCATGCCCGGGTCACGGTTTCTTCGCGTCGGCGTAGGGATAGATCAGGTCGCCGGTCTTGTATTCCTTCGGCCAAACGATGTTTTCGTGCGCGGTGTCCTTGAACTGATCCATGGAATTGCCGGTGACGTGCTGGAACTGGGTGAAGAACACGCGTGACTTCGCCCATTCGCCGTCCTTGCCGAACTTGACCGAGCCGACCACGGTCGAAAAGGTGTGGCTGCGCATGTAGGCCGCGAGCTTGACCTGATCGAGCGTCTTGGCGCCCTCGACCGCTTCGGCCAGGACCTGCCCGGCCGAATAGGCGATCGGCGGGAAGGACCAGCCCATCGGGTCGATCTTTTCCTGTTTCGCGATCGCCTGGTACTTGGCGAGAACCTCCTTGGTGCCCGGAAACACCAAGGACGGCGCCGGCAGGAACACTTCGTTGTTGACGATGCCGTTCATCAGCGGGCCGAGCTGCGCCTTGATCGGCGCCACCAGAAGCCCGATCAAAGCACCGCCGAACATTTTCGGCGTCAGCCCGACTTCGCTGGCGGCCCGCACGATGCCGACCGTATCCGGCGGATAGGCCGCGACATAGACGATGTCGGGATTGAGCGCCTGCACCGCGTGCATGATCGGCGTGTAATCGGTCGTGGTCGGCGGGTATTTCTGATCGAACACGGTCTGGAAGCCGCCAATCGCCTTGATGCTTTCGCGCGCGCCGTCGGCGGCGTTCTGGGCAAATTCGGCGTCGGCGGCGATAATCGCCACCGTTTTTGGCCGCGGCTTTTGCGCCGCCGCCATTTCGAAGAAGCCATAGGCAAAGGATCGCTTCGGCTCCGGCCCGGTCGGCAGCATCGAGAAATACTGGTCGTAATGGAACTTGCTGTTGGCGGCGTTGGCCAGAATTCCGATCGTGGTCTTGTGGAACTGCATCAGCAGCGGGATCGCCGGCGCCACCATATTGGTCGCATAGGGCCCGATCAGGAGGTCGACTTTGTCGACCTCGATCAGCTTGGTGTAGAGCCCAGGCACGTTCTGCGGGTTGCTCTGGTCGTCGTAATAGACAAGCTCCACCGGGCGGCCGAGCAATCCGCCTTTGGCATTGACGTCGTCGCGCCAAATCTTCAGCCCGGCCAGCACCTGCTTGCCGATCGGCGCCACGCCGCCGGTCAGCGCCACGCTCAGGCCCACTTTGATCGGCTCTGCGGCCTTCGCCGCGGCCGACACGACCAGCATAAGGGCGGCAAATAAAATCGCGCAGCCGCAACGGCTCCAATGGCGCATGTGCTTCCTCCCCTGCGTGCCACGGATCGCGGCGCGCCTGTTTTGCGAAAGGTTATCGCGCCTCGCTGACCGGCGCTAGGGCGCGCTCTCATGGCCACGCGATATCCGCTTCCGGGCAGCAAAGCGAACATTCGGCAAAGCGGTCGCAATGCCTGCGAAAGCGGTCGCAATGTCTGCGAATGAGCCATGGCGCTTGAACGTCGGCCTCTTTTGCTGTGGCGCACAACGCAGATGGCCGCTTTTTTCCCTTGCGGACGGCGCAGGTTGTCGGGCAATTTTCACAGTAACGAAGGCGAGCGCGGGAAACGCCTCGGTAGGGAGGTTGCAGATGAAGCGTACTTTATATTCGAGCGTCGCGGCGATCGCAGTCGCCGCATTCCTTGCTGCCGCGCCGGCGCGCGTGAGCGCCCAGAGCGTCGCCATCCACGGAGACGATATTGGCGGCGTGGTGAGCGGTCCGCATGGGCCGGAAGCCGGCGTCTGGGTGATTGGAGAAACGCACGACCTGCCGACACGCTACGCCAAGATGGTCGTGACGGACGACCATGGCCGCTACGTGATCCCCGATCTGCCGAAGGCCAATTATGAGGTTTGGGTTCGCGGCTATGGTCTGGTCGATTCACCCAAGGTCGAGGCCGTCCCCGGCAAGCATCTCAATCTCACCGCCGTTCCGGCGCCGAATGATGCGGCAGCGGCCCACTATTATCCGGCGATCTACTGGTTCGCGATGCTGAAGATTCCGCCGGCGAGCGACTTCGGCGGCAAGACCGACATTCCACCCAACGTCACGCAGCAGGCATGGCTGACCGCGATCAAGAATCAGGCCTGCGTCGGTTGCCACCAGCTCGGGCAACTCTCGACCCGGACCATCCCGGCGGCGCTCGGCACGTTCAAGACCGGCGAGGAGGCCTGGGCGCGCCGCATTCAGTCGGGCCAAGCCTATTCGAACATGATCAATGCCATGGGCAGCCTCAATGACGTGCCGCTCAAATATTTCGGCGAGTGGACCGACAGCATCGCCAAAGGCGCGCTGCCGCCCGATAAGCCGCCGCGGCCGACCGGCATCGAGCGTAACCTCGTCGTCACCATCTGGGATTGGGGTTCGGACAAAAAGTATCTTCACGATCTGATTTCCACCGACAAGCGCAATCCGACGGTCAATGCCTACGGCAAGCTCTACGGCTCCACGGAATATTCGACCGACCATCTTCCGGTGCTCGATCCGAAAACCGCGACGGTGACGTACATTACGCCGCCGGAGGATCCGAGCGTGCCCGAGGCGTTCGGGCCGGGGCATGCCGCCGAGCAAAAGCCGATCGCTCCTTCGGCCTATTGGGGCATGGAGCAGATTTGGGACACGAGGTTCGACAATCACAACGACATGTTCGATTCCAAGGGCAGGCTGTGGCTGACCGGGACCAATCACGCGCCCGGCACGCCGGCGTTCTGCCGCAAGGGCTCGGATAATCCCTATGCCAAGGTGTTTCCGATCGACAAGAACGAACGCCAGCTCGCGATGTTCGACCCGAAGTCGCAGAAATTCACCTTCATCGATACCTGCTACGGCACCCATCATCTGCAATTCGGGTTCGACAGCGACAACACCTTGTGGACCAGCGGCGGCGGCAACGTGGCCGGCTGGCTCAATACCCAGGTGTTCGACCAGACCGGCAATGCCGAGAAAGCGCAGGGCTGGGCGCCTTTCGTGCTCGACACCGCCGGCACCGGCAAGATCACCGCCGAGTTCACCAAGCTTGGACAGCCGATGGATCCGAACAAGGATGTGATGCTCGTCGGCTCCGGCACCTACGCGGTGATGCCGAACCCGGTCGACGGATCGGTCTGGTTCACCGACAATGTGTTCGGCGGACCGGCCGGCGTCGTGCGTTTCGATCCGAAGACCAAGCTGTCGGAGTTCTATAAGATTCCGATGCCTGGCTTCGGCCCGCGCGGCGGTGACATCGACTCCAAGGGCGTGGTCTGGGTGTCGCTCGGCAGCGGCCACCTCGGCAGCTTCGACCGCAACAAGTGCAAAGGGCCGCTCAACGGCCCGAAGGCGACCGGCGATCAATGCAACGAGGGCTGGACCTTCTATAAATATCCGGGCCCCGGCTTTGCCGGCATCGGCGATAACAGCGCCGAGGCGAGCTATTACACCTGGGTCGACCAGCACAACGCCGTCGGCCTCGGCAAAGACGTGCCGATTTCAACCGGCAACGAAAACGACGGCTTCGATGCGCTGGTCAACGGCAAGATGATCGTGCTGCGCATCCCGTACCCGATCAGCTTTTACGCCAAAGGACTCGATGCACGCATCGACGATCCGCAGGCCGGCTGGAAGGGCAGGGGCCTGTGGTCGGCGGAAGGCGACCGAACGCCCTGGCTCAAGGAAGGCGGCAAGGGCGACAAGCCGATCGTGGTACACATCCAGGTCCGCCCCGACCCGCTGGCGGACTGAACGTGCGTTAGGATGGGTTTCGCTTTGCTCCACCCATCCTTGCAATGGTAAAACGGATTATCGCTGACTTGTTCGGAAAGGAATCCTCTGCCGCGGACGGCCATCCGCGGCAGACAATTGGCCGTTGGTGAAACGAACCTCGGCCGCGGCAGCAGCCGCTTCGCCGGCGCCAAGTCACGGCACGGAGAATAGAAGGCGGGTTACGGATTTCGCCGCCGCTTCATCCGCGCCAGGCTCGGCGAGTCTCGAAGGCAGCATCGATGCGCGAACGAATGTGGCGACTCCCGACGTGTATTCTCTATGCGGCCGCAGCTTTAATGTGCCTTGTTCGTGCCGCCGAAGGTCAGACGTTGAGCCTGCGTTACGGCCAAGCCTTTTCTGCGGCTCACAGTATCTTTTCGCTGCCGATCTCCGTGGCCGAGCAAGAGGGCCTATTTCGCCGCGAAGGACTGCACGTGGAGGTCATCATCCCTATCCCGGGCGGCTCCGACAAAATGATCGAGGCCTTGCACGAGGATTGGGTCGATGTCACGCATGTCGCCACGCCGTTTCTTATTCGCGCCGCGCTAGCGGGCTCCGATGCGGTCGCCATTGACACCGAATTCAAAAATCCGGTTTACAGTCTGATTGCGACGCCAGGGATCAAAACCTATGCCGACCTTAAGGGCAAACTCGTCGGCCTCGCGGACGAGCAGGGGACGATTTCGATTTCCATGCGCAGACTTCTGGCGCAGCACGGTCTGGGGCGCGGAAGCTACGCAGTGAAGGTCGAGGAGGGAACGCCGCAGCGGGCGTATTGCCTCAGCCACGGCGATTGCGATGCGGTCGTGCTCGGACAGCCGCAGGATTTGCAGGCTATCGCGCACGGCTATCGGCTGCTCGGGTACTCCGATGAGGCCGTGCCGCAATTTCTGTACACGGTGACGGCCGTTCGCCGATCATGGGCGCAGGCGCATAAGGAGACGATCGTGCGTTTCGTTCGGGCGATGGCCGCGGCGTTCAGTTTCATTCGCGATCCGGCGAATCGCGATCGCCTCATTAAGATTATCGTCGCCACGACGGGCTGCTCGGACACCATCGCCGGCCAAACACTCGATCTGTTCTTCCAGCCGGGGCGCGACGTGCTGCCAAAGCGCGGGGAGATCGATCTGCAGGCATTGCAGCAGGTGATCGTAATGATGCAGGACGCTGGCCTGCTCAAGGCGCCGCTGCCGCAGGCCGAGCGCTTCGTCGACTTGCAGTATCTGCATGCAGCAGGCGTGCAGTAGGAACCGACCGGATCGCGTCACCCTTTTGCCTGGCTGGTGCCCTTGTGTTCGATCGCCGCGCTCGCCTATCTTCTTCGCGGTTATCTGACTCACTGAATTCCATCGTGCATGGAGGCGCGGTGGATTTGCTGAGCGGAGCGCGGCGGAAACGACCGGGAAGTCCTCGCATGGTTTGCTTACGCCTCGCCATCATCGTTGCTATGATTCTTTCCGCGCCTATTCGCGCCCGCGCCGGCGGCGTCAGCCTCACCGACGAGGATATTAGCGGTGGAGCGGACGGGCCCCCATTTTTCGGGTTCGTGCGCCAAGTCGACGGCCCCGGGATCGACGACGCCAAGGTCACGGCGGAACTTAAGGGCGGCGCCTTGGTGACGGCGACCGACGTTTTGGGGCTCTATAAAATCCCGGGCTTCGGCCAGAACGTTAATCCAGATGACGTCAATATCTCCTGCGCCAAGACCGGCTATAAGCAAGCCAACGTCGTGCGCCGTCCGCACGCCCCCGGCGACATGACGGACCCCATCGAGATCGACTGCTATCTGCAGAAACAGTGAGCCTGGAGTATGTCCCGCAAAAGCGGAAAATCGGTTTTGCGAAAAGGATATGCTGAAACAAACAGCTTTAGGCAACGCGTTTGCACATTTCGGAATCCAGGATTCCTCTATGATTAAACGGTCCTTGTTCCTCGGTGCGTCGGCGCTCCTGTTGCTCGTCGTCACCGGCAGCACCGCGATGCCGCAAGGGGCGCCGCCGGCGAACCAAGCAAATGAGGCGCCTGTTCCCTACGCGATGACTCTGGGTGACATGATGAACACCCTGGTGCAGCCCCGCCATGCCAAGCTTGGTTTGGCCGGCCGCGCGCAGAATTGGCCGCTCGCCGAATACTCCCTGATCGAAATCCGTCAGGTTTTCGCCGGCATCGTCAAGGCGCAACCGCGATTTCGCGGATTGCCGGTGGGAGAACTCGTCGACGCGGCAGTGAGCCAGCCGATGAACGCCGTCGAGGCCGCCATCAAGCAGCAGGACTCGGCAAAATTCGCCGCGGCCTACGCCCAGCTCACGCAGGGCTGCAACGCCTGCCACGCCGCCGTCGAGCATCCGTTCGTGGTCATCAAGGTGCCGGACGCCTCGGCATTCCCGAACCAGGATTTTAGCCTACACCGATAGGCATCGCGCCAGAACGACGGCTCGAGCGTAACGCGACCGCACTGCGGACAAGACCGATGCTGCCCGCGGCACCGGTCACAGCGCCGAAAGATAATGCGCGATCGCTTCGCGCTGGCTGTCGGTCAGCGCCTTCATAAAGCCGGGCATGTCGAGATTATTGGTTCTCTTGCCAGCGGCAAAGTTGTGCATGGCGCCGATGAGGTAATCGTAATTGAGCCCCGCCAATCGCGGCGCCGGCGGGCCGCCCTCGAAATTCTGCCCATGACAGGCTTGGCACATGGCAATTCCCTCGGGTGGCGAGCCCGCGGGAGAGCTGTTCTGGCTCGCCGGCCAAGTCTTGGCCGCAAAGTAATCCGCAACGTTACGGAGGTCGTCGAGGCTGAAGCTTTTGACCATGGGAGACATGATCGCATTGGTGCGTTCGCCGCTATGGTAGTCGTGCAATTCCTTATAAAGGTAATTTTCCTTCTGCCCCCAGATGATAGGCGTGGCCGGATTGGTGGGCGTGCCATTTGCACCGTGACAGGCGCTGCAGATCCCCAGCCGCGACGCGATGTCGTCGGCCGCATTCGCCGGCGTCATAACGACCACGGATAAAAGTACCGCCCCAGACAATATGGAAAAGAGACCCTTGAACATGTTTTTACTGCCCTCGTAAGTGCCAGCGATCCCGGATAAGACGGACCACTCCCAGCCTTCGCCCCGCCAAGAATGAGATGAGATTTCCCCTCCCGCGATGGGGAGGGGAGAGCGTCGCGACCACGGCGCGGCGGCACCGCCTTTAGTCCAACGGTTCGACGTGAACCAGAGCGTGGTCGTGATTGCTGCCGACCCAGAAGCCCACCGGATCCGTCGTGCTGTCGATGTAGACCGTTCGCATGTTCGTATCTGACGGCATCAGATATTGATCGGTCTGACCGGTCTTTGGATTCATGCGCACCACGCGATCGGTGCTCATGGTGGACGCCCAGATATCGCCGTTCTTGTCGAAATTCGCCCGGTAAGGGTAGGTGTAGGGCGGCAGCGCATACTCGGTAAACTTTTCCGTCTTCGGGTCGAACACCGCGACCTTGTTGCCGCGATATTCGGTGGCGACGATGTCGCCGTTTGGTCTAACCTCCATGCGGCGCAGGCGCGCATGCGGCGTCGGCGGCGTGTACCAGGTCACCTTCAGCGTTTTGGCGTCGATCTTGCCGAGATAGCCCTCGCTGAACTCGGCCATCCATAGATTGTTCTGCGCGTCCGATATGACCTGGTAGATGCCGTAATGATGGTCGGCAGCATCCGGCAGTAAATCGGTAGGACGGAAGCGCTCCCAGTTGCCGGTCGCCAGGTCGAGCCGGAAGACCGCCTTTGTACCGACGTCCTTGGTCCAAACCTTGTCGTCGACATCGTGGCGCAAGCCGACGAAGTTTAGCTGGATGCGATTGTCGTTCCATTTCGCCGGCAGCGGATAATATTTTGTGGCGCCGGTTTTCGGATCGAGGCTGCCGATTGCGCCCTGATACATGGTATCGAACCAGAGCATTCCTTCCTTGTCGAAGGCGAGGCTCAAAAGGCCCACCGGCGCGTCGGGCTTGAAGGTCTTGATCGGATATTCGGTGAGCTTGAGCGTCTTCGGATCGAACTTCGAGACAAACATCTCGCCGAAATCCGTGTACCAGACATTGCCGTCGGTATCGCGAACGATGTCGTGCGGTTCGATCGTTGACCGCGGCAAGTTGTATTCAGTGACGATGACGCGGGTGGAATCTCCGGTCGGCCGTGGCAGCGTCTTGAGCGGATAGGTCCATTTGTCGACCGAACTTAGATTGATAGTCGCCAGGTATTCGGCGAGCTTGCTATATTGCTCCGGCGTGCCGGCGCGCGTTTTGTCCAGCATCGGCTGCGGCTTCACCGGCTGGCTCACCGCGCCGTAGCTCATCATGCGCTGCACGACCTGCATCCACTCGTCGGTGTTATGCGTCGAAAGCACGACGCGTTCGAGTGTATGGCAGCTGGTGCAGTTGAGCAGCGCGGCTTTCTGGTCGTCGGTGCCGGGAATGCTCATCATCCACTCGGCATCGGTGAGTTGATTGGCCAGATCCTTGGTCGGCACCAGCTTAAGGTCGACGTTCGAGGTCTGCTCGCTGACCACGTCGGTTGCGGTCGGCGCAGCAAGATCGTAGCCGACGGCGCGGATCGCCAGCGTATAGTGACCCGGCTCCAGCCGATTTTCTGGAAACGCGTAGTGGCCTTTCGCGTCGGTCGTCACGCTGACCGAAACGATCGATCCGTCCTTATGCGCGGTGACGACGACACCCTCCATGGACCCTTCGGGGGCGGAGGTGACTTGGCCGGCGATCGCGGCGGGCGCCTGCTCGCTGGCCCGCACGGAGGACTCCGTCGCCTGGTACGACACAAGCGAAAGCGCGAAAGTCGCACACAGCATGGCTGTTGGTTTCATGAATCGCTCCCTAAGCATCGCTCTTCTTTTGGTCGTCTCGGTCGGACGGCCCTTGCCGCCGAATCGAGGCTCGGCTCTAAGCCGATTTTGCAATCCTGCGAGCTATGCTACCGCAATTCCCTGACGACGTGTAGGGGCAAGGTGGGACTGTCGCCGTTTGGCACTTGGCGGGGTGAAGCGTGATCTTTTCGAAAAAACCGCGTTCCATCCCCGGATCAAGTCCAGGGACGGGCATTTTTCGGATCAGGCTTTAGCTGCCGCGAAACACCGGCTTGCGCTTTCCGTGAAAGGCCTCGACGCCTTCGCGGAAATCGTCGGATTGCCGCAACCGGCTGTAGCAATGGCCTTCCAGTTCGATCGCCGCTGCGAGATTGGCGTCCTCGGTCGCGTTAAGCAGCATCTTGGCGGTGCGCTGCGCCAGCGGCGAAAACGCGCGCAACTCGTCAACCAGCGCATCGGTTGCGTTCTCCAATTTGTTGTCGTCGACGCATTCGGTGGCGATGCCCCAATCGAACGCCTGTTTCGCGGCGATGCGCTTTGAGCGCATCACGATGTCTTTGGTGCGGGTTATGCCGACGATCTTCTGCAGCCGGGCCGAGCCGCCGGAGCCCGGAATCTGGCCGAGCCGCTGCTCCGGCAACCCATACTGGCAGGTCTCTGACACGATGCGGAAATCGCAGGCGAGCGAAATCTCGAAGCCGACGCCGAAGCAATAGCCGCGATTGGCGGCGATGACCGGCTTGCCGCAGCGCGCCGGCGCCGCGATGTTCCAGGCGAGCTTCGACACATGCTCGGGCGACGCCGCCAGGAAGCCTGAGATATTGCCGCCCGACGAAAAATGCTCGCCGGCGGCGCGCAGCACGATCACGCGGACGCGGTCATCCTCGTCGAGCGTCTCGAATACCAGGCGAAGCTGATCGCGCTCGGCCATTTCGATGACATTGAGCGGCGGCCGGTCGAGCACGATATCGGCGCGCTCGTGCTCCGCGTCGATCTCGACCCGGAAGCCGTCGAGTTTCTGCAGGCGCGCATCGGCGAAGGCGTAGGCGACAAAACCCATGACTGAGATCCTTAAGTCCTTGGTCCTTAAGCGGACACGGATTTGGCGGCAGGCGCGGTCGAAGACCCGCCGGAACCGGTCTCGGCCGGCTGATATTCGCCGGCCCCGAGCTTGCGGCGCAACAGCTTGCCGACCGGCGATTTCGGAATCTCGGCAACGAAAATATAGCGCCGCGGCCGCTTAAAGCCGGCCAGCCCGGAGTCGCGGCAGAAGGCGTCAAGCGCGTCGGCGTC
>JBAQHW010000142.1:0-1643 GCA_049288525.1 Xanthobacteraceae bacterium
CCTGGACACTCAGCTCACAATGAATGGATTCTTGCGCTGGACACGTTACACGGGCATCGCCGCACTGTTGGTAGCGGCCTACCCGATCGCTTTCCAAAATCCGTTTGGCGGCAGCATTACGCCGGCATTGGCGCAAACGCAGACGCGCCATCCGGCCCATTCAAGGCCCGCGCGAAGTTCGGTGCCGATGCCAAGGCCTGCGCCAAAGCCGCCCGCCGCCGCGGCGGCGCAAGCGCCGAAATTTCCGCCGCGCGCACCGTTCACTGCGGCAGAGGACGCCACCGCCTTCATCCCGGGCATGCCGGACGCGCGATTCTGGGCCGACTCCGAGGCCGACTTCAAGGCGGCGCTGCCGAAGGAACCCGGTCCATGGCTTATTCTCTCCACCGGCGGTGAGGACGGCGCCTTCGGCGCCGGGCTCATCAACGGTTTGAGCGCCGGCGGCAATCGGCCGGATTATTCCGTCGTCACCGGGGTGAGCACCGGCGCGCTGATGGCGCCGTTTGCCTTTGCCGGCGCCAAATACGATGCGGCGCTCAAGGACGTTTACACGACCATCACGGCGGCGGATGTCTTCGAGCTCGGTTCGACCGGCGAGAGCTTCGTCGATTCCTGGCCGCTTAAGGACCTGATCGCGAAACAGATCACGCCCGGTTTGCTCGCCGACGTCGCCGCCGCCTACCAGGGCGGCCGCCGGCTGTTCGTGGTCACGACCGATCTCGATGCCGAGCGTTCGGTGGTCTGGAATATGGGCGCCATCGCCGTGCATGCCGGCGACACGGCGGACAAAGCGACCGCGGAGGCCGCGCTCAAGCTGTTCCGTAGCGTGCTGCTGGCCTCCGGCAGCATTCCCGGCGCTTTTCCGCCGGTGCTGATCGACGTCGAGTCGAACGGCAAGCGTTTTTCCGAGATGCATGTCGACGGCGGCGTCGGTGGCCAGTTCTTCGTCGCGCCGCCCGCATTGCTGTCGCCGCGCAGCAGCTACCGCATCCCGGCGACGCAGCTTTACATCGTGGTCAACAGCGGGCTTGAGCCCGATTTCACCGTGGTCGAACAGGCGACGCCGGCAATCCTGGCCCAAGCCGTCGGCACCGCGGTCAATGTCGATCTGCGGCTGATGCTCGATCGCACGTTTATCGCGGCGAAAAACTCCAGCGCAGGCTTCAACGTCGCCAGCATTTCGCCGGCGTTCAATGCGCCGAGCCGTGGCGCGTTCGATCCGAATTACATGAAAGCGTTATTCGATGCCGGTTATAATCAGGGCAAGAGCGCGACGCCGTTCGCGACCGTGCCACCGCCGTATCCCGGCGCGCCGGCGCCGGCCAACGATTCGAACGACCCCGCCAAGCCCTAGTGGTCCACCGAGCGGAGTCGGCAATGAGGGGAGCGACTCATGAGAGAACCGGGAAGGTTTGTCACGTCTATCGCGTTTTCGGCAGCCGTTGCGGCGATCGCGGCGACACCCTCGGACGCCGCGGGAAAAAAGCACTTCCATATGCGCTCGGGCGCCTATGACGGACTGTGGACCGTGTCGATCCGCACAAACACCGGCCCCTGCGACGCCGCCTACCGCTATCCGGCGCGCATCGTCGGCGGCCAGATCATCCAGGCCGACAACGATTTCAGCTATCAGATTTCCGGCG
>JBAQHW010000143.1:0-14713 GCA_049288525.1 Xanthobacteraceae bacterium
ACCATATGCTACACATTCATCGTCCACAAGGGGCGAACGAACGCCATGGTGGACCGCGCGCTGGCGGTTCTGCAAAGGGGGAAAAGGCTGAAACGACTCCGCCGCCGCGAGCGCCGGCGTCACTATCCAGGATTCAGCATTCACCTTTTTGGATTGGTGGTGAAAATGTAGTCCTTTGCCGACACCCTCGTATGGCAGGCGAAACCACATTCGGCGCCGCTTGCGGAAAGCTGTGCAGGCGTTGCGCGCAAGGAAGCTAAGCGTAAGGCGGTTTTTATTACGGCGCTGCGCCGATGCACTCGGATAAAATGATCGAACAGTCAGTTCGAGGAAGTTAGCCGTAAGACAGTTTTTAATTTCGGTGCCGATGCACTCTGATCTCCGCCGGCGAAGGCAAGACATGATCTCGCTCGCGAGCAGGCACGAGAAGATGATATTATGCCCCGCGTTTGTGGCGGTTTCGCGCCTCGATTTTTGCGATCAGGCTCGGCGATTACGCATTTTTGAACACCGGACCGGCAGCCGGCCGCAAGCAACTCATCTTTGGTAGAAAAATTACAACAGGAAAGACGCCGCTCTTGCGGCGTCAGCTGAGATTGCGCAAATCGTCGGAGGTCTTACGCAGCCGGCGGGCCAGTTCGCGCGACAGGTTGGCGAGAAGCTTGGTCGCCAATTGGGGATGCTCCGCCAACAGCCGGTCGAAATCCTCGCGGCGCAATTCGTAGCAAATCACCGGCTCGTCGGCGACTACGGTCGCCGAGCGCCGCGCCGACTCCACCAAGGCCATTTCGCCGAGCGTCGTGCCGCGCGCCAGCGAGGTGATGCGGCGGTAGCCTTTGCCGTCGCCGAGCGAAAGCCGCACGCTGACGCTACCCTTCGCCAGCAGCCACAGGCGATCGCCTTCTTCGCCTTCGCTGCAGATCGTCTCGCCCGGTGAAAAATCGCGCCGGGCAAGGAAAGCGCCGAGCCGATCGAGATCAACCTCATCGATGCCGGCCAGAAAGTCGATGTCGCGGAGTTCGAGAACGTCCGCCCGCACCCGCTTATGAGCGTGCAAGAGCAGGGTCTTCTCCTCCATCCATTCCAGCGCGGCGTCGAGATCGGGCTTAATCGGCTCTTCGCTTTTGGTGGCTTTGCGGACCAGCTTCTTGATCGCCGCGCTATGCGTCTCCGGCACCTCGCACAACAACAGCTCTTTCTTCCAGCCGCCGCTCTTGGCGATGATGTTTTCCAGGATGGTGGCCCCGGACACGTCGATATCGCTGACGCCGCGCAAATCGAGCGCGATCATGTCGGCTTCGTTGAAGATGGTCTTGATCCTGGCCGACAGGTCGTCGGCGTTGCCGAAGAACAGGACCCCTTCCAATTGCAGGACCGCGCGCTGCGCTCCGGTTTCGCGCAGGATGGCGACGTCACGCGCCGGCCGAATCCGCTTGGACTGCATTTCGCCGCCGTTGAACGTGCGCCGCACCACGGGCCGGCTCATATTGACCACGAAGATGGCGCCGGCGAGCAAACAGCCGGCTATGACACCGGCAAGCACCGAGTAGAAGATGGTGAAGCCCATGACGATGAAGACGACGGCAAGATCGTAGATCGCGCGCCGGCGGCTGGTGGGCGACGTTGCCCGGCGGATCTCAGCCAGGATTTCGAACGACCAGCGGTCGAACAGCTGCACACCGAGGGCGAGCAGGACTCCGGACAGGATCACGGTGGGAATGACGGACAGCAGGCCGGGAAAGCCGAAGGCGAGAATCGCGAGCAGCACGACCGCGGTCAGCGGCGACACGCGGGTGCGGCCGCCGGCGCGGAGCGAGGCCAGGCTCTGGCTGGGCGAGGCCGCGATGGTCAGACCGCCGGCGATCGCCGCAGCGCAATTGCCGAGCCCTTGCGCCAGCACGTCGCGGACCGGGGAGATTTGAAGCTCGCTCGCATTCTGCGCCGTGCGAAAGGTCAGGAGTGAGTCGATGGTCGCCACGACGGCGACGATGGCCGAGACCGGCAGAATGTCCCATTCGACCCTGGCAAGATGCAAAAGGTTTTGCAGATGGAAGAGCCGGGTCAGCGGCGGAACCAGCGAAATCGTTACCTTGCCGAAGGTGGCGCCGATATCGACGGCAGGCACCAGTGCCTTGATCGCATAATACGCGGCGATGCCGCCGAAGAAACCGACGACCACCGGGGGAACCTTGGTGAGCACGGGGACCGCGGCAATTCTGCGCGCGATCGCCGGCCACAACAGCATGGCCGCAGCAGTGGCAACCATCAGCGCGAACATTGCCGGCCGGTCGGCGATCGGCAAACGGCCGCTACCGGCGGCGAAGCGGAAATAGGGCTTGATCTGTGACAATACGATCAGCACGGCGACGCCGTTGAGGAAGCCGACCAGCACGGGATGCGGCGTGAACTTGATGATCTTGGCGACGCCCGCCAGCCCGAACAGGCATTGCCACAGGCCGCCGAGCAGCACGCAAACATAAACCGAAGTGACGATCAGGCCTTTGTCGGCGGCAATGTCCGGACGGTCGAGAAGCGTCACCACCAGCGTCGCCAAGATCAGGGTCTCGCTGGCGCGCGGCGCGCTGCCGACGAAAGAGGACGTCGCCAGAATCGCCGCCAGGCCCCCGCCGGCGATGCAGGCTAACAGGCCCGCCGCCGCCGCCGCGGCGATATAATCCGGGCCCAGCGGCGCAAAGGTCAAAAGGCTGGCGGCGATGGCCGACGGCAGTGCGATGATGGTCGTGATCGCGCCCGCCGTAATGTCATTGCGAATAGCGGCGAGCTTGCTGAGCATTAGGAGGGACTTGCCGGAAAGAGAGCGGGCAACGCGGTATGCACTCGACGCGGCCAATTCATCACATTGTCGTAGGAGATGACAAGCCGCGGCGTGCGGTACGGTACTGAAGGCAACTTCCAATTGGCGGACCGGCCCCCGGGGAGATCGAATGGATCGTGCCGCGAGAAATCTTCTGCTGGCCCGCGGACCCCCGGCGAAGACAGGTCGTGCTCGTCGGCTTGCAGGTCGACGAGAAGAAGACTCCTCTACAACATCTACGGAAAAGTTGCGGCGGCCGGCCGGCCGCTCATACCTTCTCACCATTGTGCGGTGAGAGTACAGCGGTTGCCTTTGGGTGTGGCCAACTCGACCTTGCTGTGGGGAAGGACCCCCGACGCTCAAGCTCAGCCGCTGCCTCGGTAAGACGACCGCCATTGGCGCGCTTGCCATTACAATTAGCCGCGGCACCGCCATAGCGCAGGCGGCGGCGCCGCCGCCGGCGGTTTCCGTAAGCCCGGCTAGAGCGCAACAGCGCGAAGTGCATCCCCGCTCGGGCCGGACCAAGCTCCGGATATTGAGTGCCGCGCGACGACGATTTGCGGAAGATGGCTACGAGCGGACGACGATCAGGGTGGTGGCCGCCGACGCGGCAATCGATCCATCCATGGTCATGAGATACTTCGGCAGCAAAGACGGGCTATTTGCCGTCGCCGCATCGTTCGACCTCAACCTGCCGGATCTCACCTCGCTGCCCCGCGGCAAAAGGGGTGAACGGCTGGCGCAACACTTCGTGCGTCTGTGGGGGCATGATGCAGCGGGCGGCGGGCTGGCGATCTTGTTGCGTGCCGCTGCCACCAATGACAGTGCGGCCAAACGTGTACTGAACGTGTTCCGCCAACAAGTTCTCCCGACCGTCGCGGCGGTGACGGTCGATGCGCCCTCGACGCGCGCGGCTCTGATTGCCAGCCAATTTCTCGGTATGGCCTATTGTCGATATGTCGCAAGGATTCCAGAGCTGACAACTCTCGCTGAGAGCGTCATCGTCTCGAGCTTGGGCCAGACGCTCCAGCGTTATCTATACGGCCCGATAGACGACGCATGAGTTGATGCTCTCTCGCCCCAAACGTTGCAAGAAGGCATCACTCCGCCGCCGCCGCTTTCGCGGCGGCCTGTTCGCCGACGAATTTGTCGATCGCCAATTGATCGACCTTGCCGGACCCGAGCATCGGCAATTTGTCGAGGATGACGATTTCAGCCGGAAACATCAGCTCGGAGGCATGCTTGCTCCGCGCATAGGCGATGAAATCGGCGCGCGCGGCGCCGTGCTTGTGGGTGACCATGATCAGCCGCTCGCCCTTCCTCGCATCGGCCACCGCCACCACCGCGGTGATGCTGTTCGGCCACAGCTCGGCCGCCAACATCTCGACCGCGGCGAGCGAGACCATCTCGCCGCCGACCTTGGCGAAGCGCTTGGCGCGACCCTTGATGGCGACGAAACCCTGATCGTCGAAGGCGACAATATCGCCGGTGTCGTGCCAGCCATCCGGCGGCGGTTCGAGCACCCCCGGGTTGTCGGCGCGCAGGTAACCGAGCATCACGTTCGGCCCCTTGGCGTAGAGCCGGCCGCCGTCGTCGACGCCCTCGACTTTTTCCAGCTTCGCTTCGAGCCCCGGCAAAAGCCGTCCGACGGTGCCGAACTTGTTGAACATCGGCGTGTTGAGCGCCATCACCGGCGAGCATTCGGTGACGCCGTAGCCTTCGAGAATACGCAGGCCGAACTTTTCCAGATAAACGCGGCGCGTCGATTCCTTCACCGGCTCGGCGCCGGCAAAGATATAACGCACCGAGCGGAAATCGTACGGATTGGCGACACGCGCATAGCCGTTGAGAAATGTGTCGGTGCCGAAGATGATGGTCGCGCCGACGCCGTAGATCAATTCCGGCACGGTGCGGTAGTGCAGCGGCGATGGATACAGATAGGTCGAGACGCCGGAGACGAGCGGCAGCACGGTGCCGGCCGTGAGGCCGAATGAGTGGAACACTGGCAGCACATTGAACAACTTGTCTTCGCGGCCGAAATCGATACGCGCCGCAGCCTGCGCCGTGTTCGTCAGCATATTGCGATGCGACAACACGACGCCCTTGGGCAGGCCTTCCGAGCCGGACGTGAACAGGATCACCGCCCAGTCGTCGGGCTTGCGCGCCACCAGCGGTTTTCTCCAGTCGAAGAGGCCGCGCAGCTTGTCGAGCCGGCCGATTGTCGTGCGGATATCTTCCAGGTAGACGATGCGGACCTGCTTTTCGAGTTGCGCAACGACATTGTCCAGCCGGCCTTTTTCGACGAAAGCGCGCGACGTCAGGATGGTATCGAGGTTGGCGGCGCGGCAGGCGGAAAGAATATTCGTCGCGCCCGCGGTGAAATTGATCATCGCCGGCACCCGTCCCGCGGACATCAGCGCAAGCAGCGTGACCACGGCGCCATTGGAGGTTGGCAGCATGACGCCGACGGTGTGGCCTTCGGGCGCGAGCGCCATCAGCTTGCGACCGAGGATCGCGGTCGCCAGCAACAGCCGCTTGTAGGTGAGCCGGCCGCTCACCGGATCTTCGACGGCAAGCCAATTGGCGCCATGGATTTTTGCCGCGTCGATCAGCGCCTCGATCACCGTGCGGTCGGTCGAGGTGGTGCGAAAGATCAAGTCGGACATGATTGTGTAGAGCGCGGCACCCGCGGCCTGCCGGCGTTTACGGCCTTTGAGCGCGGGGTCGATCTCGAATTTCACCGGCTCCAGGATCGTGACCGTGATCTTCGGAAACAGCCGCCGGCGCACCTGGCTGCTGTTGAGCCGGCTGAAGATCGACGCCTCCGGCCCGTCGATGCGCACCGGCACGACCATCGCGCCGGATTTGTCGGCGATCATTCCGACACCATCATAGACCTTCATCAGACTGCCGGTGACAGTGATGCGGCCTTCGGGGAAGATGACCAGCATATTGCCGTCGCGCACCGCGTTGATGAGATCGCGGACCGAGAACGGCCGCAACGGGTCGAGCGCCATGGTGCGCACGAATTTAAGGAACGGCTGGATCCACCAGTGCTTCGACATCGCGACGTCGATGGCGAAGACGGGGCGTTTCGGCAGGATCGAGACCGCCAGCGGCGCATCGAGGAAGCTGACGTGATTGAGCGCGATGATGGCGTTGCGGCCGGCTTTGTCGATGTTCTCCAGGCCCTTGACCTCGAGCCGGAAGAAAGCGCGGAACACGATCGAGAGAAAATCGTTCAGCCAGCCCGCCGGCATGGTCCGGCCGATGGCGACGGCAACCGCGAGATTGGCGGCGCCGATCAGCGCAAACAACAGCGGGGTGGAGAGCCCGAGCTTCTGCAAGACCGCGAGCACCAGCGCGCCGGCCACCATGAAGGCGGCATTGAGCACGTTGACCGCCGCCACCACCCGGGCGCGGCGGTCATTGCCGGCCCAGACTTGGACCGCGGTGAACACCGGGACGATGAACAAGCCGCCGGCGATCGCCAGCCCGGCGAGGTCGACGGCGATGTGGATCGAGTGCGGCGAGGCGAAATAGCCGGCGATGGTGAGCGGCGCGGCCGCCGTAACGACCGACGAGGCGGTCCAGCCGAGATCGAGCGAGAACAGGCCGAGCAGCACGGTGGCAACCAGCGTCGGCAGCAGCACGATGCGGCCGGCAGCGAGCCAGGCCGCCAGGCCCGAGCCGACGCCGACCGCGACTGAAAATATCGTCAAAAACAGCGTGACGACCTGCTCGCTGCCGCCGATGGTGAAGGAAACGAGCGGCGGCAACAGCGACAGCACCAATGCGCCGACCAGCCAGAACCAACTGGCGACGATCGCACCCCACCACAGCCGCGGATCGGCGCGCACCTGCCTGATCAACGAACCGGTCGAAGCGAGGATGTTGGGGTTGATGGAAAGACCCGGCGACGCCTCCGCGGTTTTCGGAATAAGCAGGCTCGAGCCGAAGCTCGCCAGCGCGGTCAAGATCATCAGCCAGGCGAAATGGATCGGGCTGGACTGGCCGTTGGCGGCGAAGCCGGCCACTATCGTGCCAAGCAGGATGGCAAGGAATGTACCGGCCTCGATCAACGCGTTGCCGGACGGCAGCTCTTCGCGCTTGAGCAGATCGGGCAGGATGCCGTATTTGATCGGACCGAACAAAGTGGCGAGCGTGCCGAACATGAAGACGGCGACAAACAGCAAAGTAATCGAGTGAAAGGCAAACCCGGCTACCGCGACGATCGCGGCGGCGATCTCGGTGAGCTTGATGCGCTGCGCCACCCAGGCCTTGTCGTGACGGTCGGCGATTTCGCCGCCAAGCCCGGAGAGAAAAAAGAATGGCGCGATCAGCGTAGCGCCGGCGAGCGTGATCAGGACGGCCGAATCGGCGCCGGAGACCTGGAACAGGATGACGAAGACCAGCGCGGTCTTGAGAAAATTATCGCCGAAGGCCGCAAAGAACTGGCACCAGAACAGAGGCGCGAACCGGCGCGTCGCCATCAGGGACGTGGACATGTCTCTCGCACCCTTAGCTGTTGACCGGCCTCATGCCGCCGCCGCGCCGCCGTCCGGCCACGCTTCGAAGTCGTACGCGCGGCCGGCAGTCTAGACATTACCGGCCGCGTTGGCGACGCGCCGCCCTGGCCGGCCACCGGCACCCTCTATCGTCTTGACTTACAAGGATAATATTCCGAGCTTATCAAAATCCCGGCGCCCGCTCGACCTGATCGTACCAGTCGAAGCCCATGTCTTTGACGATGCGGTTCGACATCACGATGATGCGGCAATCCTCGCCCGGCTTGGCGAAGTGCTGATGCATGGTGAACGGCGGAATATAGACATAGTCGCCGACCGTCCATTCGAACCTCTTCGGCTCCGCCGACCACGCCCACTCGAACGCTTCGAGGCAGTCCCAGTTCAAATCCCAATGCAGGTCGTAGCCCGAGCCCTCGACGACGAAGAACAACTCCTCCCACATGTGGCGATGCTTGCCGGACCGCTCGCCGTCTTTGAGGAATTGCATATAAGCTTCAATGCAGCACTCGCGCGTCTGCATCTTCTTGTTGACGAGATGCTTGATCAGGCCGTCGGGCGAGCGCTCCCACGGCATGTCCTCGGCTTTGATGACGTTGGGCAGCGTCGCGTAGTGCTCGCGGAATTGCTCCGACTCGACCATCGCCTCCGCCAGGAAGCTCGACGTCGCGGCGCCGGACAACGCGGCCGCTTTGTCTTCGAATAGAGCCATCGCCGTCTCCGCGCTTAGATTTCCGTGGGCGGATGGAATTCCTCGACCCCGGGCGGCAGTTTGTCGGTCGGCCATTCGACCATTTTTTGAAACAACAGGTGCATGAACAGGAACAGCGGCTTCGCCTTGAACACCAGAAGGATGCAGGACTCTTTCTCATCATCGTTGAAGTGCTGATGCACGCAGCCGTTCTCGACCAGCATGACGTCGCCCGCCTCCCACTTCATATAGCGGCCGTCGTGCACGTCATGGCCGTGGCCCTTGAGTACGTAGAACACCGCGCTGTTGAGGTGGCCGTGCTTTTGCCCGGCATTGAGCGGCGCGTAGCACTCGATATGCGACTCGATCGACTGCACGATGTTGACCGCCTGCGGCGAGATAATGTGCTTGCCATACATCGCCGGGCCGCCCTTCCAGGGATGATCCTTCGAGGAATAGACCCGCGGCTCTTCGAGCAGCTTCTTGTAGAGATGGCTGTAGGTGCCTTCGAGCGCGCGCACGAAGGTGCGCTTCTTGGCCCAGCGGTCCCATTTACCGTGCTTGATCTCGTCGGCGTCTTCCGCGGACGGCTTGTTGTGGCCGAGCCCGGGCAGTTCGTGTTCCAGCATTCCGGTCATGTGGCGCTCCTGCGCGCTGGTCATTACGAAATTTCGGCTATACGCGCAATGTCGCAACGGACCGAAGCCCCGTTGGTGACGCAGACCCGAACCCGCTAGTGGTCCGATTCTAACATTCGCACCCCTGGCCGGCATGTCATTATGTGAATGTTAGAATCAAAGGACCACTGCAAAAGTCAGTCCTAAAAAGGAGGAAGCGTGATGAGGTCGAATACGACCCTGACGATCGGCTTCATTGGCGCCGGCATCGTGGCTTTGACGGCCGTTTCGGCGCTGACCGTTCCGGCGGCGCAGGCGCAGAGCGCCGCGGAGTTTTATGCCGGCAAGTCCATCGAACTCGACATCGGCTACAGCGTCGGCGGCGGCTACGACCTTTACGCACGGCTGGTGGCGCAGCACTTGGGCGAACACATCCCCGGCCATCCAACGATCGTACCGAGAAATATGGAGGGCGCAGCGAGCTTAAGACTAGCCAATTACCTTTACGCCGCCGCGCCGCACGATGGCACGGTGATCGGCGCCATCAGCCGCGGCGCGGCGTTCGATCCTTTGCTCGACGAGAACGGCGCGCAGTTCGACGCTTCGAAATTTTCCTGGATCGGCAGCGCCACCAATGAAGTGAGCGTCTGCGTGGCGCTGCAATCATCCGGCATCGCAAGCTTCGGCGAGGTGCTGACCAAGCCGCTGACCATCGGCGCGACCGGAGTCGGCGACGATACCTATCAATTTCCGGCGCTGATGAATGCCGTGCTGGGCACGAAATTCAAGATTGTCACCGGCTATCCGGGCGGCAACGACATCACGCTCGCAATGGAACGCGGCGAGGTTCAAGGCCGCTGCGGCTGGTCATGGTCGAGCGTCGTGGCGACGCGGATGAACTGGATCACCAGCAAGAAGATCACCGTGCTGGTCCAGATGTCGCTGTCCAAGCACCCCGATCTGCCCAACGTGCCGCTGATCATGGACCTGGCCAAGACCGACCAGCAGCGGCAGATCTTCAAGCTGATCTTCGCCCGGCAGGTTATGGGGCGGCCGTTCGCGGCGCCGCCGGGCGTGCCGGCGGACCGGTTGGCGGTGCTGCGTCAGGCTTTTAGCGAAACCATGAAGGACAAGGCGTTCCTGGCCGATGCGGAAAAGCGCAAATTCGAGATCAATCCGGTCGACGGCCAACAAATCCAAGCGCTGGTGCAAGAGGTCTATCAGACGCCGGCGGCGGTGACGAAAAAGGCCGCCGCGATCCTTGGACGGTAGGTTTGGCGCGGTAGTTCAGATCAGCCTTGTCGCGGCGCGCAGCGCCGGGAACAGGTCGCCCAACAGCGACGGCGGCCACGCCACCTGCAGCGCCCATTGGAATACGACGTAGCAGAGCAAATCAGTCGCCGCCGCGAAGCCGAGCGCGGCCGGCCACGGCTCGCCGAAACCGAAGCGCATATAGGCAAAAACGAACAGCGCGATGGCGGGAATGAAGCCGATCAACCAGACGAAAGCGATAAAACCCGCCAGCCAGGCGAAGAAGACAGTTGCGCGCCAGCGCACCACCTCGTCGGCAAGGCCGAGATCGTCAACATGGGCGCTGACCTTGACGGTCGAATCGGCATGCAGCGGCGCCGCTTCCTGGCGGCCGAACAGCTCGTTAATCAGATTGAGAACGGCGGCCGTGAGCGCCATGCCACAAGCGGTCAACGGCACGATCTTGGCGTCGTGCGGCCAGCCGGCCGAGGACAAAATCGCGGCGACGATCAGGACGATGACGGCGGTCGAAAACGCCGGCGCGGCGCCGAAGCGTGGCCGCAGGCCTTTGACTTCACGGAACTGGGCGATCAACGTTCCGACGATCTGCGACAGCGGCCGGTACAGCGACCACACGACGCAGGCGAGGATCGCCAAGACCGGCCAGCGCACCAGCCAGCCCCAGCCGTAAAGCTGCGTCGAGATGAACAGATAGCGCTCGAAAATGGCGCCGACCACAATGCCGAGCACCATCGGCGGCCGTGGCCAGCCGAGTCGCTTCATGATCCAGCCGACGATACCGAACAGTACGAGTAAGTAGAGATCGCCCCAATCGTGCTCGCCCTCGAAGGCGGCGACGAAAACCAGCGCGACGATGATCGGCAGCAGGATTTCAGGAGGGACGCGCGAGATTTGCGCAAGCCAGCGGCTGCACGCCAGACAGATGATCGCGCCCATGACATGGGCGAGCGTGAGACTCCATACGATCAGATAGGTCAGATCGAGATGCTTGGTCAGCATATCGGGCCCCGGCGTCAGCCCGTGCATCAGGAACGCGCCGAGCAGGATCGCCATTGACGCACCCGACGGAACGCCGAAGGCGATAGTCGGCACCAGATGACCGCCCTCTTTGGAATTGTTGGAGCTCTCCGGCGCGATGACGCCGCGCACGTCGCCGGTGCCGAAACTCTCGGCGTTCTTTTCCGTGCGCTGGGCGTAGCCATAGGCGATCCAGTCGATGACGGAGGAGCCGATGCCCGGGATGGCGCCTAAACCCACGCCGAGCACGCCGCAGCGCAGCACCAGCCACCAGTGCCGCGCCACGTCGCGCACGCCTTCCCATTGGCTGGAGAGATTGATGTTCGGTGCGTTGTCGCCGGCGATGCGCTTGCGCGTGATCGCCAGCTCCGCCAGCTCCGGCAATGCGAAAAGGCCGAGCGTCGCCGGAATAAGCGGCACGCCGTCCCACAGATAAAGCCAACCGAAGGTCCAGCGCAGGGTGCCGCTTTGCGAGCGCGAGCCGACCATGGCGATCATCAGGCCAAGGCCGGCGGCGGTCAGCCCCTTAAGCGGAGCGCGCCCCGACAAAGTCGCTACCATCGACAGGCCGAATAGCGTGAAGGCCAGTAGCTCGGGCGAGCCCACCGAGAGCATGAGCGGCCGCAGGATCGGGATGCTCACCGCCAGCACAATCGCACCGACGATGCCGCCGGCGAGCGAAGACGCAAAGCCGGCGCCGAAGGCGCGGCCGGCCTCGCCCTTTTTCGCCATGGCGTGGCCGTCGATCACCGTTGCCGCGGCGCCGACATGGCCGGGCACGCCGAACAAGACCGCGGTGATAAAATCAGACGACGTAACCACCGCCGCCATGCCGAGTAAGAGCGCAAAGGCGGTGAATTCGTCGAGGTTGTACGTGAACGGGATCAGCATCGCCATGCCGACGATGCCGTTGAGCCCGGGCAACACGCCGATCGCGAGCCCGATGAGAACGCCGAGGAACAGGAACAGGAGCCGCGCCGGCTCAAGCAACAGGTGCAGCGCGTGCACGGCGCTGGCGATCATATCCGGCTGCATCGAGGCTCCTTGGACCTGCCCGGGCATCGCGCCCGAAACCTGCAATCCCGTCAAGCCCATGCTAGAGTGCCGAGCCGCCCGAGGATGGGTTTGTGGCTGCCGGGGATGAGAATGCGATTACGGAGGACTGGCTTCTTGCGCGCGCTCGCGGCCGCGGTGGTTTTGGTCGTGGCGCCGGGTCTTGTCTCTTTCGCGCTGAGCGCGGGCGATTTTTACCAGGGCCGGAGCGTCAGTATGTATATCGGCTACTCGCCCGGCGGCGCCTATGATCTTTACGCCCGCGTCATCGCCCGCCATATGGGTGCGCATATTCCGGGCAATCCGACCTTCGTGCCGCAAAACATGGAAGGCGCCGGCAGCCTGCGGCTCGCCAATTACATGTATCGCGTGGCGCCGCAGGATGGCACCGCGATCGCGACCTTCGGCCGCGGTATCGCCTTCGATCCCTTGCTGCTCGGCCAGGGCGATGCCTTCGACGCGCAGAAGATGAATTGGCTCGGCAGCGCCAATAACGAGGTCAGCGTCTGCGTCGCGTTGAAAAGCTCAGGCATTACCCGTTTCCAGGATCTGTTCACCAAGGAGCTCACGGTCGGCGGCACCGGCGCCAGCTCCGACACCGACCAGTTTCCCCGCGTGCTCAATGCCGTGCTCGGGACGCATTTCAAGATCGTGCAAGGCTATCCCGGCGGCAATGACGTTGTGCTGGCGATGGAGCGCGGCGAAGTCCAGGGCCGCTGCGGCTGGTCGTGGTCGAGCGTGCTCTCGACGCACAAATCCTGGATCACCGACGGGCGCATGATCGTTCTGGTGCAATTGTCGCTGACCAAGCATCCCGACCTGCCCAACGTGCCGCTGGCGATGGATTTCGCCAAGACCGACCAGCAGCGGCAAATCCTGAAAATGATCCTGGCCCGCAACGTCATGGGCCGGCCTTACGTGGCACCGCCCAACCTGCCGGCAGACCGCGTCGCGCTGTTGCGCAAGGCCTTCATGGACACGATGGCGGACAAGGATTTTCGCGCCGAGGCCGACAAGCTGCAGCTCGAGATCAATCCGGTGTCGGGCGAGGACGTTCAGAAGCTTGTCGCCGAGGTCTACGCCACGCCCGCCGACATCGTCGCCAAGGCCAAGGCTGCGGCAGCATCGAATTGAAGCGCAGCGATCAGCGTTATCACTGCCGCGCCCGTCCGTGCCGGCGCGGGCCGTGATCGGTGACGCCGAGATGCATCTCCAGTGCGGCACGATCGGCGGCAAGCGCGGCGCTGTCGGCCGCGTGGACCACAGAGCCGCGCTCGAGGATGATCGCGCGGTCGGTGACGCCGAGGATTTTCCTGGGATTCTGCTCGACCAGGATCGCCGACATGCCCTCGTCACGGATGATGCGGCGCAGCGCTGCGAGCAATTCATCGACGATGATCGGCGCCAGACCCTCGAGCGGCTCGTCGAGCAGCATGACGCGCGGATTGAGCACCAGCGCACGGCCGACCGCCAGCATCTGCTGCTCGCCGCCGGATAGTTGATTGCCGAGATTTTGCTGACGTTCCTTCAATCGCGGAAACAGCGCGTAGACCTTGTCCGTGGTCCACCGGCCGGGCCGCGCCACGGCGGTGAGATTTTCGTGGACGGTGAGCGACTTGAAGATATTGCGCTCCTGCGGCACCCAGCCGATGCCGCGATGGGCGCGCTGATCCGGCCGGAGTCTGGTGATGTCGGCGCCGTCGAGCGCGATGGCTCCGGAGAAATAGCGGGTGACCCCGACGATCGAATTGATCAGCGTGGTTTTGCCCATGCCGTTGCGACCGAGCAAGGCTAGCGCCTGCCCCTCGGGCAGCGACAGCGACACATCGGTCAGCACCACGGCCTCGCCGTAGCCGGCGGACAGATCCGCGATGGTCAGAAGGTCAGGCATCGAGCTCCTCGCCGAGATAGACCGCCTTGACGCGGGGATCGTGCGCGACTTCCTCCGGCGCGCCATCGACGAACAATGCGCCGTTGACCAGGACCGAGATGCGGTCGGCGAAGGAGAAGACAAGATCCATGTCGTGCTCGATGAGCAGCACCGTGACCTCGGCCGGCAACGCCTCGATGGTGGCCAGTAATTCGTGCCGCTCGGCCTCGGGCACGCCGGCGGCCGGCTCGTCGAGCAAAAGCACGCGCGGCCGGCAGGCAAAGGCGAGCGCGATTTCGAGCAGCCGCTGCTTGCCGTAAGGCAGAATCGCGGTGCGATGGTGCATGACGTCGGTGAGACGGAAGCGCTCGACGATTTCGACGATCTCCGCGGTCACCGCGGATTTGCTGCCGACCAGCCGCCACCAGTCGGAGCCGGTGCCGAGCCGTTCGGAGATGACAAGTCCGATCGATTCCAGCGGCGTCAGGTCGAGGAACAATTGATTGATCTGAAAGGTGCGCGCCATGCCGAGCCGCACGCGCTGGTGCGGAACCGCATCGGTGATGTCGTGGCCCTCGAGCATGATGCGGCCGGCCGTCGGCCGCAATACCCCGGTCAACAGATTGATCACCGTCGTCTTGCCAGCGCCGTTCGGGCCGATCAAGGCGTGCCGCGCGCCCTTTTCCACGGAGAGATTGACATTTTGGGCGGCAAGGATGCCGCCGAAGCGCTTCTCCAGGCCGATTGTTTGCAGGATCGGCATGGCACTAGTGTCCCGCTTCCGAAGTTCGCAAGTCCAGGCGGCGGTCTCTCATGCGAACTTCGGAAGCAGCAGGGGACCCTGGCAATATC
>JBAQHW010000144.1:0-78751 GCA_049288525.1 Xanthobacteraceae bacterium
AAATCCGGGCAGAGCGCCCGGTTACGCCGGCGCAATCGCTACTGCTGATTTTGCGCGAACAGCTGCCGGCCCATGGTGTTGAAGCGCGCCTTCTGGTCGTCGCTGAGCGAGTTGTAGAAATTCGCCAGCGCCGGCTGCACGGTCTCAACCGCCTGGAGCATCGCTTGCAACCGTTTGCCGACGGCGGCAAGCCGCCCAGGGGGTGTCGCCGGTGGCTCGCTCGGGCACGCCGCCTTGATCGTATCGCCGGCTTGCGACAGCGCCGATTGCAGCGCATCGAGCTTGCTGCGCTGCGCATCGCTCGGACGTATGGCGCTATCAATTTGATCGGTCGGCCAGGCCACGACTTTGGCGTCGCATTGCGCCTGGAGGTTGGGCGTAGCCTGCGCATTTTCCGGTTTCGCATTGTTTTGCGCGGCCGGCGGCGCAATGTCGTTGAAACGGGCTTTTTGCTCGTCGGAAAGCGAGTCATAGAACTTTGTCAGCGGCGGGCTGATGATGTTCACCGCTGTGACGAGCGTCTGCAGCTGCTCATGCATTTGATCGAGCCGATCCGTCGGCGTGAAGGCCACGCTGGTCGGACAGTTCATCCTGATCTGATGGCTCGCCTCGACGATGGCGTTGCCGAGATCATCGAGCAGAGCGGTTTGCTGCTGATTTGGCTGGACGGCGTCCTGGATCTGGTCGATCGGCCAGCCGGTGACCTCGGCCGCCTCGTCATTGCAGCTTTGCGCCATACCTTCTGTCAGCGTCGCCATGCGCGCCGGCGCACCCGAACCCCGGACGTAGTCGCTGTAATCGTAAGGCGAGAAGACCGCCTCATAGATATCGCCATAGCCGTAAACCCAGAAAGGATCGGCGTATTCGTAGTCACCCGGCCACAGCGAATAATAGAAAAAGTCGCCATAGGCGTACGGCCAGAACAGCGGGCCAACCCAGCCGAGGTGGTCATAGGGGTGCCAGCCGTGGTGCCGCCAGTCGTGGCCCCAGAACGGCCGGAATGCAGCGTTGGAGACAAGCCGGCGGCGATCCCTAAAACCTCGCGGGTTGGCGGCGTTCGCCAGCGGCCGCAGATGTGCGTTGGTCAAGGCGCGGTTGTTCGCCTTCGACACGCCGGCCGTGCTGGGGGTTAGCCCATTATGGTTATGGCCGCGGCCAAGACGGTTGTGGTCATGCGCAAGCTGCGAAGCGGCGTTGGTGTGCAGCCCGGAGTTTGCCTGAGAATGGCCGTGGAGGCCGCGAACGTGGGCGACGCGGTGTGCCGAGTTGAGGTGAGGACGAGTTGCCCTGAAATGCGGGTGGACGGCGCTGACATGCGGCGCGAAGTGCGGGTGCACGGCACTGACGTGCGGCGCGAAGTGCGGGTGGACGGCACTGACGTGCGGCGTAAAATGCGGGCGAACGGCGCTGATATGCGGCGCGAAATGGGGTGCCGCGGCACGAGGAGCAAAATGAGGCATCGCCGCGCGCGGCGCGGCATGAGGCGCAACATGCGGCGGCGGGTGCCCTCCCCCGCCGGGATGAGGACCGGGCTTGGCGGCGAGCGCAGTCCCCGCCATGCTGCACAGCAATAGACCTGCCGAGGCAAAAGCAGTGGCGGCTTTCCAATTTGTAATGTTGTTCGCCAATCGTCGCATTGAAAATCCTTCCATCGCGTCAGCCAAACGCCTCGCCGTCCGCTCCGTTCCGATACCTCCGTGACTGTGATTGACGAGGCAACTCACCGTCAACGAGCACCGCTTATCCTCTACGCATATCCTCCACGTTGTCGTTCATAACGAGCGGGGCGTGTCACTCGCGTATGGCTCTCGTCAATCTTCAGTTGAGCCGTCGCGCCGAACGCCCATGTCGGGCAGCCGCATTCGCAAGGGAACCTAATTCCCACCAAAAAGTTCGCTTCTACGCGGCATAGGGCGCGTTGGGGGCGACTGCGCAAGAAGACAGCCAAGCAACAAGCGGACGATCATGCGCGCAGCCCACTTTGTCGTTCTAGGGGCGTTGGCTTTTGGTCTCGCCAGTTGTGGCCAAGGCCCAAAGGGTGACTCCGGTCCTGCTGGTCCAACTGGCCCGAAGGGCGATCCCGGTCCGGCGGGGCCGCCGGGTGCTGAAGGTCCGCCCGGGCCAACCGGCCCCCAGGGTCTACAAGGACCGCCAAGTCCGACCATACGCGTCGTCCGCGCCAGCTGCTTGACGTCGGGAAATTGCGCGGTCGGCTGTCGCGAGAATGAAGTGCTGGTCATGGCCTATTGCGGCCCAACGCGGAACCCCGCGACTTTTGTCGGCGAACGGCAGGCAACATGCGGGGTGGAAGCAACGACCGCCAATGCGCCGGCCGTTGCGGTATGCGCGGCGGCACCGCCCTGAGGAGTATTTCATCACACCGCGATTTCGTATGGACGACCTGATATGAAGGACGTTGCGACGACCATTTAAGGCTTTCGACGGTTGACCAGAGGACCTCCCTTATTTTCATGAGAATCTCGAATCCGCTGCGCAGTCGTCGCCGTGCCGTTTACGCAGGCGCCGTCGCCCTCTTAGTCGCGATCGTCGCAGTCGCAGCGGTGCGGCATTTTCATAAGGCTTCGCCCCCGCCGGCGCCCCCGCCGCCGATTCCGGTGACGGCCGGCGTGGCGCAGCGTCAGAACGTGCCCGATATTGTTGACGCTATCGGCACCGTTCAGTCGATCGACAATGTATCCGTGCAGGCCCAGGTCAATGGCCCGATCATCAAGATCGCGTTCACGCCAGGGCAGGACGTCAAAAAGGGTCAGGAGCTGTTCCTGATCGATCCGCGGCCTTACCAGGCGGCACTTGATTCACAGGAAGCACAACTGGCGCACGACCAAGGGGTTCTGGCGGAAGCACAGGTCGATCTCACGCGTTACCAGCTCCTGGCGCAGCAGAATTCCATCGCCAAGCAGCAGGCGGAAGATCAAGTCTATGTCGTCGAGCAGGACAAGGGCACGGTCCAGCTCGACCAGGCAAATGTCGAGACGGCGCAACTCAATTTGGCCTATTGCCACGTGGTCGCGCCGATATCGGGACGCGCCGGCGCGCTATTGGTTGACCTCGGCAATCTGGTCGGCCCAAGCAGCGGCGCCGCGGCAGCGTCGAGTAGCACATCGAGCACGAGCGGCCAGGCGACGACCGGGGCGATGGTGATGATCGCCCAAATCAACCCGATCTATGTCAGCTTCAATGTACCGCAGACCTATCTCGACCAGATCAAGCAAAACCAAGCCGTCTCGCCGCTTGAAGTCGATGCTTTCTCGCAGGCCGGGAAGCTCCTGGAAAAAGGCAAACTCACGCTCTTCGACAACCAGGTGAACACCAGCGCCGGCACGGTGCTCCTGCAAGCGACCTTCCCCAATGCAGACGTGCAGCTATGGCCCGGAGAGTTCGTTCGCACGCGGCTGACCATCGACGTGCGCAAGAACGTCGTGACGGTGCCGACAATTGCGGTGATGGCCGGACCGAACGGTTCATACGTTTACGTCATCGATCCCGACATGACCGTTAAACGCGTCAACGTCGACGTGACGGTCAGTCAGGACGGCCTCTCGGTCATCGGCAAGGGTCTTTCCGGCAACGAAAAAGTGGTCGTCGACGGCCAATATCGGCTGGACAATGGCAGCAAGGTCGCCGTCGCACAGACAACTGAACCCGCTCAGACAACCCAAGTCAGCGGCGAATGAATATCTCCGAAATTTTTATTCGCCGGCCGATCGCCACCACGCTTTTGATGACGGGCGTACTGCTCTTCGGTTCTGTCGGTTACGAACTGCTGCCGGTTGCCGCCCTTCCCAATGTAGAATTCCCGACCATTTCCGTTACCGCGAAATTTCCGGGCGCCAGCCCCACGACCATGGCGGAAACGGTTGCGACGCCACTGGAGAACCAGTTCACCCAGATACAAGGGCTGTCGCAGATGACCTCGACCAGCGGTCTGGGTCAGACCACGATCACATTGCAGTTCGACTTGAACGTCGACATCAACGGCGCTGCGGGCCAAGTGCAGCAGGAAATCAACGCCGCGAGTGGCCTTTTGCCAAAGACCATGCCGACGCCGCCGACCTATCGTGAAACCAATCCCGCCGATCGGCCAATTCTCATTTATGCCGTCCATTCGGACGCCATGCCGGTCTATCAACTGGATACCTACGCGAACACGATCTTGGCGCAGTCTCTATCGACGGTGGACGGCGTCGGCCAAGTTTCGATTGGCGGCGAGGAGGAGCCGGCAGTCGCGGTGCAGGTCGACCCGGGCGCAATTGCATCACGCGGGCTAGGGCTCGCCCAAATCGCGAGTGCGCTCACCAGCGCCACGCTGGAGGCGCCGAAGGGCGAACTCGAAGGCCCACGCCAGCAGTACACGCTGCAAACCAACGATCAACTCGTGACGGCCGATCAATTCCGCAACATCATCGTCGCCTATCAGAATGGTGCACCGGTCCGGCTGAAAGACGTCGCTACCATCACGAATTCTTCGCAGACGCCGTACACCGGCGCCTGGTTCGATCGCCAGCAGGCCGAGCTTTTGCTGATATTCCGTGCCGCCGGCGCCAACACGGTTCAAGTCGTCAACGACATCAAGGCGAGGATGCCTCAGCTTGAGAAAGCCATTCCGCCGTCGGTTCATGTCGATCTGTTGAGCGACCGTTCTCAGGACATCCGCGCATCCGTATCCGACGTCGAAGAGACCCTGATTATCACGATCATTCTCGTGGTTTTGATCATTTTCGCTTTTTTGCGGAAGCCCTGGGCCACCGCCATTCCCAGTATCACTGTCCCGCTTTCCATCGTCGCCACGTTCGGGGCGATGTACATTCTTGACTACAGCCTGGACAATCTGTCGCTGATGGCGCTGACGATCTCCGTTGGCTTCATCGTCGACGACGCAATCGTGATGATCGAGAATATCGTGCGCTATATCGAAGCGGGACAATCCGCCTTCGACGCAGCGATCGAAGGCGCCGGCCAGATCAGCTTCACGATCGTTTCCATCACCTTTTCGCTGGTAGCGGTCTTTATTCCCATCCTCTTCATGTCGGCCATTGTCGGACGCCTGTTCCATGAGTTCGCGATGACGGTGACCATTGCCGTCGTAGCTTCAGCATTCATAGCACTGACGCTCACGCCGATGATGTGCTCGTTGTTCCTTTCCCGCGAGAGTGAAGAATCCCATGGTCGGATGTATCGCGCATTCGAGCGGTTCTTCGACGCCATGCTGGCGGGGTACGATCGTGGCCTCAACTGGGTTTTCCGGCACCAGTTGAGCACCCTGCTTTCGACGGTCGTGCTGATCGTACTCACGGGTTATCTTTATTACATCATCCCCAAGGGCTTTCTTCCCGAACAAGACACAGGCTTTCTGTTCGGTCAGCTCGAAGCGCGGCAGGACGAATCGTTTGCGGCGATAAGCGCCTTGCAGGATCAGATCGCCAAGATCGTCCTTCAGGATACTGCCGTCGCCGGGATGGTGAGCTTTGCCGGCTCCACGGGCGGAAATTCGAGCGAAAATACCGCCCGCATGTTCATTCAGCTCAAGCCGTTCGGGGACCGCGCCGGCATCGAACAGGTGATGGCGCGCCTGCGGCCGAAGGTGTCGCAGGTCATCGGCGCGCGATTTTATATGCAGGCCGCGCAGGACATTACGGTCGGCGGGCGGCTCGAGCAGGCGCAGTATCAGTACACGCTAACTGACACGAATTCCGACGAACTCAACCATTGGGCGCCGATACTGCTGGCAAAAATGCAGGCGATGAAAATTCTGACCGACGTCGCCTCCGATCAGCAGATCGCTTCGCCTGAGATCGACGTGGCGGTCGATCGCGACGCCGCCTCGACCTATGGCGTGACGCTGTCGGCTGTCGATACCGCGCTTTACGCAGCTTTTGGCCAACAAGAGGTGACGACGATCTATCTGCCCACACAGCAGGCGAAAGTACTCTTGGAGGTAAAGCCCGAATTTCAGGTCCAGCAGACCGACCTGTCGACAATTTACGTGGCTGGAACGAACAGCGCCGGCGTGGCCACGCAAGTGCCGCTGTCAGCGGTGGCGCACTACACCGACAAGGTCGTACCGCTCACGATCAATCACCAAGGCGTCTTCCCGGCAGTCACGCTGTCGTTCAACCTCGCCCCGAATGCGTCGCTGAGCCAGGCCGTCGACGCCGTCTCAAGCTTGGAGTCGCAACTCCACACACCGGAAACGCTGACCGGCACCTTTCAAGGCACGGCGCAAGCGTTTCAGGCATCGCTCACGACAACGCCTCTCCTGACGCTTGCCGCGATCTTCGTCATCTACATCGTTCTGGGAATGCTCTATGAGAGCTTCATCCATCCCATCACTATTCTTTCGGCGCTGCCGTCGGCCGGCGTCGGCTCGCTCCTGATGCTGATGCTGTTCGGCTACGACCTGACGCTGATCGCCTTCATCGGCATCATTCTCTTGATCGGCATCGTCAAGAAAAACGCCATCATGATGATCGACTTCGCACTGATAGCCGAGCGTGACGAAGGCAAAAGCCCGCTTGAGGCAATCCATCAGGCCTGTCTGTTACGATTCCGGCCGATCATGATGACGACAATGTGTGCGCTGATCGCCGGCCTGCCGCTGGCTTTCGGCCAGGGCGCGGGATCGGACCTGCGGCGGCCGCTCGGCATCGCCATCGTCGGCGGCCTTCTGGTGTCGCAATCGCTGACGCTGTTCACCACGCCAATCATCTATCTGTATCTCGATCGGCTCAATAATTGGGTGGGAGGACGCTCCGCTCCGGCGCGCGACTCTCGGCCGGAGGCGTTGCCGACCTAGGCATCGCGGACGCGGCAGTCCCGTTGGCACTTTCAATGGCCGAGCCAGGCACGCGACTCCGCTCGCCCTGCCCCACCCCGCAGCGCCGAACGCCGATCCGGCCGACCCGCCTGCGCCGTCGGGCGGCCAACGCCCCAAGGCGGTTCCACACCGGCAACATCATCGCCAAAGTAGTTCCAAACGCGTGAGCGCCCCCAATTTTGTGTGGATTGGGTGTAATCGCGGCTCATCGTCCGATTGTGCACATAGTGTCGCCCGAATATCACATCACGCACAAATTCACAGGCGAGAACGCAAGCGCGAGGAGCGATATTCACCGCCGCGTCGGGCGAGGCTATAGTCGCCAATCTCGCTCGGGGGATTAGCGGAAGCGAAGACGAGGCACGGGGTCGCGCTGGTCTTTTGACCGGCGAAAATTCGTGCCGCGCGATCTGGTTGCGTTCGGAGGGTTACTGCAGCGGTCTAGTGCTGGCGTTGACCCACGCTATTGGGCCTCGGGATGGTTTGGGTGCAACGCAGAGCTTATCTCCCTGTGCGAGTCTGCGGCCGGGCTTCGGTATTCCGCATCGCATCCGTGGGCCTTGGGCTGGCGCTCGCCGGCTGCGCGGTCGGACCGAACTATTCACGGGCGCCTGGGCCGGTACCGACTGAATTCAAGGAGTTGAAGGGCTGGAAACTCGCTCGTCCGAGCGACGATCTCCGGCACGGCGATTGGTGGAAGGTCTATCGAGATCGCGCGCTGAACGAACTGCTGCCTCAGGTCGAAATATCCAACCAGACCGTCGCTGCCGACGCCGCGGCCTATGAAGAGGCCAAGGCGCTGATTCGCGAGGCGCAGGCCGCGCTATTTCCCACCGCAAGCGCGAGCTACACCGCAATGCGAACCCGGACCGGAGCCCTCGCCGGCACGACCGGCGGCAGTGCCGTCGGCACCGGATTGGGCACTCGCTATACGACCCAATATAGCGCGCCGATCACCGGAACTTGGGACATTGACGTCTGGGGCAGACTGCGCCGGCAGGTCGAAAGCAACACGGCAGAGGCGCAGGCAAGCGCGGCCGACCTCGACAATGCCAAGCTGTCCGAGCAAGCCATGCTGGCGACCGCCTTTTTCAACCTGCGCGCATCGGATTCGCTGATCGACCTGCTCTCCCGCACGATCGACGAGTACAAGAAGACTTACAACGTCGTGAACAACCAATTCAAAGCCGGCTTTTCGGTCACCGGCGGCGACGTGGCGACGGCGGATGCCAATATCCGCACGACCGAAGCGCAGCTTTACGCCACACGCGTGCAGCGCGCGCAATTCGAACATGCGATCGCCATGCTGATCGGCCGGCCCCCCGCCGAACTCTCGGTGAGACCGCACTTGCTGGGTCGGTTCCCGCCAAGCGTTCCGGTCAGCGTTCCCTCGGCGCTGCTGGAGCGGCGGCCCGACATCGCCGCCGCCGAGCGCACCATGCAGGAAGAAAATGCGCTGATCGGCGTGGAAGAAGCTGCGTACTTTCCGGATATTTCACTGTCCTCAATGCTCGAATTCATCGGCCCGGTCCCGACGCCGTTTTCGGCTGCGCGCTCCATCGGCTCGATCGGCGCGACCGGCACGCAGACCTTGTTCAACGGCGGGCTGACCTCGGCGCAAGTCGACGCCGCGCGCGCGGTGTACTGGCAAAGCGTCGCCAATTACCGGCAGACGTTACTGACCGCCTTCCAGCAGGTCGAAGACGAACTCGCCGCCATGCATTACTACGCCGGGCAACTGGCCGCCGAACGCAAGGCGGTCGCCGACGAACGCCAAGCGGTCAAGGTATATACGAACCAATTCCAGGCTGGCACGGTTGCCTTTACCACTGTCGTGACCGCCGAAATCGCGCTCCTGGCCGATGAAGAATCAGAACTGACCGCGCGGCAGAACCTGTATCTAGCCAGCGTCAGCCTGATCGAAGACCTCGGCGGCGGCTGGGATGCAAGCCTGCTGCCGGATCAATCCCAGCTCCTCAAGGACTTCACCTTCACGCCGCAGCTCGAATCGAACAAGCCGCTGGCCGTCGAGTTGATGCCGACGATCCAGAGCCCGTCCAATCCGCCGGCTGCACCGGTCGGACCGCCGTAATGACCGACACCTCCGCAAGTGGTTGATATCTCGCAGGTTTCATGTACCCCGGGCAAATTAGCGATTATTCATTAGCGGCCTTGGGCAACGCATTTTATAAGTTCACGCAAGCAGATAGCCTGGGATCGATGAACGCCCATCATGGACGAGCGGACGCGCAGAACTGGTGACGACTTAAGGCGGGCACCGGACGTCACGACGCGATCGCATTGGCGAAGCCGGATCGGCGCCGGGCTGATCGTGATCCTGCTTGTGCTGGCGGGTTACGAGGTCGTTCACTGGATCAAATCCACGCCGTCGGGCGGCGGACGTTTTCCCCAAGGCGGACTACAATCGGTCGGCGCTTCGACCGTCACCACTGGAAACGTCCGCGAAATCGTCAACGCACTGGGCACCGTGACGCCGGTCGCGACGGTGACCGTGCAGACGCAGATCAATGGCCAGCTTACCAATGTCGGATTCACCGAAGGCCAGGACGTCAAGAAGGGCGACTTCCTCGCTCAGATCGATCCGCGGCCTTATCAGATATTGAAAGAGCAGTACGAAGGTCAGCTTGCGCACGACGAAGGCTTGCTTGCCCAGGCGCAAATGGATCTGACGCGCTATCAGACACTCGCCCAGCAGAACTCGATCGCCAAACAGCAATCCGAGGATCAGGTCTTCATCGTCCAGCAATATAAGGGCTCGGTTCAGCAGGATCAGGGATTGGTCGATTCCGAAGCGCTGAACATTGCCTATTGCCATATCGTATCGCCGATTGACGGTCGCGTCGGCCTGCGCCTGGTCGATCCCGGAAATTACGTGCAGACCACGACCGCCTCGGGCATCGCCGTCATCACTCAAATGCACCCGATCACGGTGATTTTCTCCGTCCCCGAAGACGATCTGCCGGAGATCATGCCGCAGCTTAATGCCGGCACGCCGTTGGTCGTGACCGCCTACGACCGCGCCAATATTCATTTGCTGGCGACCGGCAACGTGTCCGCCGTCGACAGCCAGATCGACACCACGACCGGCACGGTCAAGGTGCGGGCGCAATTCGACAACCCTGACAACGCGCTGTTTCCCAATCAGTTCGTCAATGCACGGCTGCTGGTGAAAACGCTGGCCAACGTCGTCACCGTGCCGACCTCGGCGATCCAGCGCGGCGCCCCGGGCACTTACGTCTACGTCATCAATCCCAACAGCACGGTCTCGGTCCGGCAGATCAAGACCGGCGTCGTCGACGAAAATCTCACCGAAGTGACCTCCGGCCTCACTGCCGGCGAGCGCGTCGTTATCGACGGCACCGATCGGCTGCGCGACGGACTGAAAGTTGCCGTTGCCGCCGAAAGCGGCCAGCCGGCCGCCGCCGGCGCGCCGCCGGCGCACGCCGGCAAGCCGGGCAATGGACAAGGCCATAATTCCGGCCGGCCGCAGGCCAAGCCTTCGGGCGGCGGCCAGTAGGACCGCCGCGGCGGCTGGCGCGCGGCGAAAGCGGTACGATGAACGTCTCCGAGCCATTCATCCTTCGTCCGGTGGGCACGACGCTCTTGATGGCGGCGATCCTGCTGTCCGGCATGGTGGCCTACAGCTTTCTGCCGCTGTCCACCTTGCCCGAGGTCGACTACCCGACAATTCAGGTGCAAACGCTGTATCCCGGCGCCAGTCCGGAGGTCATGACTTCGTCGGTCACGGCGCCGCTCGAAAGGCAGTTGGGTCAGATGCCCGGCTTGAACCAGATGACGTCGGCAAGCTCCGCCGGCGCGTCGGTGATCACGCTGCAATTTAGCCTCGATCTGTCGCTCGATATCGCCGAACAGGAGGTACAGGCTTCCATCAACGCCGCCGGCAATCTGTTGCCGGCCGACCTGCCGGCGCCGCCGATCTATTCGAAAGTCAATCCCGCCGATGCGCCGATCCTCGCGCTGGCGGTGACGTCGGACACGCTGGCGCTTACCGACCTGGAGAATTACAGCGAGACCCGGCTGGCGCAAAAGATCTCGCAGCTGACCGGCGTGGGACTCGTGAGCATCAGCGGCGGACAGCGGCCGGCGGTGCGCATTCAGCTCAATCCGGATTCACTCGCCGCCTACGGTCTCAACCTCGACGACGTGCGCACCATCATCGGCAATCTCAACGTCAACACACCGAAAGGCAATTTCGACGGCCCGACGCAGGCTATGACGATCAATGCCAACGACCAACTCACCAGCGCCGATCAATATCGCAATCTCATTGTGGCCTATCGCAACGGCGCCCCGGTCAAGCTCACCGACGTCGCCAGCATCGTCAGCGGCCCGGAAAACACCAAGCTCGGCGCCTGGGCGAACACGACGCCGGCGATCATCGTCAACGTGCAGCGCCAGCCCGGCGCCAATATCATTCAAGTCGTCGACCGCATACAGTCGTTGCTGCCGCAGATCATGTCGACGCTGCCGCAAGCCATGAATGTCCGCGTGTTGAGCGACCGCACGGTGACGATCCGCGCCTCGGTGGCCGACGTCGAATTCGAGCTTGGCCTCGCGGTCGTGCTGGTGGTGCTGGTGATCTTCGTGTTCCTGCGCACGCTGCCGGGCACGGTCATCCCGAGCCTGTCGGTGCCGCTGTCGCTGGTCGGCACGTTCGGGGCGATGTATCTCTTGGGCTTCTCGCTCGACAATCTGTCGCTGATGGCGCTGACGATCGCCACCGGCTTCGTCGTCGACGACGCCATCGTCATGATCGAGAACATCGCCCGCTATGTCGAAGGCGGCATGGCCCCCGTCGAAGCGGCGCTGCGCGGTTCCGAGCAGATCGGTTTCACCATCATATCGCTCACCATCTCGCTGATTGCCGTGCTGATCCCGCTGTTGTTCATGGGCGACGTGGTCGGCCGCCTGTTCCACGAGTTTTCCATCACGCTGGCGGTCACTATCGTCATTTCCGCCATCGTATCGCTGACCCTGGTGCCGATGATGTGCGCCAAGCTCATTCGCCATCGTGGCGAGGGCGAACGCAGCAATTTCGATCTCAAGGCCGAGGAAATCTTCAATGCGGTCATCGCGCGTTACGGCCAGGCGCTGAATTGGGTGCTCGACCGTCAGCCGGCGACATTGCTGGTCGCCGTGTTGACGCTGGCTTTAACCATCGTGCTGTACCTGCTCATCCCGAAGGGATTTTTTCCGGTCCAGGACACCGGCGAGATCCAGGCCATAACCGAGGCGTCGCAGAGCGTCTCGTATGATCAGATGGCAAAACTGCAGGGCGATCTTGCCGAGGCCGTTCTCAAGGATCCGGACGTCGTTAATTTAAGCTCCTTCGTCGGCGTCGACGGCACCAATCAGACTCTCAATACCGGCCGCTTCCTGATCAGTCTCAAGCCGCACGATCAGCGCAATCTGAGCGCCAGCGATATCATCCGGCGCCTGCAAAGCGAGGTCGCGGGCGTTGTCGGCATCGGCCTCTACATGCAGCCGGTACAGGATTTGACGATCGATTCGACCATCAGCCGCGCGCCGTATCATTTCGTGCTCGAAGATGCCAATGCCACGGAGTTCAGCACGTGGGTGCCGCAACTGGTGCAACGGCTCAGCCAACTGCCGCAAATCACCGACGTGGCGAGCGACATGCAGGAACAGGGCTTGGCGGCCGATATTGTAATCGACCGCGCCACGGCAAGCCGGTTCGGCATCACGCCGGCAACGATCGATAACGTGCTCTACGACGCCTTCGGCCAGCGCATCGTCTCCACCATCTATACGCAATCCAATCAGTATCGGGTCATTCTGGAAGTCGATCCCAATCTGCAACAGTCGCTGAGCGCGCTGAAATCGCTGTATTTTCCGTCATCCTCGTCGACGACCAACGGTCAGGTGCCACTGACCGCGATTGCGCATATCGAGGAACACGCCGCACCGCTCTTGATCACGCATTACGGTCAATTTCCAGCGACAACGATTTCATTCAATACCGCGCCGGGCTATTCGCTGGGTGCCGCCGTCACCGCGATCCAGCAAACGGAGAGCCAGGTCGGACTGCCGATAAGCTTCATCACCGCGTTCCAGGGCACCGCCGCCGCGTTCCAGGCGTCTCTCGCCAATGAAGTCTTTTTGATCATCGCCGCGGTGGTGGCGATGTACATCGTGCTTGGCGTTCTCTACGAGAGCTTCGTCCATCCGATCACCATCCTGTCAACGCTGCCCTCCGCCGGAGTCGGCGCGCTCTTGTCGCTGATGCTGCTGCATTACGACCTCGACGTGATCGCCATCATCGGCATCATCCTCCTGATCGGCATCGTCAAGAAAAACGCCATCATGATGATCGACTTCGCGCTGGATGCCGAGCGCGCCGAAGGGATGGCGCCGCGCGATGCCATCTATCAGGCCTGCTTGCTGCGCTTCCGGCCGATCATGATGACGACGTTCGCCGCCATGCTGGGCGCGCTCCCCTTGATGCTCGGCACTGGAACCGGCTCGGAATTGCGTCAGCCCCTCGGCGTCGCCATCATCGGCGGCCTGATCGTGAGTCAGGCGCTGACGCTGTTCACCACGCCGGTGATTTACCTCTATTTCGACCGGTTGGCGGTCCGTCTCATCGGCCGCCGGCCGTCGGCGCCGATCGTGCCTGAAGCGCCGGCTGAATGAATATATCCGCGCCATTCATAAACCGGCCGGTGGCCACCACGCTGCTCACGCTCGGTATCGCGATCGCCGGCATTCTCGCCTTCTCTAAGCTCCCAGTGGCGCCGCTGCCCCAGGTCGACTTTCCGACTATTTCGGTCAGTGCCCAGCTTCCGGGCGCCAGCCCGGAAACCGTGGCGACCAGCGTTGCCGAGCCGCTCGAGCGCCACCTCGGCCAGATCGCCGACGTCAGCGAAATGACGTCGAAAAGCGGCATCGGACAGACCCGTATCACGCTGCAGTTCGACCTCAACCGCGACATCGACGGAGCCGCGCGCGACGTGCAGGCGGCGATCAATGCCGCCCGCGCCGATCTGCCGGCAAGCCTGAAAAGCAATCCGACTTATCGCAAGGTCAATCCGGCGGATGCACCGATCCTCATCTTGGCGATAACGTCGAAGACCCTCACCCAGGGCCAGATTTACGACGCCGCCAGCAACGTCTTCCAGCAACAATTGTCGCAGATCACCGGCATCGGACAGGTCATCCTTGGCGGCGCGGCGCTGCCGGCCGTGCGGGTCGAGCTCAATCCGCAAGCTCTGTTCAAATACGGCATCGGTCTTGAAGATGTGCGCGCCGCGCTGGCCTCCGCCAATGCCAACAGTCCGAAAGGCACCATCGACGATGGCGGACGACGGTTCCAAATCTACACCAACGATCAATCGACCAAGGCCGTGGATTACGCGCCGCTCATCATCGCTTATCGCGACGGCGCCACGGTCAAATTGTCGGACGTCGCGAGGGTCAGCGACTCGGTCGAAGACGTGCGCAATCTCGGCCTGTCCAACGGCCAGCCCTCGGTGCTGGTCATTTTGTTCCGCCAGCCGGGTGCCAACATCATCGATACCATCGACAGTGTGAAGGCCGAGCTGCCGCATCTCGAAGCCGCCATGCCGGCCGACGTCAATGTGACCATCGCCATCGATCGCTCAACCACGATCCGCCAATCGCTGCACGACACCGAATTGACGCTCGTGATCGCCATCACCCTGGTGACGATCGTAGTCTATCTGTTCTTGCGCAATATTCGCGCCACCACGATCCCGTCGGTAGCGGTCCCGGTTTCGATTCTCGGCACATTCGGCGCGATGTACCTGCTCGGCTACAGCCTGGATATCCTTTCGCTGATGGCGCTGACCATTGCCACCGGCTTCGTGGTCGACGACGCCATCGTGGTCTTGGAAAACATTTCCCGGCACATCGAAGCCGGCGTGCCACGGGTGGAGGCTGCTTTTCTGGGCGCCCGGGAGGTCGGATTCACCGTGCTGTCGATCAGCCTGTCGTTGATCGCGGTGTTTCTGCCGATTCTGCTGATGGGCGGCATATTGGGCCGGCTCTTCCGCGAATTCACCATGACGCTGTCGCTCGCCATCATGATCTCGCTGGTGATTTCGCTGACCACCACGCCCATGATGTGTGCGCTCTTGCTGCGCAGCCAGCCACCGCGCGAAACGCCAAGACGGCGCAGTCTGTTCGACCACGTGCTCTCCGGCTACGAGCATTCGCTGAGCTGGGCCTTGCGTCACAGCCGCGTCGTTCTCGTCATCTTCTTCGGCGCGATCATTCTCAACGTCGTCTTGTTCTACATCGTGCCGAAGGGTTTCTTTCCCGAAGAAGACACCGGCCGCATGATCGGCTCGCTGCAGGCCGATCAAAGCGTCTCATTTCAGCTGATGACGCAAAAACTGCGGCAAATGATGGCCATCGTGCAGCAAGACCCGGCGGTGGAACATGTCGTCGGCTATACCGGCGTGGGCTCCGGCGGCGGCTTCGGCCAGATCAACACCGGTTCGGTGTTCGTCTCGTTAAAACCGATCGGGCAACGGCCGCCGATGGATCAGGTGATCGCACGGCTGCGGCCGAAGCTGGCGAAAGTGCCCGGCGGCCGGCTGTTTCTGTTTGGCGTGCAAGACATTCGCGCCGGCGGCCGGCAAAGCAACGCAGAATATCAATACACCCTCCAGGCCGACGATCCGGATTTGCTGGCCAAGTGGACTCCCTTGCTGGTTAAGGCGCTTGAGCATTCGAAGGTCATGGCCGACGTGAACTCGGATCAGCAGCAACGGGGCCTGGAATCCGATCTCATCATCGACCGGCCGACCGCATCGCGGTTGGGAATTACGCCGGCACAGATCGACAACACGCTTTACGACGCTTTCGGGCAGCGCCAAGTCTCGGTGATTTACAGTGCGATCAATCAGTACCATGTCGTCATGGAAATAGACCCGCGCTACACCCAATATCCAGAGTCGCTGCAGGATATTTACGTAGCGACCTCGGGCGGCGGTGCCTCGGGGACTCAGACCAGTAACGCGCCGGCGGGAACCGTTACGCCTGTCCAGACCGCCGCGGCCGCCGTTGCCGCATCGACCAGCGCGACGGCCGCCACCACCGCCAACAACAATTCGGCGCGCAATGCTGCCATCAATGCGCTGGCTAATTCCGGCAAGGGCTCGACATCCTCGGGCGCCGCGGTTTCCACGGCGCAGGAAACGATGATCCCGCTCGCTGCAGTCAGCCATTACAGGCCGGGAAACGCACCATTGTCGGTTAGTCATCAGGGGCTGTTCGTCGCCGACACGATTTCCTTCAATCTGCGGCCGGGCGCCGCGCTCGGCGATGCCGCCAGCGAAATCGACGACGCGGTCAAGCGAATCCGCATGCCGGCTTCGATTCACGGCAACCTCGCCGGCACCGCACAGGTGTTCGCGCAATCGCTCGCCAATGAACCGGTGCTGATCGCCACGGCCATTGCCGCCGTCTATATTCTTTTGGGGGTATTGTACGAGAGCTACATCCACCCGATTACGATTCTCTCGACACTGCCGTCAGCCGGCGTCGGCGCCATTCTCGCGCTGATGCTGTTCCATACCGAGTTCAGCATCATCGCCCTGATCGGGGTGATCCTGCTCATCGGCATCGTCAAGAAGAACGCGATCATGATGATCGATTTCGCCGTCGAAGCAAAGCGCTCCCGGAATTTGAGCTCGTACGATGCGATTTTTCAGGCCTGCATGTTGCGGTTCCGGCCGATCATGATGACCACCTCGGCCGCCATCCTCGGCGCCATCCCCTTGGCGGTGAGCTTCGGCAATGGCGGGGAGATTCGCCGGCCGCTCGGCATTTCGATCGTCGGCGGACTTTTGATCAGCCAATTGCTGACGCTTTACACAACGCCGGTGGTCTATCTGTATATGGACCGGCTCGGCCAGTGGTCGCTGCAGACACGCGCGCGGCTGTTCCCCGGCCTGTTCGGCGCGCCGCCCATGACGCCGGCGGAATGACGCCAAGCTGCCCGGCAAATCTAGCGGCGCTTCAGCGAACGTAGATCGGTGGCCGTGTGTAACAACAGGGGAAGGCGCCTTGATCCTCCACCGGACCGAGGATTTTGCGCAGGCGGTTAATCTCGGCGCGCGCCGCGCTGATTTGCGGACCCTTTATGCCGTCGTCGACGTATGGATCGGCCTCCAGCCGGTCGATCAACGTGATGTCGGCGTAGATGGTATCGCGAAGGCACTGGTAGCAGGGATACTCGACCTGGCCGTAGTCGCCGGCAACGGCCGGCGCCGCAACGCCGAGCGAGGCTGCAAGGCCCCCCAGCATTAGAACCAAGGATAGAATCAAGGAACGAGTTGCGAGAGCAATTTTCACCGGGTTCTCCAATCGCGATCATAGCCGAATTGGCGCGGGAACGAAATACCGTCTCGGCTAGATCGGCCTTGGGCGCGGTAGCGTGTGCGCTCCAATAACGCCTATTATGGCAAGCATAAGCAAGATCGGACTGGGGAGTGAATTGCCATGAAAGGCGCCGAGGTCATTGCTGAAATTCTCAAGCGTGAGGGGACCGAATTTCTGTCGTGCTACCCGCGCAATCCCGTAATCGAGCCCTGCGCCGCCATCGACATTCGTCCGATTCTGTGCCGGCAGGAACGGGTCGGGGTCGGCATAGCCGACGGCTATTCGCGCATCAAGCGTGGCAAGAAAAACGGCGTATTCGCCGCCCAAGCCGGCCCCGGCATCGAAAACGCCTTCCCCGGCATCGCCCAAGCGTTTGCCGAGAACGTGCCGCTCCTAGTCGTTTCCGGCGGGCTGCCGCTGCATCGGCAATATGTCCGTCCGGTGTTCCGGGCCGCGGAGGTCTATCGTGCGGTGACGAAATGGTCGGCGCTGGCGCACAATGTGCAGGAGTTGCCGGACTTGATGCGGCGCGCCTACCAGGCCATGCGTTCGGGCAAACCCGGACCGGTATTGATCGAAGTACCGGATGAGGTGTTCGAGGCGGAATTCAAAGGCGCACTCGATTATCGACCGGTGCCGGTGCAACGCACAGCAGCCGATCCCGCAGCGATCAAAAAGGCCGCCGAGATGCTGCTCGCGGCCAAGCATCCACTGCTCTGGGCCGGGCAAGGCGTGCACTACGCGGAGGCGGCCGAACAGCTCGCGGCACTGGCCGAAATGCTGCCGGCGCCGGTTGTCGCCACCAATCCAGGCAAAAGCGCGATCCCCGACAACCATCCGCTGGCGCTCGGCGGTTCGACGCGCTCGCGTTCGAAAGTATTTGCCGATTTCCTCAACAAGTCCGACGTCGTGATGGCGATCGGCTCGAGCCTTACGGTCACTCCGTTCGGTCCCGCGGTGCCGCCGGGAAAAACCATCATCCACTCCACCAACGATGCGGGCGACATCAACAAGGAATATCGCGCCGATCAGGCGGTCGTCGGCGACGCCGGTCTCGTCATCGAAGCGTTGATCGCCGAACTCTCCAGGCAGAAGGGGCCGGGCGGCGGCAACGCGCTTGTTTCACTGAAAGAGGAAATTGCCGCCGGCAAAAAGGTATGGCTGGATGAATGGGCGAAGTTTCTCAATTCCGACGAGATGCCGCTCAATCAATATCGAGTCATCCGCGACATGATGCGCACGCTGCCGCGCGAAGACGTCATCATCACGCACGATTCCGGCAGCCCGCGCGAGCAGATGGTCCCGTTCTGGGAAACCACGGCGGCCGGCTCTTACATGGGCTGGGGCAAGTCGACCCAGCTCGGCTATGGACTCGGCATCACCATGGGCGCCAAGCTCGCGGCGCCGACAAAGCTCTGCATCAACGTCATGGGCGATGCCGCCATCGGCATGACCGGAATGGATATCGAGACGGCGGCGCGCAACCGTATCGCGATCCTCACGGTGGTATTCAATAACGGCGTCATGGGTGCCGAGCGCGACGTGCTGACGATCTCGGATGCCAAATATGGCGCCATGACGGTCGGCGGCAACTACACCAAAGTAGCCGAGGGGCTCAACGTCGCGGCACGGCGCGTAGAGAAGCCGGGCGATATCGTCGGCGCACTCAAAGAGGCCGCAGACACGACCGAAAAGGGCGCGCCGTTCCTGCTTGAGTTCATGGTCAAAGAGGGACGCGACTTTTCCCGTTATGCGTGACGTCCTAACCGGCGATTTGGCCCAGCGGCCGGCGCTTCACTGCCGACGACGCCTTGCAGGAGCGCCCGCAACTGTTCGGCGCGTCTGAGACCGAAGGAATTCTCAAAGTGCGCCTGCGCAGCCTGCCAGGCTTTGCTTGCCTGCCGAAGTCGCGCCGTGCCGGCGGTGGTCACCCGCATTTCCTTGCTGCGCCGATCGGACCTGACGCTGCCGATCTCGATCAAGCCGTCACGCTGCAGCGGTAGAATATTGCGGCCAAGCGTGGTGCGGTCCATCACCAGCTCGGCGGCGAGCGCATTGATCGTCATCGGTCCTTTGCGCTGCAGCCTTGCAAGAATGGAATACTGGGTCGACCGTAAGCCGGTCGGCGCCAGGAATTGATCATAGATTTGCGTGAGATGCCGCGTTGCCTGACGCAGCGCCAGGCAATTGCAGGCCGCCGGGTTGGTCGAAGGTATTGGCATTTCCAGCATTGCTGGACTGTGGCCTTTCATATAGGTGTATATACGCCTATATCCGCAGTCGTTCAATAGTCGCCGGTTGACGGTTCGGTCCGGAGTTCCCGATGTCCGTACACAGCATCGCATCTTCCGAGGCATTGCCCCCGGCGGCAGCCGAATCCGCCCCCGCGGCGGAGGCCGGTTTCGATCCCCGCACCCGCGCTCTGATCGACGGACCGATTGCCGCAACGCTTATTCGCCTTGCCGCGCCGAACATGCTGGTGATGCTGGCACAGAGTTCGGTCGGCCTGGTCGAGACCTATTTCGTCGGTAAGCTCGGTACCGATGCTTTGGCCGGTGTCGCCCTGGTCTTCCCGTTGTTGATGCTCATGCAAATGATGTCGGCGGGCGCCGTCGGCGGCGGCATATCATCGTCGATCGCTCGCGCGCTCGGCTCCGGCCGCCGGGCCGACGCGGATGCGTTGGTTTGGCATGCACTGGTCATCGCGCTTGTCTTCGGGCTGACGTTCATGGCGGCGCTGCTGGGAGGCGGCACCTGGCTCTATGCAGCGATGGGCGGCAGCGGCGCAACATTGCAGGCTGCCAATACCTACTCGTCGGTCGTGTTTACCGGCGCGATCCTAGTGTGGCTGTTCAACACACTCAGCAATGTGATTCGCGGCACGGGCAACATGATCGTGCCGGCGCTCGTGACCTGCGCCGGCGTGGTCGTGCTCATTCCCTTGTCGCCGTGCCTCATCTTCGGCTTGGGTCCGTTTCCGCGATTGGGCGTCGCCGGCGGCGCCGTTGCGGTCGTGCTCTATTACGCCGCGGGGAGCCTGGTTCTCGCCGGCTATCTGCGATCGGGCCGCAGTATCGTGCAATTTGCGTTTGGCGGCATCACATTTCGCTGGTCTCTGTTTACCGACATATTGCGGGTGGGCCTGGTCGCGGCCTTGATCACCGTTCAGACCAATCTGACCATCGCGATTGCCACGGGGCTTGTCGGTTCTTTCGGACCCGCAGCGATCGCAGGCTACGGTACCGGGTCGCGGCTCGAATATCTCTTGATCCCACTCGTGTTTGGAATGGGCGGCCCGCTCGTCGCCATGGTCGGAACGAATATTGGCGCCGGCCGACGCGATCGTGCCATACGCGTGGCTTGGATCGGCGCCGCGATCGCCGCCGGACTTTGCGAGGCGATCGGCTTGGCGGCGGCGGCCGCACCTGGCGCATGGCTGTCGCTGTTCGGCACTGCGCCGGCGATGATCGACGCCGGGTCGCGCTACCTGCACACGGTCGGGCTGGTTTACGGGCTATTCGGTCTCGGCATGGCGCTTTATTTCGCTTCGCAAGGCGCTGGTCGGCTGTTGTGGCCGCTGATCGCCAATATGGTGCGGCTGGTGATCGCGGCCGGCGGCGGCTTTATCGCCTTGCGCCTGACCGGTAATCTGACCGGTGTATTCGCGGCGCTGGCCGTAGCGCTCGCCGCATTCGGCCTGATCAACGCGGTCGCCGTCGCACGCGGCGTCTGGTTCAAGGATGGTCACCGTCACTTCTCCGACGTGCCACCACGGGAGCACGTGAAACAATGACTGTGCGCTATTTGGACGACTTCGCTCCGGGACAAGTGTTCAAGACCGGCACTATCCGCGTTGACAAGGAAGATATCTTCGCGTTTGCGCGGCAGTTCGATCCGCAGCCGTTCCATATCGACGAAGCAGCGGCACGCAACTCGCCGTTCCAGGGCCTCGCCGCCAGCGGCTGGCACACCGCAGCGCTGACCATGCGGCTGATGGTCGACGGCGAGTTCAAACCGGCAGGCGGCATTCTCGGTGTCGGCTTCGACGAACTGAACTGGCCGCGCGCGGTGCGGCCTGGCGACGAGCTGCACGCCGCAAGCGAAATCATCGCGGTGCGGCCGTCGAAGTCGCGCCCCGACCGCGGCGTGCTCCGTGTTCGCACGACGACGTTCAACCACAACGACGAGGCAGTCATGATGTTCACCGGCAATCTTCTGGTGCCGAAACGCCCGGCGCCCCCCCAACACGGACAAAGCTGATGCGTATTCTCGTGGTCGGCGCCGGCGCAATCGGCGGCTATTTCGGCGGCAGGCTGTTGCAGGCCGGCCGCGACGTGACTTTCCTGGTGCGGCCGCGCCGGGCAACGCAATTGGCGAAGACCGGTCTGGTGATCCGCAGTCCGGTCGGCGACGTCACCCTGTCCAACCCGCCGATCGTCATGGCGGACGCGATTTCCGCGCCTTACGATCTCGTCCTTCTCAGCAGCAAGGCCTATGACCTCGCCGGAGCCGCCGACTCTTTTGCACCGGCGCTTGGACCAGACAGCGCCATTTTGCCGTTGCTCAACGGCATGGCGCATCTGGATTACCTCAAGGGACGGTTCGGCAAGGACAAAGTGCTCGGCGGTCAATGCGTGATATCGGCCACACTCGACGCCGAAGGCCGCGTCCTTCATCTGTTGGAGACGCACAGCCTCTCCTTTGGCGAATTGAACGGCGCCGTCTCAGCCCGCGCCGAGGCGATCGCCGCGGCCTTTGCGGGCGCCAAATTCGACCCCAGGCTGAGCACGGTGATCCTGCAGGAAATGTGGGAGAAATGGGTGTTCATCGCGGCGACCGCCGCGGCAACGTGCCTGATGCGCGCCACGGTGGGTGACATCGTTGCCGCCGACGCCGTCGATCTGCCGCAGCGGCTGTTCGACGAATGTGCGGCAATCGCCGCGGCACACGGGTTTGAGCCGCGCGAAGCGAGCCGCGCGCGCTCTCTGACCATGCTGACCACGCCAGGCTCCAGGCTGGCAGCCTCAATGCTGCGGGACATCGAGCACGGCGCGCCGATCGAAGCCGATCACATTGTCGGCGATTTGCTGCAGCGCGGCGCGAGCGTCGGCAAGGAGTCCCCGCTCCTGCGCATCGCCTATGCCCATTTAAAGGCCTACGAGGAGAGGCGTCGGCGCGAAAGCTGCGCCCCATCCGCGGCATGATTGGAACTTTCGCCCTAACCCATTATTATTCCGCATCAGGAGGGCGGAAAATGGTCAAGGTCACTTATCGTATCGTCCGGCACGAGGACGGCTGGGCCTATCAGGTCGACGGGGTGTTTTCCGAAGCATTTCCGACGCACGATGCGGCTCGCAAAGCCGCGCAACGCGCCGCTCAGGAGCAACATGTGCCGGGCGACACCCGCACGATCTCGTGGGAAGACGAGAACGGCAAATGGCACGAAGAGACAGCGCGCGGTGACGACCGGCCCGATACTGACGTCGAAGGCTGAGCACACCCACGGGAAGCGACAATGCTCGAAGCCTTTTCCGGGTGGACCAAAGAGCAAAAGCACGTTGTCGCCGCCAGCTTCCTGGGCTGGACGCTGGACGCTTTCGACTTCTTCCTCATGGTGTTTGTGCTGAAAGATATCGCCCATGAGTTCAGCACTCAGATCGCCGATGTCACCATCGCCATTCTGCTGACCTTGGCGATGCGGCCGGTCGGCGCCTATATCTTCGGCCGCGCCGCCGACCGCTGGGGTCGCAGGCCGACCTTGATGGTCGACGTGCTGCTCTACTCGGCAATCGAGCTCGCATCCGGTTTCGCGCCGAATCTGATGACGCTTCTCATCCTGCGTGCCGTCTTCGGCATTGCCATGGGCGGCGAATGGGGCGTCGGTGCTTCGCTGACCATGGAATCGATTCCGCCGAAGGCGCGGGGTCTGGTGTCCGGTTTGCTGCAATCCGGCTATCCAACGGGCTATTTCCTCGCCTCGATCATTTACGGCCTGTTGTTTCAGTATATCGGCTGGCGCGGCATGTTCATGGTCGGCGTCATACCGGCATTGCTAGTGTTCTACATCCGCCGCAGCGTTCCGGAATCGCCGACGTGGCGCCCGACAACGGCGCGTAGCGGCACCCTCGCCGTCATTCGCTCGCATTGGCAGCTCGGCATTTATGCCGTGCTGTTGATGACGGCATTCAATTTCTTCAGCCACGGCACCCAGGACCTTTATCCGACCTTCCTGCAGGTCCAGCACCACATGTCGCCGCATGAAACGAGCCTGATCGCGGTGATTTACAACATCGGGGCCATCATCGGCGGCCTGTCGTTCGGTTCGATGTCGGAGCGATTCGGCCGGCGGCGTATGATTATCATCGCCGCTGTGCTTTCGCTCTTTGTCCTGCCGCTGTGGGCCTTCGCCACGACCGCGATCTGGCTGGCGGTGGGCGCATTCCTGATGCAGGTCACGGTGCAAGGTGCCTGGGGCGTCATCCCCGCGCATCTGAATGAATTGTCGCCCGATGAAGCGCGCGGCACGTTTCCCGGCTTCGTCTACCAACTCGGCAATCTCATCGCTTCGGTCAACGCGACGCTGCAGGCCGAAATCGCCACGCATTACGGCGGCAACTACGCGATCGCACTTGCGACCGTTGCCGGCACGGTTGCGGTGGCAATCGTAGTCCTCAGCGCCATCGGCACCGAAGCGAAAGGCGTGGCATTCGGAAACGGCGGCTCCAGCGGCGGTCGCACCGCCCTAAATCCCGCTTTGTGACGCGGTGTCGCAAAAGTCCTGTTGAACGGTCCGGTTGGCTTGTATCCTGTGGCCGGCTGGGACCGGAAGCATGAACAGGAAAGACCCGCGCTACGTCGACACGGCGCTGAGCGGCTACGAGCTGCTCAACGACCCGCTGCTCAATAAAGGCACCGCCTTCAGCGAAGACGAGCGCGATGCCTTCGACCTGCATGGGCTCCTGCCGCCGCATGTCGCGGAGCTGGACTATCAGGTCAAACGCCGGCTCGATGCGTTCCGCGCCCTCGGCAGCGACATCCAGCGCTACGTGTTCCTGCGCGGCCTGCAGGATTCCAACGAAACCCTGTTCTACGCGCTCTTGACCCGAAATATCGAAGAGATGATGCCTGTCGTCTATACGCCGACCGTCGGCCTTGGCTGCGAGCTGTTCAGCCACATTTTCCGCAAACCGCGCGGCCTGTTTTTGAGCCTCCCGCACAAGGGGCTCATTCGCCGTATCCTCGATCATCCCCGCTTCGACGCCGTCGAAGCAATTGTCGTCAGCGACGGCGAACGCATTCTCGGCCTGGGCGACCAGGGCGCCGGCGGCATGGGCATTCCGATCGGCAAGCTGTCCCTGTACACGGGCTGCGCCGGATTGCATCCCTCGACGACGCTGCCGATCCTTCTGGACGTAGGCACCGACAATGAGCAGCACCTCGCCGATCCGATTTATATTGGCTGGCAGCATGAGCGCGTGCGCGGCGATGCATACGACGACTTTATCGAGACTTTCGTGGCTGCGGTTCGCGAGCGCTGGCCGCACGTGCTACTGCACTGGGAGGATTTCGCGCTGCGCAATGCCAACCGCCTTTTGGCGCGCTATCGCGACAGCCTCTGCACCTTCAATGACGACATTCAGGGCACGGCGGCGATTGCCGTGGGCACGCTGTTGAGCGCCATCAACATCACCGGTGTTGCGTTACGCGATCAGCGTATCGCCGTACTTGGTGGGGGCTCCGCCGGCACCGGCGTCTGCGCGCTACTCAAGCGTGCCATGGTCGAGACCGGCTTGAGCGAACGCGAGGCCTGCAGCCGCTTTTATATTGTCGACCGGCAGGGATTGCTGGTCGAGGGCATGACCGATCTGCAATCGTTTCAAGCGCCGTTCGCGCAAAGCCGCGACGGCATCGCCGATTGGACGCTCGAATCGTCCGGCTGGATCGGCATTGCCGACGTCGTCGCCAATGCCCGGCCGACCGTGCTCATCGGCACCTCCGGCCAGCCCGGCGCATTTTCGCAAAGCGTGGTGCGCGCCATGGCCGAGAAGGTGCACCGGCCCATCATCTTCCCGCTGTCCAACCCGACGGACCGCGCCGAGGCTAATCCGCACGATCTCGACGCGTGGACGCAAGGACGCGCCGTCATCGGCACGGGCAGTCCGTTTCCGCCGCTTATGCGCAACGACAAGAGCTTCCGCGTCGATCAGACCAATAACGCCTACGTCTATCCGGGCATCGGGCTTGGCGCCATCGCCGCCGACGCGCGGCGTATCTCCGACGGCATGTTCCTCGCCGCCGCCAGAACCATCGCGGAATTTTCGCCGGCGGCGCAAGATGTGAATGCCAATCTCTTGCCGCCGCTTGTCGATATCCGCAGGCTCTCGTTCCGCGTGGCGCTCGCTGTCGCGAAACAGGCGCAGGCCGAGGGTCTCGCCGATCCGTTGCCGGACGAAATCCTGGCCGGTGCGGTGCGTAACAAAATGTGGGAGCCGCTCTATGCCCACTATCGGCGGCTCACCAGCGCTTGAGCAATAAACCGGAAATCCCGCGAAAAGTGCGAAGTTGAGGATTTCGACGCGAAGAGATTACTCCAGTTTAGAATTGGAAGAATTATCGTCGGCAACCAAGATGCATTTTTCGCTTGGCGCACGAATTTTAGCTTGCTAGCAAATTATTGAAATATATGTACTTTTTCATGGTTCTAAACTATGCCCAGGTGGTTGTCGCGATTGTTCGATGCGCAAATGGTGTGGCGCAACTTTCGCCATAACACTGCGATCTCCGCACTCGCCGTCGCGATCGGCTTGGCCGGCGTCCATAAGGTCTATGCGCAAGCGCAACAGCCGTCGACCTCGCAGGATCAAGAAGCTCCGGCGCAGCAGGTAACGCCGCAATCGTCCGTGACCGCACCCTCCGCCCCGCAAACTCCAGCCGCGGCTGCGGCGACCGCGGCGCCGACTGCGCCCGCCGCTCGTCGAAGCCAGTTGCCGCAAATCGTCGTGAGCGCGCCAAAGCAAAAGCCGAAGACCATGCAACGGCGCACGCCGCCAGCACCGGCGACTGCAGCGGCAACAATTAATCCGACAACGGCCGCCGAAAGAGTTCTCGACGCCAAGATGACTGGGCTCGATCAGGCCCGCAACAATCTGCTGCCCACTATTGGCGCTTCGACCTCCACCATCAGCCGCAGCGCGATCGAGAGATTGCCGCAAGGTGACAACACGCCGATCGACAAGGTTATCCTCCAACTGCCGGGCGTATCCTACGATTCGGCGGTCTCCAATCCTTCTTTCCATGTCCGCAGCGAATACGCCAACGTGCAAATCAGGATCAACGGCGTCGTGGTGCCCGAGGGCGTTTCGGCGCTGGGTCCGTTCCTCGATACCAATTTCATCGGCAGCATGTCCCTTCTGACCGGAGCCTTGCCGGCGGAATATGGCTTGCGCACCGCCGGCGTGCTCGACATCACCAGCCGCGCCTTTGCCGCACCAGGCGGTGAAGTCAGCATTTATGGCGGCAGCCGGCAGACGTTCACGCCGAGCTTCGATTACGGCGGCGGCGTTGGCAACTCGGAATATTTCGTCAGCGCGCGTGGCAACTGGAACGGTCTCGGGCTGGAGAACCCGACGCCCGGCTTGAACGCGATCCACGACGAAACCCAGCAAGGCCAGTTCTTCGGTTATGCCTCGACGCTGCTCGACGAGTCGACCCGGTTCAGCGTGATCTCGACGGCGTCCTACAGCGCGTTCCAGATTCCAAACACTCCCGGCCAGACACCGATGGGCGATTTTGGACCCGCGACTTTGGATTCAACGACGATCAACGAAAACGAATACGACTCCTACTACATGACGATGGCGTCGCTGCAAAAGCACGGCACCGACGGCGATGCGCAACTCTCTGTCTTTTCGCGCTATGCCGAAGTTCACTTCGTCCCAGACATATTCAACGACTTAGCTTTCAACGACGTCGCCTCCGACGTCATACGGCAAAGCACGCTCACCGGCATGCAGGGCGATGGCTCCTACATTGTGAATGACCAGCACACGCTGCGTGCCGGATTCGCGGTGACCGGAGAGCAGACCAATGTCACCAATGCGTCGACGGTGCTGCCGCTCGATGCCATGGGCAACCCACTACCGACCCCAGAAACCATCACCGACCAGACGTCACTGCTTGGCTGGAACATCGGTACTTATATTCAGGATGAATGGAAGGTTACCAACCAGATCACTGTGAATACAGGGCTGCGCTTCGATCAACTATATCAGTTTGTCGATGCCAATCAGCTCAGTCCACGGTTCGCTGTTGTCTATAAGCCGTTCGACGGCACCACACTTCACGTTGGTTTTGCGCGCTATTTCACGCCGCCTTATCAGGCACAAGCCGCTGCATCCAATCTCGCTTTGTTTGCAAACACGACCAACGCGCCGCCGTTAACCACCTTGGACGATCCGGTGAAACCCGAACGCTCAAGCTATTACGACGTCGGCATCGACCAGACGGTGTTGCCCGGCCTTACCATGGGGCTCGACGGCTATTACAAGGATGCGCGAGACATGCTCGATGACGGCCAGTTCGGCTCAGCCCTCGTGCTAACCCAGTTCAATTATGCGCGGGGCTACAGCGAAGGCGGCGAATTCAAGCTGAAATATACTAACGGCAACTTCAATGCCTATGCCAATTTCACTTACGACATAACAAGAGCTATCGACGTAGAGTCGAATCAATATCTCATCGAAGACGAGACCTACCTGAACAATTGGCATTACACAGACGACATGCAGCGCATGACCGGCTCGGCCGGCATGTCGTATCGCATCTACGATACGACACTGACTGCGGACATGCTCTACGGCAGCGGCCTGCGTGACGGTGTCGATAATGACGGCCACGCGACGCCCTATGCCGTCGTCAACACGGGCATCGCACACGATTTCACGTGGTCGCCAGACTACAAGCCGCTTACTGTGCGCTTCGATGTCGTCAACCTGTTCGATCAGATCTACGAGCTTCGCGACGGCACCGGCATCGGCGAGTTCGCGCCGCAATATGGTGCGCGCCGCGGCTACTATGTCGGGCTATCGCAGAAACTCTGACGTACGAAAACCGAGGGGCGCTATTCCGGCGGCGAAATGCCGAAGACCGGCGGTGCCCCTCGTCCTGGCGTCATTGACCAGGGCGGCGCGGCCGGCCCGTGCCTGCAAACCAGGATAACAGGATCGTGCGGTTGGCCGGACCGCCGAATTAGAACAATATTTACCATACCGGAGGACGATCCCGGCCAGTCTAATTGGACAAGCCGGGATTTCCGCATGCAGACATTCGTGCCCGCTGCCGCCGTCGAAAAGACCATCGTTCTGGGCGATCCTGTCCCCTGGTTCGGCGCTCCGCTCGTCGGCGATGGCGCCTTCAATCTCCAAGTCGCAGCCGGCCGCTGGATCGTGCTGAGCTTTCTCGGCTCGCCCGAAAATCCGCAGGTCGAGAGCGAGCTGACGCAGCTCCTCGCCGATACGCAAATCTTCGACGAGGACAAGGTCATATTCTGCGGCCTCTTTACCGCGCCGCCCGCCGATACGGCACCCTATATCGCGATGAGCGGCCCGGCGATTTCGTTTCTCGCCGATTATGACGGCGCCATCAGCCGTCAGTTCGGCGCGGCGGCGATGCCGCGCACGATTGTGCTGGACCCGATGCTGCGCGCGGTCGCCGACATTGCGTGGGATCACGCCGACGGCCATGGCGCGACCGTAGGCGCGGTTTTGCAGGGCCTGCCCGCCGTCGATGATTCCGCCGGCGTGCCGCTCATGGCGCCGGCGCTGATCGTGCCGCGGGTCTTCGACTTCGAACTCTGCGACTTTCTCATCAATATCTATGACAAGCTTGGCGGCAAGGATTCGGGCTTCCTGTTCGACAATAACGGCGCCACATCCACCGTGATCGACTACCGGGTCAAGCGGCGCAATGACCTGAGCATCCTGGTGCCTGAGGTGCGCGACCAGATCCGCGATCAGATCGTGCGCCGTCTCGTTCCGGCAATCGACCGGTTCTTTCAATTTTCGTCGACGCGGATGGATCGCTATATCGTCGCCTGCTACGACAGCGCCATCGGCGGGCATTTCTATCGCCACCGCGACAACGTCAATATCGGCGCGCAGCATCGGCGCTTCGCCGTCACCGTCAATCTCAACAAGGACTATGACGGCTGCGATCTCGTGTTTCCCGAATTCGGCCGCCGCACCTATCGCGCGCCGGCGGGCGGCGCGATCGTATTCTCCTGCGGGGCGCTGCATCAGGTGACGCCGGTGACGCGCGGCACACGCTATGCCTTCCTCGCTTTTCTTTACGGCGAGGCTGATGCGGCGTTGCGTGAGAAAAACGACACAAAAATCGTGCAAAATGAATTCCGCTATGCCGGCACCAATTTTGGTTCCATGTCGGACCGACTGTTTCCGCAAGCCCCGATGCTCGAACAGCGCGCTGGCTAGCCTCGTCCGAAGCTCCTCAGAGCCATGGCTTCCTGGCCCGTCCACTAATATTCCTTGGCGACCAGAAGCGTTCAACTGGGACGCCCGGCGCGGTTCAGCGTGTAAATTTCGACGGCAAGACCGTATTTTGGTCCGCTCGTGCTCAACCGTTCACGCTCGAACTCCACGCATCATAGGTCCATCGGAACCGCTTCAGCCCCGGATTGGATTAATCGAGCAGCAATTCGAAAGCGCGACAGAACGACGGGTCGGCAAAGCTTTTCATGATCGAAGCGTCCGTCAACTGAGAGTTTCCGTGCGGCCGATTCCCACACCGAACCCGCCTCAAACCTTGACAGAAAGCCGAGGTTGCCTCTATTCATACTGCAAGTGCTGAATTCGTTCAGCAAGGCGATGGAGTTCGCCTAAATTGCCCACAGGGCTGATGACTCCTTTCACCCTCGTTTGAAGGCGGAAGGAATTGTCGTTGAAATTTCCGATAGCGCTATCAAGCTGGACTGGCGCTGGTATGATTCTGCGCACTTGCCGCGGAAATCTTGCCTATGTGCGGAGGTTCGCTTGATGTTTCACGACATCATTTTGCAAATCTGCCAAGTGCTCGCCGTCTTGATGCTCTCGCCGCTGTTGCAAGGCGTCATCCTGCAGTTCGAGGAGCGAGTGCAGTTCGCGCAGGGCCCGGGCATTTTTCAGCCGTATCGCGACCTGTGGAAACTATTTCACAAGCAGATCGTGGTGCCGCAGACCGCCTCCTGGATTTATTGGATCGCACCGTTCGTCGCCTTCACTGCGATGCTGACGGTGCCGATCCTGATCCCGGTCTTGACCGATTTTCCGCTGCCGCTGTCCGACATGGGCGACATTCTCGGCGGCGGACTGATCCTCACCCTCGGATCGTTCATGGTGGTGCTCGCCGGTCTCGACACCGGCAGCGCCTATGGCGGCATCGGCTCAAGCCGCGCCGTGATGGTGGCGATTCTCGCCGAGCCGACGCTGATCCTGGTCTTTGTCGGCATTACGCTGCTGGCCAAGTCGATGTTACCGTTCGTTGTCAATCATCTCCTGGTCGGCAGTCCGGCGGTCTATTTTAGTCCCGCGCACCTCTTCCTGATCCTGGCCTTCTTCACCTTGCTCATCGTCGAGACCGATCGGCTGCCGATCCATTCCAGCACGCACATCGAAGTCTACATGATCGAGGAAGGACGCATCCTCGAATATTCCGGCCCGTTGCTCGCCATCCTGCGCTGGGCCTCAATGATGAAGCAGTTCATCCTCTATACGATCTTTTGCAACGTGCTGCTCATTCCCTGGGGCCTGTCGCATCAAGGCAGCGCTGTCGGCGTCGTCGGCTCGATCGCTTCGCTGGCCGGCAAATTCCTCGTGGTCGCGATGGCTGTTGTCGTGGTCGAAACCGCGCAGTCGCGCCTGCGCTTCTATCGCTATCAGGAACTGCTGGCAGCATCTTTCGTCTTCGCCATTCTCGCCATTATCGGCACGCAATTGGTGTGATCATGCCGGTCGCGCAGTTCGATCCCCTCGCCGCCTCACTGTTCAGCTTCCTGGCGATTGCTAGCCTGCTGCTGGCCTTCGTCATGCTCGGCTCACGCTGGCTCAATAATTACCTCTACGCCTTTGCCGCGGAGTCGTGGATCATCGCAATGCTTTCCGCCATGATCGGATATTACGGCGGCTTCCCGGAGCTCTATCTGATCGCCGTGCTGACGGCTTTGTTCCGTGGTCTGCTGCTGCCGTATCTAATCTGGCGGATCATCAAACGTCTCGGCGTTGCCCGCGAAATCCATGAAATTCTCGAACCGAGCTCGACGCTGGTCGCCGGCGCTGCCAGCGTCATCTTTGCGCTGATCGTGTCCTATCACATCGGTCAATCCCTCGGCGTCACCGGCAATGTGGTCGTGCTGGCGCTGACCGTCATGCTGGCGATGAAGTTGATCGGCTTCCTGATGCTGGCCGCGCGGCATGAGGCGCTGAGCCAGATTCTCGGGCTCCTTGTCCTGGAGAACGGCATCTTTCTCGGCGCCCAGCTTCTGGTACCCGGCATGCCGACGCTGATCGAGATCGTCATCCTGTTCGATCTGCTGGTCGTCGTCGCCTGCTTCGGCGTTCTCGTCCGCTACCTGCTTGCTCATGTCGGCAGCACGAGCAGCCTCGATCTCAACCGGCTGGTAGGCTGACGATGGCGGCCGCACTCCTTCTTATCGCGATGCTGGCGCCGGCAGTGACGGTCGCACTCTGTCTCGCCGTCCGCGCACCGCGGTTCGTCGAGGCCGCCAATCTGTGCTCCAGCATCGTGGTATTCGCCGCCGCGATCGCGCTCACGGTTTTCAGCGCGCGCGGACCTTATTTTTACCTCGGCGACTACGTCGTTCTCGACGTCACCGGCGCGTGGGTCATCCTCTGCACGGCCATCGTCTATCTGCTGGCTTCGATATATTCGATTGGTTACATGCGGCTGGTCGGCGAAGAGGACCGGCTGTGGCTGTTCTACGCGCTGTTTTCCGGCTTCACGTTCACCATCTTGCTGAGCGCAGTGATGAACAATGCCGGCCTGTATTGGATCGCCATCGAGCTGACGACGCTGGTCAGCACGTTTCTGGTCGGCTTCGAGCGGGCCGCAGAGAGCATCGAGGCGGCCTGGAAATACATCATTATCATTTCCGCCGGCATCAGTCTGGCGCTGCTCGGCACCATTCTGTTTTATTGGTGCGGCAGTTTCGTGCTTGGGCCGACCTATCAGATGACATGGGATGTGCTGCGCGCGGCCGCGCCAAAGATGAATCCTGCCTTGGCGGCCCTGTCGTTTCTTCTGATCCTGGTCGGCTACGGCACCAAGGTCGGTTTGGCGCCGATGCACACCTGGCTGCCTGATGCCCATAGCGAGAGCCCGGCGCCGATTTCGGCAATGTTGTCCGGTGCGCTGCTCAACAGCGCCATGCTCGGCATCGCGCGCTATCTGCCGATCGCGGAAGCGGCGCAGAGCGAGCGCATCGCCCGCGCGAGCCTCGTTGCTTTCGGCATCGTCTCGCTCCTTGTCGGCGCGCTGTTCATCGTCCGGCAGAGCGGCATCAAGCGGCTGATGGCCTATTCCAGCGTCGAGCATATGGGCGTCGTGGCGCTCGGCTTCGGTTTCGGCGGACCGCTCGGCATCGCCGGCGCGCTCTACCACATGCTCAATCACTCGCTGAACAAATCGCTGATGTTCTTCGGCGCCGGCAACGTGATGCGCAGCTATGGATCGAAGGAGATTCGTGACATTCGCGACGTCTGGCGACGCTTTCCGGTCGCCGGCGCATTATGGCTTGCCGGCGCGGTCGGCATTACCGGCGCGCCGCCGTTTGCGTTGTTTCTCAGCGAACTCGTTATCCTGCGGGCCGGCTTCGAACGCGGCTACGCTTGGGCGGTGTATGCGATGGCCGTGCTGCTGATCGTGATTTTCATCGGCTTCCTCAATCACTTTCGCAATATGTATTTCGAAGCCGATGGAGCGGCCGATGCTGCGCCGCTGGCAATCAGCCGCTGGTGCGTCGCGCCGATGTGGCTCGCACTCGGGCCGCTTCTCGTCTTCGGCCTGTGGTGGCCGGACGCGCTGTGGGATCACTTTATGACCGCAGCGCGCACGCTGACGGGGGCCTCGCCGTGAACGCCTTGCAGCCCCTCGCGCTGCGGCCGGGCGAACTGAAGGACGCCGCAACGCGCCTTCTTGCCTCCGGCGGCCGCATGCAAATGGCCTATGCCTGGTATCCGGAGCCGGATCGTATCGAGCTTCGCTATACCGCAAGCCCGGCCGATAACGCGCCATTTGCAATCTGGCGCTGCCAAGCCGACGAGCCGGTGCCGAGCCTTGCCGGGATTTCCCCTCTCTTGAGTTGGTACGAACGCGAAGTGACCGATCTGTTCGGCCTGCACTTCACCGATCACCCGCAACCTTTGCCGCTGGTTCTGCATGAAGGGGTGGACCGGAGCGTCCCGCCTTTCGCCCCGGATTATCCACCGGATCGGGCGCTTAAGCTGCAGACGACGCGGCGCTCGGTGCCCGAGCTTGCCGGCGCCGATGGGGACGTGCAGCTTTTGCCGTTCGGTCCGGTCCGCGCCGACGTCATGGAGTCCGGCGAGTTTCTGTTCTTTTATGTCGGTGAAGCGATCCTGCATTATCAACCGCGGCTGTTCTTCAAGCATCGCGGCATGGAGAAGCGCTTCGAGGGCTTATTGCCCGAACGCGGCGTCGTGCTAGCCGAACGTGTGTCGGGCGTCGGCAGCGTCGCCCACGCGCTCGCTTACTGCCAAGCCATGGAAGCGGCCGCCGGTTGCGACGTTCCCGAGCGCGCCCGCGTGCTGCGGCTCGTCCTCGCCGAGATCGAGCGGCTTTATAACCATCTGCATTATTTCGGCCATCTCTGCAGCACGACGACGCTCAAAGTCGGCGAAGCGGAAGGCAAACTGCTCGAAGAGCAAGCCAAGCAGCTTAATACGCGGCTTACCGGCAGCCGCTTTCTGCGAAGTCTGCTTGCCATCGGCGGACTGCGGCGCGACCTTGCGCCAGAGGATTGGCTTGACGAGGCGCTCGACGGCTTGCATGCGCACTTTGCCCGCTATGCGCGGCACATGGAGAACACGGCAAGCCATCTCGATCGCCTGATCACGACCGGACTGCTCGATCGCCGTCTGGCGTTCGATCAGGGCGCGACCGGGCCGGTCGAGCGCGCTTCGGGCGTCGACCGCGATTTGCGGCGCGATCATCCTTATGCGGCCTATGCCGCTTTGCCGCCAAAGATCGCGGTGCGCGAAGCCGGCGACGCCCATGCCCGCGCGCAAGTGCGCATGGCGGAAGTCGAAGCCAGTATCGCGCTCATCAGGCGCGCACTGCAAGCGCTGCCCGATGGGCCGATCCGCGGCAAATGCACGATCACGCCGAATAGCGAAGGCCTCGGCTGGGCGGAATCGCCGCGGGGCACCTTGTTCTATGCGGTGCATATCGGCGGCGACGGTAAGCTCGCCCGCGTCAAGATCAAATCGCCGTCGTTTTCCAATTGGCGGGTGTTTCCATTCACCGTGCATGACAGCAACATGATGGATTACGCGATCAACGAGGCCAGTTTCGGCCTCACCATCGCGGGATGCGATCGTTAGGAGCCGCGCATGCCGCAATGGACATTGATCGGCCTCCTCACCGGCAAGCAGACGGCGCCTTGGCCGTTCGCCGAAGGCGACGACGGCCAGCACGGCTTTCTCGGCATGCCGCGCTACAAGCCGGAACTGTGCAGCGATGAATGCCGCGCCTGCGCCGACATTTGCCCGACCAAGGCGATCGCGCTCAAGGCGAGCGTAAACGGCGGCGGCAAGCTCGACGTCGATTATGGCCGCTGCGTCGTCTGCCAGCTTTGCACCGAAGCCTGTCCGACTGGCGCAATGAGCCCTTCGGCGGATTGGGCTTTTGGCGTGCGCGCACGCTCCGATCTCGTCTGGAGCGAAAACGTGAATCCTGCACCCGTCGCAGCCGCCGCGGCGCGGCGGCCGTTCCGGCGCAGCCTGCATGTCCGCCATGTCGATGCCGGCTCCTGCAACGGTTGCGAATCCGAGCTGCAGGCGCTGAACAATCCGTTTTACAATCTGCATCGCCTCGGCATTTTCTTCACCGCCTCGCCGCGTTTCGCCGATTTGTTGCTGGTGACTGGACCAGTAACCAACGCGATGGCGGAGCCGCTGCTCGCCACTTACGAAGCAATGGCGGAACCGCGCTGGGTGGTTGCGGTCGGCACCTGCGCGGTCTCCGGCGGCATCGCCGAAGGCGGTTATGCATCGGGTTATGGCCTCGACGGCGTTCTCCCCGTCGATGTCTATCTGCCCGGCTGTCCGCCCAATCCGGCGGCAATCATAGAAGCGCTGCTGATGTTTCTCGATCGCGCACCGCAGCGCGTCAAAGGAGGCCGCCTTGGCGAATGACCTCCTGACCACCGCGGTGATCGCCTGGCTTGCTGCGGCGCTGATTGCGCTCAGCGGACGCTGTCTTGTGCTGTCTCGCGGGCTTTTGTTTGTTGGCGCGCTCGTGGCGATTGTTGCAGCGATTCTTGCGTTGCCCGATGGGACGGCCGCGGTCGCGCTACCGACGCGGATCGCCGGCAGCGCCGTTGCCTTCCGCATCGCGCCGGAAGCGGCTTGGCTCTTCGGCTTCGGTCTCGTTCCAGCGGCGCTCGCGGCCGCGCTGTCGTCGCCTGTGCGGCAGGGGCAAGCCGGCTGGCTGTTCGGCGCCGCCATGAGCCTTCTCGGCGCGCTCGGCGTATTCGGCGTCAGCGATGGCGCCGGCTTTCTCATCGCCTGGGAAATCATGAGCTTCGGCGGCGCGATCATGATTTTGAGCGAAAAATTGTCGCCCGCCGGCGAACCGGTCCTGTTCATGCTCGGCCTGCTCGAAGCCGGCGCGATCGCTCTTTTGCTTGCTGTCGTGGTCCTTGCCGCCGCCGGGCATTCCTTCGCTTTCGCAAACTTTGCCGGCGCGTCTGCACATTTGGCGGCCCCGATTGCATCGTTCGTCGCCGTGCTGCTGGTGATCGGCTTCGGCGCCAAGCTTGGTCTTTTGCCGTTCTACGAATGGTTTCCGTCGGCTTATGGCGCCGGCAGCGGCGCGTCGGGCGCGCTGCTTTCGGGCGTCGTTCTCAATGCCGCATTCTATGGCTTGAGCCGCGGGCTGCTTGATTGGGCGCCCGACCAGCACGCGGCCGCGACATCGGCCATCGGGATTTTTGTCGTGACTGTCGCGGTGCTGAGCGCGATTCTCACTGCGCTTTATGCTTTCCAGCAGGAGGATTGGCGGTCGCTCCTGAGCTTTTCCTCGGCGGAAAACGCCGGCATCGCCGTTGCAATGCTCGGTGCCGCCTTGATCTTCCGCGGTCACGCGATGCCCGAACTCGCAAGCCTCGCCTGGACGGTGGCGCTGCTGCACCTCGCGGCGCATGCGCTGGCGAAGGGCGGCTTGTTTCTCACCGCCGACGCAGTCTATCGCGCGACCGGCAGCTACAGCATCCTGCATACCGATCTGTTGCGCCGCAGCTCCTGGCTGTTCGGGCTCGGTGCGCTGTTTGCCGCGATGAGCCTTGCCGCCATGCCGCCGCAAGCCGGCTTCGTCAGCGAGTGGTACATGTTCGAAACCGTATTCCAGGGTTTCCGCCTCGATTCGCTGACGAGCCGTCTGGTCATGGCGCTTGCCGGCGCCGGCCTTGCTCTGACTGTCGCCATTGGCTTTGCGACTTACGTCAAGGTCTTCGGCATCGGGCTCCTCGGCCGCACCGCGCAAAAATTCCCGCCGGCGCGCCCCGACTATGGCTTAGCGATCGGCCTGCTTGGCCTCGGCGTCCTCGCCCTTGCCGTCGGCATGCCGTGGTGGCTCGACGCGCTGCGGAACGCGGTGTCGGCACAGTTCGGTACGCAGGCCATAAGCGCCATGCGCGACGGACCGATCCTGGTTCCGCTGACCGCGAAATTCGCCTTCATCTCACCGACGCTTCTGGTCGTGGTCATGCCGCTGTTGGCGATCCTGCCGATCGCGCTGGTCCTCGCCAACCGACGCTTTGCCGTACGTCGCGTGCCGGTCTGGTACGGCGGCTTTGATCAGGATCCGGCGCGCGCTTCAACCACGGCGCTCACCTTCTCCAACGCGCTGCGCACCTTCTACAGCTTCATCTACCGGCCGACCCTGGAAACCACGCGGGATTCCGGCGCAGCCCCGCATTATTTCGTCAAGCGGCTCGTGTTCTCGCACGATGTGGCACCGGTGTTCGGACCCTATCTGTTCGCGCCGCTGACGCGCGCGACCTATGCGCTGGCCGACCGCTTCAAGGCGCTGCAATCGGGCAACCTGAACTTGTACCTGGCCCTGATAGGCCTGATGCTGGTCGCCATCCTCGCTCTGACCTTGTATTGAACTTGCGCGACCGGAATGCTGATATAGCTCTGTTGTCAATCAAAATAATCGGCGCGGCGAGAGGCTATCGGCGTTCGTCGCGGAGGGAGAAACGCCCATAAAGATGCAAAAAGTTAGCAACGGCGGAGATCAAATTATCCATGGGAATGTATCTTTTGGTCGGGCTCGGCGGCGCTATCGGCTCGATTGGACGCTATTTCATGTCCGGAGTGATGGCGCGGCTGATCGGCGAAACGTTCCCGTGGGGTACGCTCTTCGTCAATGTCACCGGCTCGTTCATTATTGGATTTTTCGCGGCACTGACCGGACCGGACGGGCGCTTCTATGTCGGTTCGAGCGGACGCCAATTCGTCATGACCGGCATATGCGGCGGCTATACGACGTTTTCCTCGTTCAGCCTGCAAACGCTCAATCTCATGAATGATGGAGAGTGGTTTCGAGCCGGCGCGAATATGGGCATCTCTCTGGCACTCTGCCTGCTCGCGGTCTGGGCTGGATTCATCGCAGCGAATATGATCAACACCATCAAATGGACGTGAGCATGCAGTTGCCGCGCGACGCCGTCTTGCTGCGGATATTTTTTGGCGAAGACGACAAATTCGAGCGTCTGCCGCTGCACGAGGCTATCGTGTTGAAGGCGCGCGAAATGCACCTTGCCGGAGCGACGGTGTTGCGCGGCCACGTTGGCTACGGCCATTCCAGCCGCATCCACACCACGAAAATCCTGCGCCTTTCCCAAGACCTGCCCGTGGTCGTCGAGATTGTCGATAGCCAGGACAAGATCGACGCCTTCCTGCCTGTGCTCGACGGCATGATGACGAGCGGGCTGGTCACCATCGAAAGGGTTCAGGTGCTTCAATACGGCACCACAAAGCCGTAAATTGCAGCCGCGGTTCCGCGCCGCCGGCAAGCTGCACAAGGGGAGACGCTGCAATGGACCTGGGGATGACCGGCAAAACGGCGCTCGTCACCGGCGCAAGCGAGGGCATCGGCGAGGCGATCGCGCGCGCCTTTGCCCGCGAAGGCGTCGACGTCGCGATCTGCGCCCGCCGCAAAGGTCCGCTGGAAGAAACTGCCGCCGAGATCGCCAAGGAGTCCGGCCGCAAGATCGTCGCCATCCCGGCCGATCTCACCAAGCCCGAGGACGCGGAGAGTCTCGTCCGGCAGGCGCATGCCGCTTTGGGCCGGATCGATATCCTGGTCAACAATGCCGGCTCGTCGCCGGGCGGCGTGCTCGATCACTTGAGCGAGGCGGATTGGGCGCAGTCATTGCAGCTCAAGTTCATGGGTTATGTGCGCTGCATGAAGCACGTGCTGCCGATCATGCAGAAGCAGAAAAAGGGCCGCGTGGTCAACCTGATCGGCAATGACGGCGTCAAGGTCTCCTATTGGGAAATTGCGCCGGGCGCCGCCAATGCCGCGGGGCAGAACTTGACCAAATCGCTGGCCAGTCAATACGGCAAGGACAATATCAGCTTCGTCGTGGTCAATCCCGGGCCGGTGCGCACCGAACGCTGGGCCGGGCTGGTCAAGGCGATGGCGCGCGACATGAAGCTTTCGTACGAGGAGGCCGACAAGCTGGCGCCGGCCTCGATCCCGCTCGGCCGTATCGCCGAGTGCGAGGAGGTCGCCAATCTCGTCACCTATCTCGCCTCCGACCTCGCCTTCTTCGTCAACGGCACCATGGTCGAGATCGACGGCGGCCAGGACAAAGTGCTGATGGACCGCATGCGCGACCGCTGATCGCCTCCCCTCTCCTCTACGATGTCAAGCAGCGACGCGCTTCGTTCGCCTTCTTCCGTACGCGGAGCGACGTAAAGTAAAGCCTAGCGATGTTTGATTCACCCGTCGCCGTAGCCCGGATTGAGCGAGCGGAATCCGGGTACGATCGATCAGTCTTTATGCCGCTCCCGGGTTTCGCTGCGCTCAATCCGGGCTACGAAGAAATAAAAGAAGGAGATGGACCGCCGGCAGACGCACTGCGGTCATACGGACCGCGGGTGACCTGTACGCAAGCGGCGCACAGGGCGCGCCGCGGAGTAGGCGGCTTGCGCCGCCCTTTCCGCTATCGGGCGCGCTCGCCTGCCGGCGTTCCACTACGGCACTTGCGGCAGCGACCGAACGCCACCGCTCAGCTCCAGTTCACGCGCTTCCTGGGACGGGACTCGGTAGGGACGGGTGTTATCCGCCCCCTGCCGCCCCAGTGCAGCGGGTTTGACCCCGCAGACCGGTCATAATGCCGGCCGGGCGTTTTGGCCCAGAGCCGCCCGAGAACGGGGGTGACAGCCCCGCCCGCGGGAACCGTACTCGCCCCCCTCCACCGGCGTCACCCGGCAGTGTCCTTCCTGGGGCGAGATTTGATTCGCAGCCTTATGTATCTTAAATGGTGACATATGTCAAGTCGGTCCTCGACAAGGAGACAAGCATTTCTTTGCAGCCGATGATCCAGCGGCGGACGCGAAACGTAGCATTTGCCCATTGCGCAGCAGGGTTGAGGCCGCTCATGACCTATTTTGCCGCTTATATTTCGATTCTTGTCGTGTTCGGAGCCATCGATGCGGGATGGCTGCGGATCATGGGCCACGTCCTATATCGGCCGGTACTGGGCGATATCCTGCTGCCGGATCTCCGGCTGGCGCCGGCAATCGCGTTCTATCTGCTCTACCCCATCGGTATATTGGTGTTCGCGGTCATTCCCGCTTTGCGCTCCGGATCGGCTCTCAACGCGTGCTTGTACGCGGTTTTATTTGGAGCCCTGGCTTACGCCACCTATGATTTGACCAATTACGCGACTTTGCGGAACTGGACGCTACAGATCACCATCATCGATATCTGCTACGGCGCGTTGGCCGCAGGCATCGCGGCGACGGCGGCATATTTTGTGGCCCACGCCTTTTCGCCCTGATTAAGGCCGCGGCTGCGACGGCGTAAGGCGATAATGGCTCACGCCCCATTCCTCGCCGCCGGCGTGACCGAACAATCCCATCGTCGCCAGAAAGAACAGCCGCCAGCGGCGGCGCCAGAGCGCGCCGTCGCGGCCGTAGACGCGCTTAAGGACCGCATTCACTTCATCGGCATGGTCGTCAAACTTTTTCAGCCAATCTGCGGCCGTGCGTCGGTAATGCTCGCCGTTCCATCGCCATTCCGCGTCGACGGTGAAGCAATCCGGAAATTGCCGGATCAGTCCGTGGCTCGGCATTATGCCGCCGGTGAAATAATGCTGCGCGATCCAGTCTTCCTTGTCTTCTGCGCGGAAGCGATACGACGCACGCGCATTGCTGAAGACGTGGATGAACATGCGCCCGTCGGCTTCGAGACTATCGCGCATCCGGGAAAGCAGCGGTCGCCAGTTCGACATGTGCTCGAACATTTCGACCGACACCACGCGATCGAAGCGGCCACTCGGCATAAACACATTCATATCGGCAGTAACGACTTCAAGATTAGTCAGGCCCTGAGCTTCGGCGACGCCCGTGATAAAGGCACGCTGCGAATGCGAATTCGACACCGACACGATCTTGGCGGCGCGATAGCGCCGCGCCATCCACAGCGATAGCGAACCCCAGCCGCAGCCGAGTTCGAGAATGCGCTGACCGTCGGCAAGGCCGGCATGCGCGGCACTGACGGCGAGCGCGCGCTCCTCGGCTTCGATCAGCGATTCGATACCGTCATCGTAGAGACAGCACGAATATTTGCGCTGGGGCCCAAGCACGAGCGCAAAGAAATTTTCGGGGATCTCATAATGCTGCGTATTAGCTGCATCCGTATTAATCGCGATCGGATAGTCCGCCATCCCCGCGGCGAATATGCCGTCGACATTTTGCGGCGCGACCCGCAGCCGACGCCGGGTCCGCCCGACGAGCCAATCGATCGCCGGCCGCGTTATCGCGTCGGGCCACGGGACGCCCTCGCCGATGCCGATCATGGATTGCAGAAGCGTCATTTGCGGTCTCCAAACCCGCTCCACCAGGCCAGGCGCTGCGGCACCGGAAAAAATGCATTGGTGCGCGCCTGATAGGCACGAAACGCGCCGACCCGCCGTTCCAGCATATGCGCTTCGAGCGGCGGGATGCCGGAGACATGCACCAGCAGCCAGTACATGCAGAGCGGCCCTGCCAGCGCGATAAATCCCCACGGATAGCCGCCACCGAAAGCGATCGCGAACAGCGGATAGGCGAGCCAGCCGAACCATTCGAAGAAGTAATTCGGGTGCCGCGACCATGACCACAGTCCGGCGTCGCAAATCCGATCGCGGTTCTTTGGGTCGGAGCGAAAGTGCCGCAGCTGGAAATCGGCGGCGGCTTCGCCGCCGATGCCGACCATCAGGACGACGACGCCGAGGAAATCTTGTGCACCAAGGCCCGGCGATGGATTAAACGCAGCGAGTGTCATTGCCAGCGCCAGCGGTATGCTGACCAATGCCTGTTTCTGCAACAGCCAGAACATTTGTCGCGACGCATTGTCCCCCCAGTCGCGAATGAGCTTGGCGTAGCGCGGATCGTCGATAATCCCGACCGTGCGCAGCGCGATATGAGCGCCAAGCCGCAGCGACCAGATCGCGATCAGCCAAGCCACCAGTGCCTGACGCTCCGTTATGCCGCCGAACAACAGCCATGGCGTCAACGCACCGCCACAGCCGACAACGCCGAGACCGAAAGTCCAGATCGTATCGACCCATCCGGAGTTTCGCGTGCCGCGCCAAACCAGCCAGGCTCCGGACATGATTGCCGAAAGCGCCGCGCTGACGGCAACAACGACGACTGCGAATTGTTGCGCCGTCATGGCGTCACAGCCGCGGGCTGCGCCCGACCGCGGAGCGTTCCGGCCATGAAGCGGTCGGTATCCCGCAACGCCGGCGCGAGGAAGCGGAGCGGGCCGGCGAACGACCCAATGATGGTGAGGTGGCCGACGCGCGGATAGGTGGCCACATCGGCTTCGTCACCGGACGCGCGCAGGCGCGCCGCAAGGCGCATGGTATTGCCCGAGCCAACCACGTTGTCGTTCGTGCCCGTCATCAGGAGTGCCGGCGGCGCTCCGGGCGAGACATAAGAGATCGGCTGCGTCGTTGGCCGATTGGCGCCGCCGAATATCGCCTGCAGCATCGGATCGCGCAGCGGCAGGAAATCATACGGCCCGGAAACCCCGATCAGCCCGGCGAGATCGCGGTCCGGCACGAGGCCGACCTCCTTGAGCCAGCGGGGGTCGAGCGCAAGCATCGCCGCGATATAGGCGCCGGCCGAATGCCCCATGACAAAAAGCGCGGCGGAGTTGCCGCCGTAGCGCGCGGCGTTGTCACGAGTCCAGCGCATCGCGTGCGCGCCGTCCTCAAGAAAAGCGGGATAGCGAACCTCGGGGTAAAGCCGATAGTCCGGGACGACGGTCAGATAACCGCGCTGTGCCAGCGCCGCGCCGAGAAACGTGTAGAGCGCCTTGTCGCCGGTTTGCCACGAGCCGCCGTAAAAGAACACGACAACCGGCGCATCAGTGGCGCCAGCAGGCCGATAGAGGTCGAGCGTTCGCCGGGGTCCGTCACCGTAAGCAACCGAGCGCGTAATTTCGACGCCGGACGTGGAAACAAAGAAGTTCAAGACCGAGGCAGGAGAGCAGCCGGCAAGGAGCAAGCTCGCCAGCACGCCGGCGGCCCACGGCGAGCCATGCCGGCCGCCGCACCGTTTGGCGCTCGACCCGGTACCGGCCCGATACTCGCAAGCGCGCCCCATCGCGGCCGCTCAGAGACGGACGAAAGGCTGTAGCAGCCGGCCGACCCAGCTCTGCAGCTCGATATTGCCCTGCAACGCCACCAGGCAAACGCAAGGCACGCCATCCTCGACGACCGGATTATGCTCGACCAGTTCGTCGGCCTCGTCGAAATCGCCGGCGCCGAAGCGGCCAAAATCGTGTCGGAAGGCACCCTCGAAAACGCAGGTCCATTCCGTTCCGCTATGCCGGTGACGCGGCAAACGCGTCCCCGCCGCTGCCTTCAACATGAAAACGCGGACGCCATCGTCCGAGGCGACGTCGACCGAACGCCACTGCACGTTGCAGCCGATCCAACGCCATGAACCCAATGTGTAGGGCGCCAGAGATGCCGGTAACGCACCGGCCTGTGCGCGCTGCGGGCGGGCACCTTGGCCGGCTTCCGACACTTGCGCGGACACTCGCGCTATGGCGCGCTCCAGCGCGCCGGTGGACATCTCCGCGGGTACAGCCGTCTCAAGCTGGACGCCGCCGACATTCTCGAATGACGACATCGCCTCCCGGCAATGCGGGCACAGCGACAGGTGCGCGGCAACCACCACCGCACGCGCCTCATCAAGCGTGCCGGAGGCGAGCGCCGCCAATGTCAGATCGCTTGGATGATGCGTGATGGTCATGTCGGCTCACCCAGAAGATTGTGCAAACGGGTCATCGCCAGACGCAGCCGCGATTTGACTGTACCCAGCGGCAGATCGAGAAGCTTGGCGATATCACCGTGGGCGCGGCCTTCGAAGAAGGAAAGCTGAACCACACGGACTTGTTCCTCCGGCAGTTCGCGAAGTGCGTCGCGCAGGCGCTGATCGCGCTCCGCGACGTCGAGCGGAGCGTCGGGCCGCTCGGGCGCCTCGGTTTCGATGGCCTCATAAAGCGCAAACAGCTTTGCCCGCTTGTCGCGGCGCAACCGGTCCACCCCCAGATTGCGGGCGATCGTGTAAATCCAGGCGGCTGGGCTGGCGCGCGCCGAATCGAATTGCCCGGCCTTTCGCCACACCATCAGCATCGTATCCTGCGCGATGTCCTCGGCCGCCTCAGCCGCAGCGCCGCGCCGAACCAGCATGGCTTTGATGCGGCCGGCATAACATTCGAACAGCGAGGCGAACGCGTCCCGGTCCCCTTCGGTCGCAATCGCGCTGATCCATCGCGCCGGATCGGAACCCGAAGCGCTTTCGCCTTTATCGTCCATACGCGCTCCGTGACGGACGCCATCCTGCCGGAACCAAAGCGGCCCGTGGCCGCCCGGTAACGGCCAGGGCGGCGTCGGCCATTGCCTCGCTATTTCGAGTTGCATGCCCGGGGATACGACCGACGGCAGCATTTGGATCAGGCCGGCTGGCCGGTGATCCAACCCCAAAAATCAATCGTAACTTCGGCGTCATGCAAAAAGCGACCAATCGAACCGGCAAGCCTGCACGCGGAACGGGCGAATGATGCAGCGCAACGCGGGCCGGCAAAAAGACATTGCTGTTATCGGCACCGGGATTTCCGGCATGTCGGCGGCGTGGCTGCTCAGCCAAACCCACCGGGTCACCGTATACGAGAGCGACCGCCGTGTCGGCGGACATTCCAACACCGTTAATGTTGCGACGGCAAACGGACCGATTGCCGTCGATACTGGGTTTATTGTTTATAACGAATTGACCTACCCCAACCTGACCGCCTTATTCGATCACCTCGGCGTACCGACGCAATTGTCCGACATGTCGCTCGCAGTCTCTCTAGCCGGCGGCGAGCTTGAATATTCCGGCAGCCTGTCCGGCCTGTTCGCCGACAAGCGCAACCTGCTACGGCCGCGCTTCTGGTCGATGCTGCGCGGCCTGCAACGCTTCTACCGCGAGGCGCCACGCGATCTGGCGATGCTCGAACAGATGCACACCACTCTGGGCGAGTATCTTGAGGCCGGCGCCTATGGCGCAGCCTTTCGCGACGATCATCTGCTGCCGATGGCGGCGGCGATCTGGTCGGCGCCGACCAGCAAGATTCTCAGCTATCCGGCAGCAGCCTTCATCCGCTTTCAGGACAGCCACGGTCTGCTCAAGCTGCGCAATCGGCCACCATGGCGCACCGTTTTTGGCGGCAGCCGCGCTTATGTCGAGCGTCTGACGCAATCCTTCGCGGATCGAATCCGCCGTGCGACGGCCGTCACCGCCGTGCGCCGAAGCGACGACAAAATCGAAGTCCGCGACAGCTCCGGGGCAATCGAGACGTTCGATCACGCGGTCATTGCCAGCCACGCCGATCAAGCCTTGGCAATACTGGACGACCCGACGGCCGAGGAAAAACGGCTGCTTGGGGCGTTCCACTACTGCGGCAATGTCGCGGCGCTGCATTCCGACGTTACTCTGATGCCGAAACGACGCGCGGTGTGGTCGAGCTGGAATCACATCGGCGGCCGCAACGACGGCGATAAATGCGCAACCGTCACCTATTGGATGAACTCCTTGCAGCGCATTCCGCAGGACACGCCGCTCTTCGTCACGCTCAATCCGCCGCGTGCGCCGCGCGTGGAGCACTACCGCGAGACTTATCACCACCCGCTATTCGATACCGCGGCGATTTCGGCGCAGCAGCGGCTATGGTCGCTGCAGGGCGTGCGCAACACGTGGTTCTGCGGCGCCTATTTCGGCGCCGGCTTTCATGAAGACGGACTGCAGGCCGGACTTGCCGTCGCCGAGGCGATCGGCGGTTGTCGCCGGCCATGGACCGTAGCGAACGAATCCGGCCGCATCGCCATCGGCCCCCTGCCCGCGCCGCAATTACCGCAAACGGAGCTCGCGGCATGAGGCTTCGCGAAACTTTGAATTTCCGCTCTGCGTTATACGTCGGATCGGTGATCCACCGGCGGCTGCGGCCGCATGTGCACCGCCTGCGCTACCGAGTATTTTGGCTGCTGCTCGACCTTGACGAAATCGATCGCTTGAGCAAAAGCCTGCGGCTGTTTTCGCACAACCGATTCAATGCCGTCAGTTTCCATGACGCAGATCATGGCGACGACAGCGGCCGCCCGTTGCGCGACCAGGTCGAGCAGCATCTTATCCAAGCCGGCATCGGCTGGAGCGGCGGCACGATCCGGCTCCTCTGCATGCCGCGAATTTTCGGTTACGGCTTCAACCCGCTGAGTGTCTACTTCTGCCATCACTGCGATGGCCAGCTCGCGGCCGTGCTCTACGAGGTCCACAATACATTCGGCGAACGCCACAGCTATTTGATAGCGGCCGGCCCCAACGCCGGGGCGGTGCTAGAACAGCAATGCCGCAAGGTATTTTACGTCTCGCCATTCATGGACATGGCTCTGACGTATCAGTTCCGTGTCGCCATTCCCGGCGAACGCGTCTCAGTCGCGATCAGGGCAGTTGCGGCGGATGGCGTGATGCTTGCCGCAGTACTAGCGGGACGCCGACAAGACATTTCGGACTTAAACTTGCTGCGACTGCTTGCCACTCATCCGCTGCTGACTTTGAAGGTCATTGCCGCGATTCACTGGCACGCGCTGCGGATGCTGCTGAAAGGCTATCGCTCGCGCGCCCGACCGGCTCCTCCGGCGCTGCCCGTCACCAGCGTGGACCTCGGGGGCCGATCGCCATGAGCTTTTCCAATCCCTCCTATCCATCGCACGACCGCGCCGGCAGAGCGCGGCGGCGGCCAAGCATGATTGGCCGGTTGCTCGACCGCTCGCTGCCGCACTTGCAAACCGGACGACTCGAAATCGCGTTGCCGAACATGGCTATTGTCGCGCGCCGCGGCGACGGCGCCGGACCGGAGGCAATACTAACGATGCGACGTTGGCGTGCGCTGTGGCGGTTGCTATCCGAGGGCGAGGACGGTTTCTGCAACGGCTATATCGACGGCGACTGGACCACGCCGGACCTCGTGAAACTTCTCGATCTCGGCGCTGGCAACGAAAGCGCCCTCGCCCCGCAAACCAAGAAGTGGCTGCTCAGCTTCCTGCGCAACCGTATAGGCCACGCGCTCCACGCCAATACGCGCCGCGGCAGCCGCCGTAACATCGCCGCGCACTACGATCTCGGCAACGATTTTTTCGGGCCGTGGCTCGACAGTGGCATGAATTATTCTGCGGCGCTCTACGCTGGTGACGAGACACTCGAGCAGGCGCAGGACCGGAAACTCGATCGGATCGGAGAGCTTCTGCGACTGCGCGGCGGCGAGACCATATTGGAGATCGGCTGCGGCTGGGGCGCGTTGGCTGAGAGGCTGATACGGCATCATGGCGCGTCGGTGCGCGGCATAACGCTATCGACCGAGCAACTGCGTTACGCTACGGCGCGCTTAGCCGCTGAAATTCAAGATGGCCGCGCCGACATGCGGCTGCAGGACTACCGCGACGTCACCGGCCGCTTCGACCGCATCGCTTCGATCGAAATGGTCGAGGCGGTCGGCGAGCGTTATTGGCCGGTTTATTTCGCAAAACTCCGCGCCTGCCTCGCTACAGGCGGCATCGCGCTCTTGCAAGCCATCACCATCGACGACACGCGCTTCTCGCAATACCGCAAGCGTCCCGATTTCATCCAGCGCCACATTTTTCCCGGCGGCATGCTGCCGACAAGCGCGATCCTCGAACGCGAAGCGGCCCGCGCCGGGCTGAAGCTCACGCATCACCAATCGTTCGGCGCCAGCTACGAGCGGACCTTGCACGAATGGCGCCGCCGCTTCCTGCAGACGCGACCGAAGCTCGAAGCCTTGAAAGTAGACGCCCGTTTTCAGCGTCTGTGGGACTATTATCTGGCCTATTGCGAAGTCGGCTTTCGTCATCGCGTCGTCGATGTGGGCTTCTTTCAGTTTCACGGCTAAGTAGCGAAAAGCACGTGGGTGACAAATCGTCCGCCGCCTAGCATATCCCTTGGCAAGACCTGCACCTTCATTATAGTCGGCGCCGCAAACGCGCGGGCAGCAGAAAGGAATTTTGCGGCCGAAAGACGCGTTGGGTCAGACGGAGGGATGGGACAATGTCTGGACATACGAACGCAGTCCGGGCCGGCAGAGGCCTGACGCTTGCTGCGGCCGCCGCGCTCGGTTTTTTTGCGCTGGCCGTTCCGGCCAACGCGGCCAATTTCGTCTTGAAGTTCGGCACCGCGACGATGAACGAGACGCAGCATCAGTTCATCAAGTTCTACAAGGAAGAAGTCGAAAAGGACTCCGGCGGCCGCATCGAGGTGCAAATCTACCCCGCGAGCCAGTTGGGGCCGATCCCGTCCGAAATTCAGGGCGTCCAGCTCGGCACCGTGCAGGGCTATATCGGACCGGTCGATTTCTTTGTCGGCGTCGATCCGCGTTTCGGCGTATTCTCGGCGCCGATGCTGTTCAAGAGCAACGAGAATGCCATCGCCACGGTTCAAGACCCGGCGATCCAGAAGGCGATGTTCGACATGGCGGCACCGAAGCGCATGGTCGGCATCGCCACCATGAATATCGGTGCGTCCGACTACGGCGCCAAGAAAGGCATCATGCGGCTGTCGGATTTCCAGGGCAAGAAACTGCGTATCAACGGCACCGAGCTCGAACGCGAGAAGATGGCGGCGCTCGGCGCCACCGGCATCGGCATGCCGCTGTCGGACGTGGTGCCTGCGCTCGATCAAGGCACGATCGACGGTACGATTTCCGGTCTGTCGGTGTTCGTCGCCTTCAAGATGAACGATCTGCTCAAGGTGATTACCGTCACCAACGACACCTATATCATCTCGCTCGCGGTCATCAGCAAACCGTGGTTCGATACCCTGCCGCCGGATTTGCAGAAGATCGTCACTGACGACGGCGCCAAGGTGCAAGCCAAGGCGCAAGCCTGGAACGTCGACTTTACCAAAAACCTGGTGAACACCTGGACCAAGCTCGGCGGCACCGTGCATACGCTGCCCCCCGACGACCTCACCAAGCTGAAGACGCTGCTCGATCCGGTCGCCGACCAGGCGACCAAGGGTCAGCCCGCAGTGCATGACATGCTGCAAATGGTGCGCGCGGCCGTCGCCAGACACTGAAACCTTCTTCCGTTTCCCGGACGCGGTGCACGCGAGAGCCGTGCACCGCCGATCCGGGATCGTCACAGGCCGAGTTTCCAACGATCCCAGTTCTGCGGGGCAGCACTTTGTGCCGTGCCGCGCCCGGGAAACAGAGTCGGCAGGCAGGCTGATGATCGACATCCTCAGACGCCTCGCGAACGCGCTCGTCGCTGTGCTGCGCGTCGCCGCCGGCACCATGCTGATGCTGAGCGTCGCCATCAACTTCGCCAACATCATCGGCCGCTACGTCTTCTCGGTGTCGTTGTATTGGGCCGAGGAGGCGATGCTGTTCTTGATGATCGGCTGCGTCTTTCTCGGCGCCAGCCAGGCCGGCTGGCTCGGCCGCCACATTCGCATGGACGTGGTCATCTCGCTGCTGCCGCCGCGCGCGCGCAAGGTTTTCGACGTGCTCGCCGATCTCATCACCATCGCCACCTGCGTCGCGGTCGCAGTCTTCGCCTGGCCGGTCATGACCATGTTCTACGAGCTCGATCAGCGCAGCGAGACCGCGAACATCCCCCTCGTCATTCCGCAGTCCGCCGTGCCGATCGGCGTGCTGCTGACGGCGCTGTTGATCGCGGCGCGGCTCATCGCCGTCGACACTCGCCACGACGACAGCGTCGCGGGCCGGGATCTCGAGCGCTGAAATGTCAACCTTCGTCTATTTCATCCTGCCGCTGATTCTACTGATGCTCGGCCTGCCGATCTTCGTCGTGCTACTGCTGACCTCGTTCGCCGCGATCGTATTCGTCGCCCACGTGCCGACCGATGCCGTGCAGACTTATATGTTCGGCAGCCTCGACAATTTTCCGCTGTTGGCGGTGCCGTTCTTCGTGCTCGCCGGGGAGATCATGGGTAAGGGCGGCATCGCCGACCGCGTCGTGAACTGGGTGGTCTCGATCATCGGCGGGGTGCGCGGTTCGCTGGCGGTGACCACGGTCGCCTCGTCCGAACTGTTCGGCGCGATGGCGCATACTTCGGTCGGCACCGTGGTCGCCATCGGCCGGCTGTTGTTCCCTTCCCTGACCAAGCACGGCTATAGCGAGCGTTTCGCCATCAGCCTGATCACCTCGTCGGGCGCGGTTGCGGTGATCATCCCGCCGTCGATCGCGATGATCCTCTACGCCATGACCGCAGAGGTCTCGGCGATCAAGCTGTTCACCGCCGGCATTCTGCCGAGCCTTTTGATCGGCATCGTCGACGCCGTCTACGTCATGGTCTACGCCAAGATAAAAATGGTGCCGCTGTCGGCGCCGGCGCGCTGGAGGAATATCTGGGCCTCGACCAAGGACGCGAGCTGGGCGATCGGCACGCTGGTCGTGATTTTCGGCGGCATTTACGGCGGCGTCTTCACGCCGACGGAAGCCGCGGGCGTGGCCGTTGTCTATTCGCTGTTCGTGGCGATGGCGGTCTACCGCACCGTCGGCCTGACCGAGCTGTGGCAGATCATCGGCAGTTCGGTGGTGCTGATCGGCCAGATCCTGATCATCGTCACCTCGGCCGGCGTCTATTCCTGGCTGATGACCACGAGCGGCATTCCGCAACGCCTGATCCACGGCATCGAGGCGATGCACCTGCCGCACTGGCAGACGCTACTCGCCGTCAATGCCGGCCTGCTCCTGGCCGGCAGCTTCCTCGAGCCGGCGCCGGCAATCCTGGTGCTGACGCCGCTCTTGCTGCCGATCGTGGAGGCGGCCGGCATCGATGCCATCCACTTCGGCATCATCATGGCCGTCAATCTGTCGATTGGTCTTTACATGCCGCCGTTCGGTCTGAACCTGTTCGCCGCGCGCGCCATCTTCAACGTGCCGATGAGCGTCATCTACCGCGGCGTGCTGCCATTCGTGCTGCTCAATTTCCTGGCGCTATTGGTCATCACCTACGTGCCGGCGGTTTCGACCGTGCTGATCGGCGGCGGGCATTAACACAGTAAGCCGCGCCGGTCTTTCGACCAGCTGTCACGGGCGCGGCTGAGAATTGTTCCGACAACCGATCACAACTCATTGTGATGCCCACGGCAAAATCCAAAGCCGAATCCATTCGTAGCTACGTTGTGCGGCAACCCGAAACGACCCATCCGTTGCGCGCACACGGGCGGAACATCGGCGGTCCTGCCGACCGATGGGCCCTATCAGCACGAATGTGCAGAAAACCAGAATAGGAGCCACTATGAAACGATCGATGATTCTTGCAGCCGGCGTCGCCATGACCGTGGCGTTGTCGGCCCCGGCATTCGCCACCATGATGGTCGGCGGGGCGCCGATGTATCCGTCGCGCAACATCATTCAAAACGCCGTGCACTCGAAAGAGCACACAACTTTGGTGTCTGCCGTGAAAGAGGCCGGTTTGGTGAAGACGCTCGAAGGCCCGGGCCCATTTACGGTATTTGCGCCGACCAATCGCGCCTTTGACAAATTGCCGCACGCCACCGTGGCAGGGCTCATGAAGCCGAGCAAGAAAGGCGAGCTTAAGAGCATTCTGACCTACCACGTGCTGCCCGGGCGCTACACGACCCAGAAGCTCAAGGATGAGATTCGGGCCGACGGTGGCAAAGCCACAATCAATACGGTTGAAGGCGAACCGCTGACGTTCACCGAGCACGACGGCCACATCCGCATTACCGACGAAAAGGGCGATGTCGCCGAAATAACGCAGGGCAACGTCATGCAATCGAACGGCGTCATCCAGGTTGTAAACTCCGTGCTGATGCCGAGCTAACGACCACAACCATCGTGGAACCCGCCGCCAAACGGCGGGTTCCTTCCTGTTGGAGGACGATCATGAGCGACTTTGCGGGACCCTCCAACGAAACCGAACGCGATACCGCCGACCGGGGTGACTTGGTTTATCGGCACAGTGCGACCGTGCGACTCACCCATTGGATCGGCGGTCTCTGCATGGCAATTCTGCTGATGAGCGGACTGCAAATACTCAATGCCCATCCGGCGCTTTATCTTGGTCAGGCCTCGGACTTCGCTCATCCGATCGCCTCCATCGGCACCGCACAACGAGGCGGCAGGGAAATCGGCATCACGACAATTTTCGGACACAGCTTCAATACCACCGGCGCTCTCGGCCTCTCTGGCAGTTCCGATACGAACGAACGCGCATTTCCGTCGTGGATCACACTCCCGGGGTATCAAGATCTGGCCACTGGGCGGCGCTGGCACTTTTTCTTCGCCTGGCTGTTCGTTTTCAACGGTGCACTTTATCTGCTGTACAGCCTGGCGAGCGGCCACGTTTGGCACGATCTGATCCCGTCCCGGCGGCAATTGCGCCGCATCGGCAACTCGGTGCTCGATCACCTTCGGCTTCGCTTTCCGCGCGGCGACGAGGCTAAGCGTTATAATGTGCTACAGCGGCTGACTTATCTGGCGATCGTCTTTGTCGTTCTGCCGCTGCTAGTCCTCACCGGCTTGACGATGTCGCCGGGTCTCGACGCGGCATTCCCGTTTCTGACCGCTATTTTCGGCGGCCGGCAGACCGCCAGGACCATTCATTTCATCTGCGCATTTCTGCTCGTCGGCTTCGTCGTCGTGCATGTCACCATGGTGCTGGTGTCGGGCGCCTGGAACAACATGCGCTCGATGATCACCGGCTGGTATGCAATCGAACCGGAAAGAGTACGTCATGACGAAGCCGCTTGACCGTAGAAGGCTCCTGGCGCGCACGGCCGCAATATTGGGCGCGCTGCCGCTCGCCGGCTGCGATCTTGGATCGCAGAACCCGACGGTTGATAAGATTTTAGATAGCGCCGAGGCGCTGACGGAACGGGCGCAACGAGCAGTCTTGAGCCAGAAATCGATGGCGCGCGAATATCCGGAGGCCGATATTTCGAAGCATTTTCGCGCCAACGGCTCGACCGATCCCGACGATCCGGGCTATCGCGCGTTGGTCCAGTCCGGCTTTAAGGATTGGCGGCTCGAAGTCGGCGGTCTTGTCGACAATCCGATAGCTCTATCGCTCGGCGACCTGCGCACGCTGCCGTCGCGCACGCAGATCACGCGTCACGACTGCGTCGAAGGCTGGAGTTGCATCGGCAAGTGGACCGGCGTGCCGCTCGGCACGGTGCTCAAACGCGCCGGTCTCAAGCCGAACGCCAAATATATTGTGTTTTATTGCGCCGACAGTCTCGGCCAATCGCTCGATCAATCCAATCAGTATTACGAGAGCATCGACCTCTTTGACGCATTCCATCCGCAGACCATCCTCGCTTATGACATGAACGGCGCACCGCTGACGGTTCCCTATGGCGCGCCGTTGCGCGTGCGCGTCGAACGCCAGCTCGGCTACAAAATGGCGAAATACATCATGAAAATCGCGGCGGTCGAGAGCTTCGCGAATATCGCGGGCGGTCACGGCAGCTATTGGGCCGACCGCGGCTATGAATGGTACGCCGGAATTTGATCCGCGCGCGGCGCTTTCGCGCCGCCACCTCTTCGGCGATAGGCGTCAGATGACGTTTCTATTGAAATAAATCGAACCCCACAGCACCATGGCCCAAACCGCAGCAAGCATAACAAGCGCCCCAATAGCAATCATTGGATTCCCCCGCTCGATAGACGGTCCACCTGGATTTCAGTTTTTTCTTGTTGGTCGGCGGCGCTGCCGCCGTAATTGTTTTTGGACGTGCCGATCCGCATCGCCCTTTTGAAAGGACCACAGCGTGGACTCGACCGTTACAGCTTTCACCTGTTGCCGCGGCTAAGCAAGCCGGCAGGCGTGCGCTGCAACATAAACCTGGGATTTAAGCGGCGCGGTGCGTGACGCGCGTCACGCCGGCGCAAGCGCTGGCGCAAGGACAGTCGGCGCTTGCGGCAACGGCGTCTGCAACGTCTCGGCAATAAAGGCGTCGACGTCGCGCAACACGGGCACGAATTCGCGCAAGATCGGCGCGAGCGCGGCGACGATAATAAAATGCCCAACCCGCCGGTAGCTCTTGACGGTGGCGGCGTTGCCGGCGGCGACCAGTCGCGCTGCGAGCCGGATGGTGTTGCCGGGCTCCACCAACCGGTCGCGGCCGCCGGTGATCAGCAAGGAGGGCGGCGCCCCCGGGGTCACGTGGAAAATCGGCTGCGTGTCGGGCCGGTCGGCACCGCCGAAAATCACTTTCAAGACTTCGTCGCGCAGCGGCATGTAATCGTAAGGACCGGCAATGCCGATCAGGCCGGCGATGTCGCGGCCGGGATCGAGCCCGACGTTACGCAGCCAGCGTGCATCGAGCGACAGCATCGCCGCAATGTGGGCGCCGGCCGAATGGCCCTTCAAAAACACTTTGCCCGGATCGCCGCCGAAGCCGGCGATGTTATCCTTGACCCAGCGCACGACCTGCGCACCGTCTTCCAAAAACTCCGGATAACGCACTTCCGGATAGATGCGATAGTCCGGCAGCACGGCGACATAGCCACGGCGCGCCAGCGCCTTGGCGACATAGCGGTAAAGCTCTTTGTTGCCGCTGCGCCAAGCGCCGCCATAGAAAAACACCACGACCGGCGCCGCCGTCGCGCCGGCCGGCCGGCAAATATCGAGCCGGTGGCGCGAATGCGCAGCGTAAGCGATCGAATGCGTAAGTTTGATGCCCGAACCCATGCGGCCGCCGAACAAGCACGCGATGACGCCGAATTAATGGCGATAGCACCGATAGCGCCGGGGGCCACTCGTCTTCACCAATGATTTTATGTTAAATGCGCGGCGCGGACGTCAACAGCAGAACGTCAATACCCCCTGGAACGGACGATGAGAGCTGCCCTCGCCGTCATTATACTGTGCCTGACCGGCTTAACCGCGCACGCCGAGACCGTAGAAATCGCCGGCGACTACGGCGGCTTCCTGGTGGCCTATGAAGCGAAATTCGCCAAGCTCGCAGCCGAGCATGCCGATATCCGAATCGCCGGGCCTTGCGTGTCCGCCTGCACCGTCGTCGCCAAATTCATTCCGCGCGAGGACATTTGCGTGACGCCCAAGGGGTCGCTTGGATTCCACCAGGCAATTCCGGCGTTTGTGACGCCGACCCTGTGGAAGGACTATCCGCCGGACATCCAAACCTGGATCACGCAGAAAGGCGGCCTGACCTATTCGCTATTGTGGCTGCAGGCGCCGGAAATCTACAAATTCTTCAAGAAATGCCCGCAGGAAAATTGAGGCGACCGCGTTTCCCGGCCCTCCGCAGCGCTCCCGCTGGCGATTCATCGCAGTTTCGGAAAATTTTATCCAATCCGACGCGGCAATTTTAGATAATTTGCCCGACACTGCGCGCTATGGGCGATTTCTGGGATAACTGGCTCGAAGCCGTGCGCTTCACTTGCGAGGCGCAAAGCGTGATTTCGGCGCGGATGATGCTCTTGGCCTCGGCGGCGCCGGACACGGCGGTCGAGGAAACCGCGCGCATGGTAACCGAAAAATTCCTCGCCTTCGCCAAGGCTGGATTGGCTGCCGAACACGCGCTGGAAGAGGGACTTGGCTTTTATGCCGCCGCCGAGCGCGCCTATGCGCCGCTGGCCGACTGCGTACACGCCAACAGCGACCGGCTGACCCGCGCCGCCTGAACCGAGCGTTTTAGCGAACCTTTTCGGAAAAACGCTTTCCGGCGTCGGACCAAGTCCGAGGGCAGCTTTTTTGGCGCATGCGCTAGTGGAGCGGATTTGACATTCGCTACCCACCCAGCCGCAAACTCGTGAAGCGAATGTCAAATCCAAAAACTCCACTAGGACTGACATCTGCTAGTGGTCCTTTGATTCTAACATTCGCATAATGGCATGCCGGACAGGGAAAGCGAATGGGGACGGGATGCACCCGTCCCCACTGGATCGACTGACGGTTGCCGGGAGACGACGGCAGCGCCGCTGAGAGTCGATCACTTCCGGCTGTCTAGAGCATGTCCCGCAAAAGTGGAAACCGGTTTTGCGAAAAGGACATGCTGAAACAAACAGCTAGGAGCGTATCCCGATTCTGTTAAATCGGGATACGCTATAGCGCCACGCGTTATGCCTTCTTGCCGAGCGGCAGCGCCACGAAGCGCGTGCCGTCGGCCATCTTGACCCGCATCAGCACGTCGTGCTTGCCCTGCGCCTTGGCCTCGACGAGCGCCTGGACGACATCGTGGGCGTTGGCCACCGACTTGCCGCCGACATCGAGGATCACCGCGCCGGTTTGAAAGCCGACTTCGGCCGCCGGGCCGTCGGGATCGACGCCCATGACGACGACGCCCTTATCGCCGGCGCCGGACACGTCCTTGGCCGGCGCCACTTGCAGGCCGAGATGCGGCACGCCGCTCGGCTCCGCATTCTGCCCGGTGTCGTTGCTGGCGACCTGTTCGTTGTTCGGCATCTGCGCCAGCGTCACCGACACGGTCTGCGGCTTATCCTGACGGATGATGTCGAGTTTCACCGAGGCGTCCGGCGCCATCATGCCGATGGTACGGGCGAGGTCGCGGGCATCCTTCACCGGCGTGCCATTGACCGCCGTGATCACATCGCCGGACTGGATGCCGGCCTTGGCTGCCGGGCTGCCGCTCTGCGGCTCGTCGACCATGGCTCCTTCGGCCTTTTTCAACCCGAGGCTGTCGGCGATGCCGGTGGTCACCGGCTGGATCTGCACGCCGAGCCAGCCGCGCGTGACATGGCCATCCTTCTGCAACTCCGCCACTACGCGCTTGGCCGTAGCGGCTGGAATATCGAAGCCGATGCCAACCGAGCCGCCGGACGGCGAGTAGATCGCGGTGTTGATGCCGATGACGTTGCCGTTGACGTTAAAGGCCGGCCCGCCGGAATTACCCTTGTTGATCGGCGCGTCGATCTGGATGTAATCGTCGTAGGGGCTTCCGCCGATATCGCGGCTCTCGGCCGAGACGATGCCGGCTGTCACCGTGCCGCCGAGCCCGAACGGATTGCCGACCGCGACCACCCAGTCGCCGACCTTGGGCCGTTGCGAGGCAAATTTGACGTAAGGGAAATCACCTTTGCCGTCGACCTTGATCAGAGCGAGATCGGTCTTCGGATCGGTGCCGACCACCTTGGCGGTGTAGATCGTGCCGTCGGCGGTCGTCACCTGCACTGACTTGGCATGATTGACCACGTGATTGTTGGTCACCGCGTAGCCGTTCGGTGAAATGAAAAAGCCCGAGCCTTCGCCGATGATGGTCTCATGCGAGTTGGGGGCGTTCATTTGCCGGCCAAATTGGTTGCCGAATTGCTGAAAGAACTTGTAGAGCGGTGAACCGGGTTCCGCCGGAATTTGCTGCTGGTCGTTGTCGCCGTTCAATTGCTCGGCCATCGCCGGATCGGCGGAAGCGGGGATTTTAACCCGCACGGAAATCACCGCGGGTTTTACCTTGGCGACCAGATCGGCGAAGCCTTGCGGATGGGCGATCGGGCCCTGCGCCACCGGCGCGGTTTCCGCGGCATTGGCGGACGGAGTTCCGAACACGCCATTCCAATAACCGCCCGGCCCGGCAATCAGGAGCGCGCCGCCGATTGCGGCGACGGATGCCAAAAGGACGAGGCGGCGCCCCGACAGGGCTCTCACCTTTCCGGACTGAGGGGGATTTGTTTGGTTCATGACGCGATCTCCTTTGAGAGCCCTCCAAACGGGCTGCTACATCTAGAACGCATAAATGAGCAATCGCGCGTTACGGCGACCTGAAGGTGAGATTAATTCGAGGAAAGCTTGGTTGTCGGAACGACATTTCGCCCGCCGCAGGCCGGTTGCGGGGCGGAACGGGGGCGGCGCTTCGCGGTTGACAGATTGACGCAGGCGGGCGTCGATTAAGGATTTTGCCGATGCAACACAAACAAATCCACCGGAGCGACGACGGGCAGCGCACCTATGCGGTGGTGCTGGAAACCGGCGAAGAAGCCGTGCAATGCCTCAACCGCTTCGTTGCCGTGGAACGGATCGGCGCGGCGCAGCTCACGGCCATCGGCGCATTCAGTGACCTCGTGCTGATGTATTTCGATTGGGAGAAGAAAACCTATTCGCGCATTCCGGTGTGCGAGCAAGTCGAGGTCGCATCGCTGATCGGCGACGTTGCCACCGGCCCGGACGGCAAGCCGTCGCTGCACATCCATCTGGTCGTCGGCAAGCGCGACGGCAGCGCCATGGCCGGCCACCTCGGCGAAGCCCACGTGCGGCCGACGCTGGAAGTCATCGTGACCGAAAATCCGGCCCATTTACGCAAAGTGAAGGACGAGAACTCCGGACTGCCGCTGATCCGCCCGGCCGCGTGATCGCGGCGCGCGACCCACGGCGGCTCACGCCGTCCGCGTGGTGCGCTTGCGCCGGCGCCGCAATACGTTGCGTGGACGGAGCGGCTCCTTAGCCTCTTCTTCGGTCAGGGCATCGGCGATCTTCGGCGGCGTCAGGTACCACGGCACCATGATGACGACGACGCGCGGACCGCCGTATTCCAGCACCGCGCGGCGCAGCCGCTGGGCGCGCTGATTGCTCAGGAGATATTCCCACCAATGCGTCTTGACCAGTTCGGGGATCAGCACGGCGACGGAGCGGTCGGGATGCTTTTCGGTCAGCTCCTTGATCAGCTTGAGAAGCGGAGCGTGAATGCGCCGAAAAGGCGCGCTTAAGAAAACCAAACCCGGCTTGCGGCCGGTCCGCTCCACCACCGCCGACTTATCGACCTCCTTGGTCCAGCGGTCGCGCAGACGTTTCTCCTCCGTCCGCACATCGGGACCTTCAAGCGCGGCGAGATGCACAGCGATGACGTCCGGCGATATCTCCATGGCGAAGCACAGCGCCTTGTCGGTCAGCTTGCTCCATTGGCGCGTCATGACCAGGACGAGCGGCGGCTTGATGCTGCAAGCCTGCAATTGCTCGTCGTCGCGCAACGCCTGTTCGCGCTTGGCGTAATAGCCGTGAATGGCCTTGAGCAGCCAGATCACGCAGGGGATCGTGACGATCGTGATCCATCCGCCTTCGGTGAATTTGGCAACGACAATAATCGCGAGTGCCGCGGCGGTGGCGGTGGCGCCGACGGCGTTGATGCAGAGCTTGCCGATGATGCGCCGGCGCTCGCCGCTCTTCGTTTCGCCAAGTTGCTTCCGCCAATGCGCCACCATCCCGGCCTGCGAAATGGTAAAGGTCAGAAACGCGCCGATGGCGTACAGCGGAATCAGGCGGTCGGTGATGCCGCCGAATACGACCAGCAAAATACCGGCGGTGATCGTCAGATAAATAATTCCGACCGATTCGACGAGACGCCGGCCGACGAGCGCGAAGGGCGCCGGCAGAAACTTATCCTGTGCCACCGTGCGGCACAGCCGCGGAAGACCGACAAAACTGGTATCGGACGACAGGCAAAGAAGGACAATCGTGCTTGCGATCGCGACATAATAGAACGCACCGCGTCCCATCACCGCCCCGACGATCTGCGACAACACGCTCTGATAGCCCGGCTGCGTTTGATCCATCGCCATAACGCCGTAGGTCGTTGCCAGATAGGCGACGCCGGCGAGCAGCACGATGAGCGTACCGACGATGGCGCTCAGTGTGATGCGCGCATAGGTGACTTGCGGTTCGCGAAAGGCATTGACACCGTTCGACACCGCCTCGACGCCGGTCATTGCCGTGCAGCCGGAAGCGAAGGCGCGCAACAGGAGCCACCAGCCGAGCGCCTCGGCGGCTTTGGGCGGATGCGGCGGCGGGGTCACCGGATGCGGATGGCCGCCGCCGCTCAGCGCGGCATAACCACCGACGGCGATCACGATCAAGAAGCACAGAATGAACAGATAGGTCGGCAGCGCGAACAACCGGCTGGCATCGGCAAGGCCACGCAAATTGGCGAGCGTCAACAGCGCGAGAATGCCGAGGCAGAGCGCAAGCGAGTAGGGGTGCAGCATCGGTACCGCCGAGACGAGCGCGGCGACTCCCGCGGAAATGCCCACTGCAACGGTAAGCACGTAATCGATCATCAAGGCCGCCACGGCAAGGAGGCTGGCGTTCTCGCCGAGATTGGCCTGCGCCACGGTGTAGGCACCGCCGCTCTTCGGATAGGCCGCGATCGTCTGCCAATAGGAGACGAAGAGAATCCCGAGCAGCGCCAGAATCAGCAGCATGATCGGGCCGAGCGCGGCAAGCCCGGCAGCGCCGGCCGCGGTCAGGATGGTCAGCGCTGCCTCCGGCCCGTAAGCCGTGGAGCTCAGTCCGTCGAGGCCGAGCGCGGGAACGCCCTCAAGGAGGCCGATTTGACTGGCTTTGCCTTCGCGATTGGCGAGCGGCCGGCCCAGCACGACACGGGCGCAGGCCGTCAGCAGCGACAGCGCCGGGGGTTTTTCGGACTCGCTGTCTTGCTTCGCCTCAGCCATCGGCCAATCGCCTCACCGGTACGCGTTATAACACGCAGCGGTGAACATTGTGCCGCGAAGCGACGACCGGCCTAGTGGCCCGATTCTAACATTCGCACCCCTGTCCGGCATGCCAATTATGCGAATGTTAGAATCAAAGGACCACTAGCAAATGTCAGTCCTAGTGGAGCTTTTGGATTTGACATTCGCTTCACGAGTTTGCGGCTGGGTGGGTAGCGAATGTCAAATCCGCTCCACTAGAAACCCGTTTTAGGCGATCTTTTGGTTGTCCACGGACGCCAGCGCTCCCAGCAATTCGTTGGAGCCCGTTACCGAGCCGAAAATGCCGCCCTGCGCCTTGATCATGGCCAGACCGGCTTGATGAAATTCGGGAAAATAGGACGCGCAGCAGTCGCTCAGCACGATGCAGCGCAAGCCGCGATCATTGGCCTCGCGCACCGTCGTGTTGACGCACACCTCGGTGGTCACTCCGGCGACGAATAAGGTATCGATGCCGCGATTGCGCAGCATCAGCTCTAGATCGGTCTGATAGAAAGCGCCCTTGCCCGGCTTGTCGATCACCGGTTCGTTTTCCAGCGGATAAAGCTCGGCGACAATGTCGTGACCGGGCTCGCCGCGGACAAGGATGCGACCCATCGGACCGGGCGCGCCGATGCGCATCGACGGATCGCCCCGCTCGACCTTGTGGCGCGGCGCATCGGACAAATCGGGCCGATGACCTTCGCGGGTGTGGATGATCGACATGCCCAGCCGGCGCGCCTCGTTCAGCACGGCCCGGCATGGCGCCACCGCCGCCTGCAGCCGCGTGACGTCATTGCCGAGCGCCTCGCCAAAGCCGCCCGGCTCCAAAAAGTCGCGTTGCATGTCGATGATGATCAGCGCCGCGCTGTCGAGATCGACGGCGAGCGGCGCCGGCTCGGCTTCCAGTCTGACGCGCGGCATGTCCGTCTCCGGCTTGGCTATTACGTGCAAGGGTGGGGAGCGACGAGCAAGATCGGGGCCAGCGCCCTCAGCCGCCGCCAAGGCACCGAGCCCGACCACTGCCTAATAAATGAGCGACGCTCCCCCGAGTCGCACAGGAAGCGGCCTCGCCAGGCCGGCAGAACAGCCCGAACCGCGGTAAACACACCGTAAGGCGCCGCAACGACGCTCAGTGGTTTGGCACGCCCTTTGCGGAGTGCTTGCTCAGCCAACGACGCGCCAGCCTGGGAGGCTTTAATGAAGCGCCGCGACTTTCTCAAATCGATGACTGCACTGACCGCGACCGCGGCGGTACCCGCCCCCGCCATATGGTCGCCGGCGAAAGCGCAGTCGCACCAGGATACGCTGCTGATCGTTTCGGAAAGTGGGCCGAATAATCTCGACATCCACGGCGTCGGCACCAACGTGCCCGGTTACGAAATCTCGTGGAATTGCTACGATCGTCTGATCAGCCATGAGATGAAGACGCTGCCCAACGGCACGCCGTATTACGACAAGAGCAAATTCAAACCCGAGCTCGCCGAGGACATGAATGTCGGCGATATGTCGGCAACCTTCAAGCTACGCAAGAATGCCGTGTTCCAGGACGGCACTCCGGTCACCGCCAAGGATGTGAAGTGGTCGTTCGACCGCGCCGTAACGGTCGGCGGTTTTCCCACTTTCCAGATGAGCGCGGGCTCGCTGACCAAGCCCGAGCAATTCGTCGTCGTCGACGATCACACATTTCGCGTCGACTTCATCAAGAAGGACCGGCTGACGATTCCGGACCTGGCCGTGATCGTGCCGTGTGTCATCAATTCCGAACTGGTGAAGAAGAACGCCACGCCGCAGGACCCGTGGGGCCTGGAATACACCAAGCTCAACACCGTGGGCTCCGGCGCCTACAAAGTGACGAACTGGACGGCCGGGGCGCAGATCGTTCTGGAGCGCAACGACAAATGGACCGGCGGGCCGATGCCGAAGATCAAACGCGTGGTCTGGCGCATCGTGCCGGACTCAGGCAACCGGCGCGCGCTGCTCGAACGCGGCGACGCCGACGTATCCTACGACCTGCCCAACAAGGACTTTGCCGAACTAAAAAACGACGGCAAGCTCACCATCATCTCAACGCCTTACTCGAACGGCATCCAATATATCGGCATGAACGTGCAGCACCCGCCGTTCAACGACGTGAGGGTGCGAGACGCGATCGCCTACGCGATTCCTTACCAGAAGATCATGGACGTAGTGCTCTATGGCCTCGGCAAACCGATGTTCGGCGCCGCGGCGGATACGCCGACCGAAGTCGCATGGCCGCAGCCGCACAAATTCAATACCGATCTCGACAAGGCGAAGAAGCTGCTCGCCGAGGCCGGCGCCACCAATATCAACGTGCCGATCTCGTTCGACCTTGGCTTTGCCGGAGTCAATCAGCCGATTTGCGAATTGGTGCAGGAGAGCCTGCAGCAGATCGGCATCACCACCATCATAAACAAGGTGCCCGGCGCCAACTGGCGCACCGAGCTCACCAAGAAGTCCATGCCGTTGTTCACCAACGTATTCTCCGGCTGGCTCGATTACCCCGAATATTTCTTCTACTGGTGCTATCACTCCGGCAAATCGATCTTCAACACCATGGGCTATCAGTCGCCGCAGATGGACACTTTTATCGACGGCGCGCGCGCCGCGGCGGCGACCGGCGATTGGGACGCCTACAACAAAGATGTGAAGGGCTTTGTCGATCTCGCCTTCACCGACATGCCGCGCATCCCGCTCTACCAGCCTTACGTCAACGTGGCGATGCAGAAGAACGTTAGCGGCTACCAATACTGGTTCCATCGCCGGCTCGATTATCGAACATTCGCGAAGGCGTGACGCAGTGAGGTGGCGTCAAACGCGCCCTCGCCGCGCTTGCGGGCAGAAGGACCATGCGAGGCGAGCATGCTGACACTGGTCCTCAAGCGCTTGGCAATGGCGATCCCGTCACTGATCGGCGTGGTCGTCGTCACCTTTCTCTTGACCCGCGCGCTGCCCGGCGATCCGGCCGTCTATTTCGCCGGTCCCGCCGCGACCCCGCAGGCGATCCAGGAAGTGCGCGTTAAGCTCGGCCTCGACAAGCCGCTGATCCAGCAGTTCGGTCGCTACGTCGTCGACCTCGCCCATGGCAATCTCGGCACCTCGCTCACCACCGGCCAAACGGTCACGACCGAATTGGCGAACCGCTTGCCGGCGTCCGCCGAGCTGACGCTGCTTGGACTCATCGTCTCGATTGTAATCGCCGTGCCGCTCGGCATCCTGGCCGCGACCAAGCCCAATTCCCTCATCGATCACGCCTGCCGGGTGATCTCCACGCTCGGCGTTTCGCTGCCGGTGTTCTTCACCGGGCTGATCCTGGTCTACGTGTTCTATTATCTGCTGGGCTGGGCTCCGGCGCCGCTTGGCCGGCTTGACGTGTTCTCTACCGAACCGCCGCATGTCACGGGCTTCTACCTGATCGACAGCCTGATCGCCGGCGATTTCGGAACCTTCGTGGCGAGTCTCAAGCAGCTCATCCTGCCGGCACTGACGCTCGGCATTTTCTCGCTGGCGCCGATCGCGCGCATGACGCGGGCTTCGATGCTTGCCGTGCTCTCGTCGGATTTCGTGCGCACAGCGCGCGCCAGCGGGCTGTCGAGCTATACGGTGATCGTCACCTATGCCTTTCGCAACGCCATGCTGCCGGTCATCACCACGCTGGGCATGGTGTTCTCCTTTCTGCTCGGCGCCAATGTGCTGGTCGAGAAGGTGTTCGCCTGGCCGGGAATCGGCTCCTACGCGGTGGAAGCACTGCTCGCCTCCGACTTCGCGCCGGTGCAGGGCTTCGTGCTGACCATGGCCGTCCTCTACGTCACGCTCAACCTTATCATCGACGTGCTCTACGGCCTGATCGATCCGCGGGTGAGGCTCGAAGCATGACCGATATTGCCGCCACACCGGTACGCGAAAGCGCCCTGTCCGCGCTCATCCGCCATTCGCGCTACGTCATCGGCGAGAACCCGGTTACCGGATTTGCCTTCGCGCTGTTCGTCTTGATCGTGCTGGCGGCCGCCTTCGGACCGCACATCGTGCCCTTCGACCCGCTGCAAAGCGACACCAGCGAAGCCCTAAAGCCGCCAAACCTGCATCATTTGTTCGGCACCGATCAGCTCGGACGCGATGTCTTCAGCCGCGTCGTCGTCGCAACCCGGCTTGATTTCATCATTGCGGTAGCATCGGTGGCGCTGGTGTTCGTCATGGGCGGCTTCGCCGGCGTCGCCGCCGGCTTTTTCGGCGGCTGGACCGACCGCATCGTCGGCCGCGTCGCCGATACCATCATGGCTTTCCCGCTGTTCGTGCTGGCCATGGGCATCGTCGCGGCGCTCGGCAACACGGTGCAGAACATCGTCATCGCCACCGCCATCGTGAACTTTCCGCTGTATGCGCGCATCGCCCGCGCCGAAGCCAACGTCCGGCGCGACTCAGGCTTTGTTGAAGCAGCGCGGCTGTCGGGCAATTCCGATTGGCGCATCGTCACGTTCCAGATCCTGCCCAACGTGTTTCCGATACTGGTGGTGCAGATGTCGCTGACCATGGGTTACGCCATCCTCAATGCCGCCGGGCTATCGTTCATCGGGCTGGGCGTGCGGCCGCCGACGCCGGAATGGGGCATCATGGTCGCGGAGGGCGCCCAGTTCATCGTTTCCGGCGAGTGGTGGAACGCGTTCTTTCCCGGCGCCGCGCTGATGGTGGCGGTGTTCTGCTTCAATCTGCTCGGCGACGGCTTGCGCGATATGGTCGACCCGAGGAGACGCACATGACGCCGGCGCTTTCCGTCGAAGGCTTAAGCGTCCAATTCCGCACCCGCTCAGGCCTCGTGCATGCGCTCGACAATGTCAGCTTCAACGTCGCCAAGGGCGAAACCATCGCGCTGGTCGGCGAATCCGGGTCCGGCAAATCGGTCACCGCCTACGCGGTGATGGGCATTCTCGATCCGGCCGGCCGGATCACCGGCGGCCGCGCCATGCTGGGCGATATGGATTTGCTGGCGGCAACGCCGAGGCAGCTCGCCGAAGTCCGCGGCCGCAAGATCGCGATGATCTTCCAGAACCCGCGCACCGCGCTCAATCCGATCCGCCCCGTCGGGCGGCAGATCGGCGACGTCTTGATCCGTCACGGCGGCGTAGCGCGCCGCTCGGCGCCGGCGCATGCGGTCGAAATGCTGCGCGCCGTCGGCATCACCGATCCGGCGCGTCGCGCCAAGGCCTATCCGTTCGAAATGTCCGGCGGCATGTGCCAGCGGGTCATGATCGCGATTGCGCTCGCCGCCAAGCCGTCGCTGCTGATCGCCGATGAGCCGACCACCGGGCTCGACGTCACCACGCAAGCGGTGATCATGGACCTGATCGGCGATCTGGCTAAAGATCTGGGCATGGCGACGATCTTCATCACCCACGACCTGGCGCTGGCCGGCCAGCGCTCGGCCCGCATCGTGGTGATGCATGCCGGCCATGTGGTCGAGAATGCGCCGACCAGGGAACTGGTCGCCAATCCGCGCCATCCCTACACCGCGGAGCTGATTGCCGCGACGCCTGACTCGGCGCAAAGCCTGGACGCGCTCGCCGCCATTCCCGGCTCGCTGCCCGATTTGCGCCGGACCGACCTGCCGCCGTGCCGCTACTCCGAGCGTTGCCCGCGCCAGCTCGCAGCCTGTGCGCAGCCGCTGCCGCAAGCGGCGCCCGGCGCCACGCACATCGTGGCGTGCTGGAATCCCCTGTCCGACCGGTCGCAAGCCGCCGCCTATCCGCCCGCCGTGAGTGCCGCATGACCGCGCTGCTCGACGTTGCCGACGTCTTCAAGCTGTTTCCGGCCGCCGCCAAGGAGGGGCCGTGGACGCGTTTCAGGCGGCGTTTGGCGGGCGGGCCGGAGAACGTCCCCAAAGTGCACGCCGTCGACGACGTGAGCTTTACCATCGAGAAAGGCGAAACGGTCGGTCTGGTCGGCGAATCCGGCTGCGGCAAGTCGACTTTGGTGCGGGCGCTGACCCGGCTGATCGACGTGAGCGAAGGCAGCATCAAGCTCGGCCCGCGTGAACTGGCGCTCAAAGCCTCGCGGGTGTTCGCGCGCGATCGCGACCGCGCCCGCATCCAGATGGTGTTCCAGGACGCCGGCGAAAGCGTCAATCCGCGCTTTACCGCATTCGCCGCCATCGCCGATCCGCTGCGGCGGCTGCGTCACTTGCGCGGCGCGGCGCTCAAACAGCGGGTCGAGACGGTGGCCGGCCAATGCGGCCTGCCGCTGCAACTGTTGACGCGGTTTCCGCATCAGCTCTCGGGCGGGCAACGTGCCCGCGTCGGCATTGCCCGCGCCATCGCCGTCGGCCCCGATCTGTTGGTGCTCGACGAGCCGACCGCGGCGCTCGACGTTTCCGTGCAGGTCATCATTCTGCAGCTCCTGCAGCGGCTGAAAGAACAGACCGGGATGAGCTATCTTTTCGTCTCGCACGATCTTTCCGTGGTCCGGCTGCTGTGCGATCGTGTGCTGGTGATGTATCTCGGCAAGATCGTGGAATCCGGGCCGGCGCGCGAAGTGTTCGAGCACCCGTTGCATCCCTATACCCAGGCGCTGGTCGCCGCGGTGCCGCGGCTTGACGAGGCCGCCGGCGAGCGGCTGCGCTTGACGGGCGAACCGCGCAGCCCGATCGATCCCGATCCGCATGTCTGCCGCTTCTACGGCCGCTGCCCGCGCGGCACGGAGGCATGCCAGACGACGATGCCGCCGCTGCGCCAATTCGGCGATCGTGCGGTCGCCTGCCACTTCGCCGAGGAGTTCCTGCCGCCGGCGCGGAGCCTGTCATGACGCGCAAGGCTTTGACGACGACCGGCAGCAAGAAGAACGCCGCCAAGCCGAAACCGCCAAAATCGGCGGCGATGACGGCAGCCGGGGCACAGCAGCCCCTCGACGCGCTGGTTGTGGCCGGCGCGCAGGCGCTCGGCATTCCCCTCGATCCATCCTGGCAAGCAGGCGTGACGTTCAATCTGCGGCTCATTTTGAACCACGGGGCAAAAGTCGACGGCTTTCCCCTGCCCGACGATACCGAGCCGGCACCGATTTTCCATGCTTGATACGCCCGCGAGCGCGTTCGATTTCGCCACCGCCGCCCACATCGCCGCGGCGGTCGCGTCCGGCCGCTGCAGCGCCGTCGAGGTCGTGCAGGCGACGCTCAATCGCATCCGCGAGCGCGACCCGGTGCTCAATTCCTTCACCGCGGTCACCGAACAGCGGGCGCTTTTGCGCGCCGAAGCGGTCGACGCCACCCGGGCACGCGGCGAGGCGCTGGGTCCGCTCGCCGGCGTGCCGTTCGCGGTCAAGAATTTGTTCGACGTGGCCGGCCTGCCGACGCTCGCCGGATCGAAGATCAATCGCGAGCTGCCACCGGCGGCGCGCGACGCGGCATTGATCGAGCGGCTGGAAGCCGCCGGCGCCATCCTGATCGGCGCCTTGAACATGGGCGAATACGCCTATGATTTCACCGGCGAAAACGTTCACGACGGCGCCTCGCATAATCCGCACGACCACGAGCGCATGACCGGCGGATCGTCCGGCGGCTCCGGCGCGGCCGTTGGCGGGGGACTGGTGCCGATCACTCTCGGCTCCGACACCAACGGCTCGATCCGCGTGCCGTCGTCGCTGTGCGGCATATTCGGATTGAAGCCGACCTACGGACGGCTGACGCGCGCCCGCACCTTCCCGTTCGTCGCCAGCCTCGACCATCTCGGCCCGTTCGCCCGCACCGCGCGCGATCTGGCGCTGGCCTATGACGCGATGCAGGGCTTCGATGCCGACGACCCGGCCTGCGCCGAGCGGCCGGTCGAACTCACCGCCCCGCTCCTCGATCTCGGCGCGGACGGCCTGCGCGTCGCCGTCGCCAGCGGCTACTTCAAATGCAACAGCGCGGACACCGCCAGCGCGGTCGACCGTGTCGCGTCGGCGCTCGGCGCCAACCGCGATATCGAGATTCCGCAAGCCGAGCGCGCCCGCTCGGCGGCCTTCGTCATCACCGCCAGCGAGGGCGCGAGCCTGCATCTCGACCGGTTGCGCACGCGCGCCCGCGACTTCGATCCGGCGGTACGCGACCGGCTGATCGCCGGTGCGATGACGCCGGCCGCCCTGGTCGTCAAAGCGCAGAAATTCCGCCGCTGGTACCGCGCGCAAGTGATCAAACTGTTCGAGGACGTCGACGCCATTCTCGCGCCGGCAACGCCCTGCACCGCGCCGCTTCTTGGCCAAGAGACATTCCTGTTCGGCGAAACCGAGCTGCCGGTGCGCGCCAATCTCGGCGTTTACACCCAGCCGATCTCGTTCGTCGGCTTGCCGGTCGTTGCGGTGCCGGTACCGCTGTCGCCGCTGCCGATCGGCGTGCAGATCATCACTGCGCCGTGGCGCGAAGATATCGCCTTGCGGCTGGCGCACCTGCTGGAAGCGAAAGGCGTGGTCGCCGCACCAAGGCCGGCGCTGTAATTTTATCGATTGGAGGAAACAATGCAGATCGACCTGCCGGAGGTCGTTGCCGAAGTGAGAGCCGCGTTCGATCGCTACGAACAGGCGCTGGTCGCAAACGACGTCGCTACGCTTGACGCGCTGTTCCACGACGATCCCCGCACCATCCGCTACGGCGGCGGCGAAAATCTGTACGGCTATGCCGCGATCAAGGCGTTCCGCTCCGCGCGTTCGCCGGCCGGCCTCACCCGCACCCTGTCGAAAACCGTCATCACCGCCTATGGCCGCGATATGGCCATCGCTTCGACGCTGTTTGCGCGGCCCTCGGCACCGGGCAAAATCGGCCGGCAGATGCAGACCTGGGCGCGCTTTCCCGAAGGCTGGCGCGTTGTTGCCGCGCATGTCAGCATGATCGATGCCTAAACTCACTTGAGCGCGCCGCGCGGCAGGCCGGTTGCGGCCTCGAATTGCCGGCCGAAGGCGGCGAGCTTGGCGTCCTCGCCGCCGGGCGCCAAAAGCGTGATGCCGAACGGCAGACCGGTGGCGCCGATCGAGGCCGGCACGGCAAGCCCGCATAGATCGAGCAGATTGACGAAATTGGTATAGGTGCCGAGACGATTGTTCAGCTCGAGCGGCTCGGCGAGAACCTCGGCAATGGTGTAGGTGGCCGGCGCCGTGGGCACCACCAGCGCATCGACCGCAGCAAATACGCGGTCGCGCATGCGGCGCAATTCTTCCAGCCGGTAGAAGGCCGTGAACGCATCCACGGTTCGCAATTCGCGGCCGGCTTCGATGATCTGCCGCGTCACCGGCAGGATCGCCTCGGGCGACTTGGCGAGCACATGCTTGGCAACGACGTAACGCTCGGCGACCCAAGGCCCGTCGTAGAGAAGCCGCGCCGTCTCGTAAAACGGCTCGAAATCCACCTCGACGATCTTGCCGCCGAGCGCGGCGAGCTTGGCCAAGGCGGCGTCAAAGGCGGCGGCCGCGACTTTGTCGCCGAAGAACTGGCGCTGGCTGGCGCCGGGCACGCCGAGCCGCATCGGTTGCGGCGGCGGCACGACCGGACCGACGCGGCGCGGCCGCGAATAGGGATCGGCGTCGTCAAACCCGGCCACGACATTGAGCGCGGTCATCGCGTCATCGACGGTGAGCGTGAAAAGCGTGACGCAGTCGAGCGTGCGGCAAGCCGGGACAACGCCAGAGGTGGAGACGAGACCCACGCTCGGCTTGAGTCCGACGATGTTGTTGAACGCGGCCGGCACGCGGCCCGATCCGGCGGTATCGGTGCCGAGCGTCAGCGGCACGATGCCGGCGCCGACGGCGACGCCCGAGCCCGAGCTCGATCCGCCCGGGATCAATTTGGCGTCGAAGAGATTGCGCGGCGTGCCATAGGGCGAGCGCGTGCCGACAAGTCCGGTGGCGAACTGATCGAGATTGAGCTTGCCGAGAATGAGCGCACCGGCCGCACGCAGCCGCGCCACCACGGTAGCGTCGGTCTTGGCGCGATAGGCGAAGGCCGGACACGCCGCGGTGGTCGTTAATCCGGCGACGTCGATATTGTCTTTGACCGCGATCGGAATGCCGTAGAGCGGCAGCGATGTGTCGCCCGAGCGCGCCTGCGCCGTTGCTTCCGAGGCGACGTCTTTTTCTTCACGTAACGTGATGAACATCGCCGGATCGTCATGGGCGCGGATGCGCGCATAGCTGCGCGCGACGATGTCGGCGGGCGTCGCCGTGCCGCTGCGATAGGCCTGGAGAATCTCAGCGATCGTCTCGCTCACGCGGACCTTTCCACTGGCGCATAGTCACGGGCCGGCCAGCCGCGATCGCCGTTCAATGTCCTAATAGGCAAAAGCCTGGTGTGCAATCGTCGTGCCATGGTGGTGCCTTCCCCGTCATCGCAAGCATGCGTTTTCCCGTTCTCGCGATGCGCCTTCGCATCCGAGTTGGCCGTCACGCCACGATAAGAAGCCCTTCCCAAAACCTCTCTCCTAAAAATGGAGGGAGGCGAAGCGCCGAAAGGCGCGTACGCTACTTGCCGTGCCCAGCGGGGCCCGGCGCGCGCCACGCGAACGGACGTTACCGTCCTTTTCGCGCTTCGGGCGCGCTCGCCTTTCGGCGCTCCACCGCGGCGCTCGCCGGGACCCGAAGGTCGTCGGCTCAACTCCAGGCCATGCTTCCTGGGACGCGGCTCCAGCGGGCGTTACCCGCCTTCACCTGTCCCAGTCCAGGGACTGCACCTCCCGCGCCGGCCGTAGTACCGGCGTGAATGATGCCCAGAGCCACCCGGGCGCGGGTCGTAACCCCGCGCGCAGGAACCGCTCCCGTTCCACTTTCGAAAGTACCCTCGCGAAAGGCCCCTCCGTGAACGGGATGAGTGGCTATGTAATCGGTACGGTGACAATGTCAAGGGGCGTCTCTGCAAAGGAGACGCAGGCAAGACGGCCGCAAATTCCGTTAAATCGTAGCCCGCATGGAGCAAATCGCAATGCGGGTTTTCCGCGAGGCTAATCCCGGATTTCATCCGAGCTGCTTGCTACAACGAGGCCGGGGTCTTCTGGGAAGTGCTTTTGCCGCCGGGTCGTACTCCCTGCTTAACCTTCGACATGAGGCAGTCTTATGCATCGCGCGCATAGCGCCTGATGATCGGAGGCACATCGCAGTCCATCCCGCACACTTTAAAGGCACTCACGATCTGGCCGCCTAAGGCGCACAACTTGTCGGGTCCGATGATGCAATCGGCAAACCGCTTCGGTTCCTTGATGACTTCCCGCAACAAGAGAACGTCGGCGCGATGATCCGTTCGGACATTGCGATCCTTGTAGGATACAAAGCCCTCAAACAAGCGAACCGGATTCTTCGGGTGTGCGTCCGCAATATCGCGAATGAGATACATCGCCGCGACCATCACTGAGCAGCCAAGGCCCGCGTGCCAGTATCGCGTTTTTGTTTTGCCCTCGACCGATTCCTTTTCAATGAGACGGCCGGTCGGATTGCCACTCTCATTGAAACACACCGAAAGGGGCGCTTCGATCACAAGACATGTCGGCGCGGACGCGTGTTTCACATGCTCGACAATGCGGCGGCCCGCGTCACCGAATTGCAAGGCGCGCGGCTCGCCATCGCCAATCAAAAGCCCGGAGCTAGACTTGTTGGCCGAAAATCCAACATCCAAAAAGAGCCAATTGCCATCGTTCCATGTGATCTGTTCACAATTTCCCGCGTGCAACATGGCGATACTCATCTTTTTTGACGCGCTCCCATTCTGTCTTGAGAATCGTTCGACCCGTTGCAACAGCATTTTCCATAGGTTATCGAGATCAACAAGCGTAGGGTAGGCAAAGGCGCGCAGCGCCGTGCCCACGCGTTCATTCGTCAAAGCATCCGCGCAGCTCGTTTGCTTCTCCGATCCAGTCAGCCGGCAATATAGCTTGCGCAACATAGCGGCGGAAACTGCCGCACTGCCAATTGGCAGCGCCACGTCTTCCGCACTGGTTTGGTGGGCACGGCGCTTCGCGCCTTTGCCCACCCTACAACTCATCCCGCAACCCCGCCTGCACGACCAGCGGATTGGTGACGTCGCGAATTCGCGCACGCCGCCGATGTAGCGCGGCCAGGACACGAGCCACGCCGCCGAGTCCGATCCCGGATAACGTCTCTACGGCCCGAAACTATGCGATACGCCGAGCCACACCGACTGCACATCCACATCCGAGAAATGGAACGCCTCATTGAGAGTGCTGGTTGAGGCCGTGGTTCCGCCCACGCTACTGGCCGTTTCCCCGAAATTGACGGTTGCGCTCGCAAATCGCGTGTAACGATATTCGGCGCGCAGGTTCCAGCCGGCGATGATCTGTCTTTCCCAGCCGACGCCGACCGTTCCGCCGTCCATGCCGAATCCGGTTCCAACCTGTCCAATTTCAAACCTGCCGTAGGTGTATCCGCCAAGAACATAAACAAGATCGGCGGGATCGAGCAGGAAGCCGCCGCGCGCCAATACCGAAACGAGCCACCGGTTATCGACCGTTTCCGATTCCGAAATGGGGCCCGTGGCCGTCGAAACGGTGGGGGCACCTCCCGGCGGGGTCGAAAGACTTGTCGTGGTTGAGGTTGTGATTCCGCCGCCGTTCATATTGACAGTCGTGTTGGCGAGCGTGCCTTCAAGCTGGGCACCGATCAGCCAGTTGTCGTTGAGCATATGATTGTAGCCCAGGAACAGGCTCGACATTTCGCCCGGACTCTGGCCGGCGAAAGTTTCGGTTTCAGCGCTCGTGGAAGTACTGGTCAAAGTCGGAGGGCCGGTGAACGTGGCGTTAGAGTTTGAAGTGCCGGTAAGGGCTAGATCGCTGTGCATCCAGCCGACGCCGGCCGCCGCACCGGCATAAAGTCCGCCCCAGCCTTGCGCGGAAGGGACCATCGGTGTGGCCACGTCATACAGCTTCGGCGAAGCGGCGGCGGCCACTGCTGTGCTCGTGCGTGCGGCAGCCGGCGCGACCGTTGCGGACCTGTTGGTTCGCATTTTTTGCCGCAAGGCCTGCGCTTCGGCGCGTGCCGCAGCGGCGTCTCTCTTCGATGCTTGGGTCTCGGCCTCGAGCGCACCGACGCGCGCTTCGAGATTCTTGAGCATGACGGCCATTTGCGCCATATCCGGCGAATTCTGCGCGTGCGAACTCTGCGCGTGCGCCGCCGGCGAGAGACCCAGGACTAAGCCCGCAATCAATCCGATCGCGCAGCCAAGCGTAGACCGCCGTGCGGACGACCCCGCCGGTACACGGTTAGTGTGATGCTCGTTCATACGCCCCCCAATCGCCGCCGGATTTGCGGATCCGAAGGCATCGGTTTCCGATCGAGTCCGCGGTCCCGCCTTAGCTCGGCCGCGGGCAAGACCTCCGCGGCGAGGGCGAACTGCGCTCAATTCACAGCGGAAATTATGCCTCCCCTGGTTGGTCGCAACAACGGCAGATCGACCTCAAGACAGCGACTCTGTGGAGGTGTTGTTTTCCGGCAACGGCGCGAAGTCGGCGGGTCTGCAAGCCCCCGTTAAACCGCCCCGATCCAAAGCCCGTGCAGAACATGGGTCCGTTGGCTGGCAGCGACGGCTCAAACGTCATCCCGCAGCCCCGCCTGCACGACCAGCGGATAGGTGACGTCGCGGAACTCGCGCATGCCTTCGATATAGCGCGGCCAGGACAAGAGCACGCCGTCGAGGCCGATCTTCGACAAAGTCGCCAGGCCGTCGACGATCTGCTCTTTGGTGCCGATCAGCGGGAAGCCGCCCCAGCCCGAGATCATCATCTCGGCCATCGCCTTGCGCCGCTCTTCCGGATAGTCGCGCTGGTTGATCTCGGCCGCCATCGTGTCGATGACATTGCGCGCCGCCACCCAGTCGCCCTTCTCGTGCACATAATACTGGTAGAAGTCGCGCGCTTCCATTTCGGTCTCGGCCTGCACGACGGTGGCGTTGCTCCACACCTTGACCTCGCGGCCGTAAGTCTCGCGCGCCAGCGTGCGATAGGCGGCGACGTGGGCGGTGTTGACGGCGAGGTCGTGGCTGCGGATATTAGTGAAGACCAGATCGCAGTGGCGGCAGGCGAAATGCCGGCCGCGCTCCGACGAGCCGGCATTCATGATCGCCGGATAGGGCTTTTGGATCGGCTTCGGCTGCAGATAGCCGCCCTTGATACGGTAGAACTTGCCGTCGAAGTCGAAGGTCTCGTCCTCGGTCCACAGCCGCTTGACGATCGTCAGCCATTCCTCGGCGCAGGCATAGCGCGCCTCATGCTCGAGCAGCGACACCCCGAACATGTCCATTTCCGGAAAATTCCAGCCATTGACGACGTTGAGCGTATAGCGGCCGCCCGAAATGTGATCGATGACGGTGGACTGCTTGGCGGCGGCGATCGGATGATTGAGCGCCACATGCGAGGTCGAGATCACGCCGGAGTTTTTGGTGGCGCCGGCGATGCCGGCGGCCCAGGTGAAGGTCTCGAAGCCGGGGCCCTGCGGATCGGTCGCCCCGCCAAACCCGCGCCAGCGTGCCACCGGCACCAGCGCCTCGAAGTCCATGGCGTCGGCGAGTTGCGCCAGCGTCACGGTGTTCGGCCAAGTCAATTCCAGCCGGCCGTCGAGGTCCGACATGACGCAGCCGGAATCGAGATTGGTCTGAAACGTGCCGAGCTTGAGCTTGCGGCGGCCCAAGGCGGGATTGCTGTCGCTGCGGTCTTTTTGATACGCCCTGATCATAGTTCGGTCCGTCATTCTGAGGGGCGAGCCAACGGGTCCGCGCGAAGCGCGGCCCGATGACAGGCTCCGCGAGCCTCGAAGGATACGGCCGAGGCGATCGGGGCCGTCGCCTTTCGAGGGCCGCTGCGCGTCGAAGACGCGCGTAAACGCGCTGATGGCGGCCGCCTCAGGGTGACGGATTACAATTGTTTGCTTCGCGCCACCCGCCGCACCAGATAATCGAAATTGACCTGGAACTGATCCGGCCGGCTGATGTCGTTTTTCAGCTTCTCGATGTCGGCGCGCGGGAATTCCGGCGCCACGTCGCCGGCCGCCTCGGCCAGAAGCTGCACCATGGCGCCGTTCTCCAGCATGATGGTGCCGATGACGGCCTCGGCGATGGTCGCGCCGGTGACGACGACGCCGTGATTCTTCAAAAGGACGCCGCGGCCGTCGCCGAGCGCGCGGGCGACGCCCTCGCCCATGGCCGGGGTGCGGATCAGATTGATGGTGTCGGTGTAGCTGCCGAGCGCCTCATAGAACAGCGCGCCGGGCTGGCTGTAGCATTTGAGCGGCCGTCCGGTCGACGACAGCGCGATCGCGTAGGTCGGATGGGTATGGATCACGCAATTGACGTCGGCGCGCGCCTTGAAGACTTCGGAATGAATAAAGACCTCGCTGTGCCGGCGCGCGGTGCCGGCGACTACATTGCCGTCGAGATCGATGGTGAGGATGTTTTGCGGCGTGATCTCGTCAAGCCCGAGACTGTGCGCCTTCATGAAGAATAGGCCGGGCTCGTCGGGCAGCCGGAACGAGATATGACCGCGAGTGAAATCGTCCTGGCCCTGCGCCACCAGCACATGCCCGGCCACAATCAATTGCCGCTTGATGTCGCGATGCGCGGCGGATTCGCGAGGCGATTTTTTCGCCTCAGCTTTGGCTTTATTTTCGGATTTGGCCATTTTCCCTTACCCGGTTGCCCCTGTTCTGTGTGCATGCTTCTGTATGCCTGTGCAAAAGAACAGGGAATTCATCCGGCCTCAAGGGGGCAAATCCACAGCCGGCGACGTTCGTGGCCTCGCCTAAGCGGCCTGCTCCGCCTTGACCGAAAGCGGGTTGCCATGCACCAGATGGTGAATGGCTGAAAGCTTCTCGACCACCGGCGGCGACAGAACGAACGGATAAATGTCGAGGAGCCCCATGGTGCGGTTGAGGCTGTTGAGCGCATTGCTCAGCGGAACCCAGGTCTGAATCAGCGGCGACGGATCGCGCACAGTATAAGGATCGAAATCGACCTGGGCATCGAGCTCGCCGGGGCGCGCCAGCCGCGGATGGACATACATGCCAAGCGCACGCGCCATCTCCAAGGTGTCGACGATGTGCAGGTAATGCGCCCAGGTCTCGGCGAAGTCCTCCCACGGATGCGAGGTCGCGTAAGCGCTGATAAAATTGTCCTGCCAGTTCGGCGGCGCGCCGTTGGCATAATACGTTTGCAGCCCGGCGCCGTAATCCATCCTCTCGTCGCCGAAGATCTGACGGCAGGGCTCGATGAGGCCGCCGTCGCGGACCAGCACATCCCAGAAATAATGGCCGACCTCGTGGCGGAAATGGCCGAGCAGCGTCCGATAGGGCTCGTGCATTTGGGTTCGCCGCTTCTCGCGCTCGGCATCGTCGGCTTCTTCCAGCGCCAGCGTGATCAGACCGTTATCGTGCCCGGTCATGACGCGTGAACCGCCGGCCTGGGCCGGGCTCGCCAGAAAATCGAAGGCCAACCGCGTGCTGCCGTCCGGATTGCACTTGTCGAGTGGCAGATTGAGCTTCATCAGCGTGTAGAACAGCCGGTGCTTGGCAATCTCGATCTTGCGCCAAGCGCCGACATTATCCGCAACGCCGGTGTCGGGAACGGTGCGGTTATGCCGGCAGGCCGCGCAATAGCGGTCCGTTTTTTCGGCCTCGATCATCCAGTTGCAAACGTCGAACGCGGTATTGGCGCAAAACCGATATAGCTTCTTGTCGACCGCAAGCGCGCGCCAGACGTCGCCCTGCGAGGCTTGCCCCTGCGAGGCTTGCCCCTGCGAGGCTTGGCCTTGCGGCTCGAGCGCCGACAGATTCATGATCTCGGGAATAAAGCCGAGCCGGTGCGAACATCGCTCGCACGTGGTGTTCTCGAAATAGAGCATCTGCTCGCAGTGCTGGCACTTGAAAAGCTTCATTGTGTTTCCGGGGTTCGCGCGGCCCAAGGAGGCGGCCAAGATGCGGACGCGAGGCGCAAGGCAAGCAAGAAGCGGCAAGCAGCAAGCGCAATGGAACCGGTTGCCAACTGATTGCCATGGACTACGTCGCCAGGCGCGAATCGTTCCTCCCTGTTGGGCAAGCTTAAGGGCCTTGGGCCCAAAAATCCCGCCCGGCCCGGGAAGCCCGCAGCCGTTGTGGACCGGGCCTGACCGGCCGTTCGGACAGGCGATATTTTTCAAATATCACAACGCCTTAAAGGACGTGCAGTTCTCGCTCCGGAGGCCGCCCGAAAAGCCGGACGAAGGCGCTGGGTGAAATGCCGCGCCAATCCTGGAGCCTTTCTGCAGACGGCGCGCCGCAGATGGTTGGCCAACAGCGGCCGGTGAGCGCGCGCGCAAGCGTGCAAGGCAAAAAAGGCTCGCGCGCGGCGGCACCAACCAGAACCTTGGACGTCTTCAAACGTGCTCGCGGAAGGAAAATTTTTCCGCCAACCCGTGGAGCAAAGCTGCGTGTCGAACGTTAGGGTCTATCAACAACCCTTCCGGAGGTAATTCCCAATGAAGATGTTAATCGCTTTAACTGCGGCTGGACTATTCGCCTCTACGGCTGCGTTCGCTCAGCCGATGGCGGCGGGCGGTGCCGGGCTGATGTCGAGCGTACCCTCGTCGAGCATGACGGTCACCGACTGGTACAAGCAGGATGTCTACGATCAGCAGAACAACAAGATCGGCGAGATCATGGACGTACTGGTCAACAAGAGCGGCCAGGTCGACGCCGCCATCGTCGGCGTCGGCGGCTTCCTCGGCGCCGGCGAGAAGGACGTCGCCGTAAGCTTCGACGCCATCAAGTCGACCATGAAGAACGATAAGGTCTATCTGACGATGGACACCAGCAAGGACGCGCTGAAGAAGGCGCCGGGCTTCAAATACGACAGCACCAAGACCACCTGGGTCCCCGATAATTCCAGCAAATAGACGCTGCAACGTGCCGACAGAGGCCCCGGCCAAGCCGGGGCCTTTTTGCTTTGCTTATTCGGTCTAGAGCATGTCCCGCAAAAGTGGAAACCGGTTTTG
>JBAQHW010000145.1:0-14262 GCA_049288525.1 Xanthobacteraceae bacterium
CGCTCGGCGACGCCGCGCACCAGCGTGACGAAGCGAAGCTGATCCTCGGGGCTGTCGCGGAACGTGCCAAGGAAGCGCGAAGTGACCGTCGAAACGCCGGCTTTCGCCACGCCGCGAACCGACATACAGGAGTGCTCGGCCTCCAACAGCACGGCGACGCCGCGCGGGGCCAGCACCTCATCGATGGCGACGGCGATTTGCGAGGTCAGATGCTCCTGCGTCTGCAGCCGGCGGGCGTAGACGTCGACCAGGCGCGCAAGCTTGGACAATCCGACCACGCGCTCGACCGGACGATAAGCGACATGGGCCTTACCATGAAACGGCATCATGTGGTGCTCGCAATGCGAGGTGAAGCCGATGTCGCGAATGAGCACGAAGTCGTCGTAGGCCTCGGTCTCACCGAAGGTGCGGGAGAGCGCATCGGCGGGAATCTCGCGATAGCCGCGATAAAGCTCGTCCATGGCCGCGACCACACGCTTGGGCGTGGCGGCAAGACCTTCGCGCGATGGGTCGTCGCCGAGATAGGCGATCAGCGCGCGTACCGCCGCTTCGGCCTCCTCGCGCGACGGCCGGTTCTCGACCGCAGCGGGCGTGTCGTGAACATGATCCGTGTGCGTCCCACGGGTCCAGGGCTGGGCTCTCGGCTTGATAATGGCGTCCATTGTTACTCCAAACGTCCGCGCAAAGGCCCGGAACTTCAAATCCGCCGCGGCAGCGCCTATATAGTCGATTGGCAGACGGACTCAACAAACCCGCTCAATAAGCCAGTTAAACAAACTTGGGCAAGCACCTGAATTTCGATGCTAAACGAGGTCTACAACCGGCGGATTATCGAGCTTGCGGGCAATATTCCGCGGCTGGGCCGGCTCGCGCAAGCCGACGCCTCGGCGACCGCGGTATCGAAGCTATGCGGCTCGACCGTCACCATCGACCTGGCGATGAACGGCGATACCGTGACCGACTTCGCCCATGAGGTGAAAGCCTGCGCGCTGGGCCAAGCGTCTTCTTCGATCATGGCGAGCCATATCATCGGCGCCAAAGCCGACGAATTGCGAGGCCTGCGCGAAACCGTGCGCAAAATGCTCAAAGAGAATGGCGCGCCGCCGAGCGACGGCAAATGGGCCGACATCGCCGTGCTCGAGCCGGTGCGCGATTACAAGGCCCGGCATGCCTCGACGCTTTTGACCTTCGATGCCGTGGTCGACGCCATCGGCCAGATCGAGCAAAAACGCGTCGCAAAGCAGGCGGCGGAATAGGCTTCACTCCGCTCGTCATTGCCGGGCTTGACCCGGCAATCCATTGAGCGGAAACGCTGCATGGATGCGCGGGTCAAGCCCGCGCATGACGAGAAGAGATAAGCATGCCGCTCGACTCTCTCTTCGATGCCTCGCGCAAATCCCCTCGCCTCGCCGGGCGTGGTCTCATCAAGATTTACCGTTACACGCTCTCGCCGATGGTCGGCTTTCGCTGCCGGCATCTGCCGACCTGCTCGCATTACGCCGACGAGGCGCTGGATCGTTTCGGTCTGTGGGCCGGCTCCTGGACGACGCTGGCGCGGCTTTTGCGCTGCCAGCCCTTTGGCACCTCCGGGCTCGACTTCGTGCCGGCGACATTGCCGGAAAAATCGCGCTGGTATCTGCCGTGGCGCTACGCGCGCTGGCGCGGGACGAATGCATCGCCGCCAACAATGGCCGGGAGCTAGACTGCCCCAGCCGCCGCCCCTTTGCCTTCACCGATCCATGCGCTAAATACCGGCCGATCCGCTTACCTGCGTTCGTAGGCAGCGAGTGAGCAACAGGAGCGAAGTATGGTCGCGCTGACCTTTCCCGACGGCGCGCGTCGGGACTACCCGCAAAACACCACCGGCCTCGACATCGCCAAGGGCATTTCGCCGTCGCTCGCCAAGCGCACGGTGGCGATGGCGCTCGATGGCAAGGTCGCGGACCTCGCCGATCCGATCGAGCACGACGCCAAAATCGAATTTCTCACCCGCGACGATCCACGTGCGCTGGAGCTCATCCGCCATGACGCCGCTCATGTGCTCGCCGAAGCGGTGCAATCGCTGTGGCCCGGCACGCAAGTCACCATCGGGCCGGTGATCGACAACGGCTTCTATTATGACTTTTTCCGCAATGAACCGTTCACGCCGGAGGATTTCGCCGCGATCGAAAAGAAAATGCGCGAGATCATCGCGCGCGACAAGCCGTTCGCCAAAGAAGCCTGGTCGCGCGACGAAGCCAAGCGCGTGTTCGGCGAAATGGGCGAACAATTCAAGGTCGAGCTGGTCGACGCCATCCCGGCGGACCAGCAGATCAAAATCTACAAGCAGGGCGACTGGTTCGATCTGTGCCGCGGCCCGCATATGACCTCGGTCGGTAAAATCGGCAATGCGTTCAAGCTGATGAAGGTAGCCGGCGCCTATTGGCGCGGCGATTCCAACCGCGAAATGCTGTCCCGCATCTACGGCACCGCTTTCGCCAAGCAGGAAGAGCTCGATGCCTATCTCAAGCAGATCGAGGAAGCGGAGAAGCGCGATCACCGCCGGCTCGGCCGCGAAATGGATTTGTTCCATTTCCAGGAAGAAGCGCCCGGTTCGGTGTTCTGGCATCCGAAGGGCTGGACGCTGTTCCAGACGCTGGAGAACTACATCCGCCGCCGGCAGATGGACGCCGGCTATGCCGAGGTCAGCGCGCCGCAGCTGATCGATTCATCGCTGTGGGTGGCCTCCGGGCATATGGCGACCTTTCGCGATGCGATGTTCCTCATCGAGCCGCGCGAGGAGGACGAGCGCACTTTCGTGGTCAAGCCGATGAACTGCCCCGGCCACATCCAGATTTTCAAGAACGGGCTCAAATCCTACCGCGACCTGCCGTTCAAGATCGCGGAGTTCGGCAAGGTGCATCGCTTCGAGCCGTCCGGCGCGCTGCACGGACTGATGCGGGTGCGCGCCTTCACCCAGGACGACGCGCATATCTTCATCACCGAGGAGCAGATCGCCGAGGAGGTCATCAAGGTCAACGATCTCATTCTGTCGATTTATCGGGATTTCGGCTTCGACGACGTGCGCATTAAATTCTCCGACCGGCCGGAAAAGCGCATCGGCGACGATGCGGCGTGGGACAAGGCCGAGGCCGCCTTGATGACGGCGCTCGAGGCCTCGAGCCGGCCGTGGACGCACAATAAAGGCGAAGGCGCCTTCTACGGGCCGAAGCTTGAATATGTGCTGCGCGACGCTATCGGCCGCGACTGGCAGTGCGGCACGGTGCAGGTCGATCTCAACATGCCGGGCCGGCTCGGCGCTTTTTATATCGACGAGCATTCCAACAAGGTGACGCCGGTGATGCTGCATCGCGCCATGTTCGGCTCGCTGGAACGCTTCACCGGCATCATGATCGAGCATTATGCCGGTCATCTGCCGCTGTGGCTGTCGCCGCTGCAAGCCGTAGTCGCGACCATCACCTCGGATGCCGACGATTATGCGCGCGAGGCGATCGCGGCGGCGCGGCGCTCAGGCCTTCGCGTCGAGGGCGACCGGCGCAACGAAAAGATCAATTACAAGGTTCGCGAACATTCGCTGGCCAAGGTGCCGGTGCTGCTCGTGGTCGGCAAAAAGGAAGCGGCCGAACGCTCGGTGTCGATCCGCCGGCTCGGCAGCGACAAGCAGGACGTGATGCCGCTCGACGCGGCGCTGGCGATGCTGGCGGCGGAAGCGGTGCCGCCGGATGTGAAACAAGCCGACGAACTGCCGTCGCCGCGCTAAGCCGCCACCTTGAGTTTAAGCCCGAGCGCGCGCATGACTTTCAGCACCGTGGCGAGCTGAGGATTGCCGTCGGCCGACAACGCCTTGTAGAGACTCTCGCGGCCAAGGCCGGTTGCCTTTGCAATCTTCGCCATGCCTTTCGATCGGGCGATAATTCCAAGCGCATCGACGACCAGCGCCGGATCACCGATCTCGAATACGGCTTCCAAATATTCGGCAACGTCGGCTCCGGTTTTCAAATATGCCGCGGAGTCCCACGGAGTTGTTTTGATGGCGGGTTTTAGCTTTTTGACCGGCGCCTTTTTGAGCCTCGGCCGTTTCGCAGGCGTAGCCATTGTTGCTCCTAAAGATCGCGCGCCGTGCTGATTGCTTGCGCGATATCTTGTTGTTGCGTTCGCTTATCGCCGCCGCCGAGCAGGATCACGAGCGCCGTTCCACGCCGGGTAAAGTACACACGGTACCCGGTCCATAGTCGATGCGTAGTTCCGAAACTCCCCCGCCAACCGCCTTCGCATCGCCGGCATTGCCGGCATTGCCGGCATTGCCTATACCCAATCGATCGATCCGCACTTGGATACGGCGCTGTGCTCCACTGTCGCGTAGGCCCGTGAACCAGCGCGAGAAACGCCCGGTCTGGCGGATTTCGATCACCGCGCACTGTAGCCTATAGGATACAACAATTCAAGCAAACAAGAGCGCCGCCTCTGCCAAACTCAAATTGGCGCACGGGCGCTTACTGCGCCAAAACTTCGACCTCGCCATCGACGCCGGTAATGACCTTGAAATCGCGCTGATAGGTCTTGCCCTCGTTGCGGGCGATGACGTGATAGTCGCCTTCGGCCAGCACGATGCGCGGGAAGGCGCCGATCGATTCCTTGATCACGTCGCCGCCGGGCGTGAGCACCGTCCATTGCGTATTGGCAAGCGCCTCGCCGCCCGGATTGTTGACCAGCTTGAGCGTGATGACCGCGGCGCGATGGGTCACCGTGACGTCGGTGAGCTTGCCGGCCTCGACATTGACGTCGGACCGCACCACCGAATTGCCGTCGCCGTAATTCGACACGATGTTGTAGGTGCCGGCCGGCAACAGCACGACATCGCCCGACATCACGTTCTGCACGATGCGCCGCCGTTCGGCGGTGGCGAATTGGCTGCCGGTGTAGATTTCGAACGAGATTTGTCCGGTCGGAATGCGGACATCGCCGACGCGGCCTTCCAATCGGACGCCGCCGGCGGGTATTTCGAACATTTCGCGCACGGTTTCGGCGCGCAATTGGACCGCCTTGGCGGCGCTGGCGAGCCCGAGACTGGCGTCGACGACGTAATTGCCCGGCGGCAGCACGAACGTGGGCGCCGCCGCGCGGCTCTCCTTGACCAGCGGAAACATGCCGCTGGCGTCGGGCTTTGCGGCATAGACGCGCCAGATGATTCCGCCGCTGATGAGCGGGGCGTCGCGGCCGTAACGGGCGGCGACTGCGAGCGCGGCGTGTCCGGCCGGAACCGGCGGTTCGGCCTGCGCGAATGCCGCCGGAGCCAATGGGTTGGGCGTGACGATGGTGGCCCCCGGCGACCCGATGCCGGGCGTCGCGGCGGGCGACGCCCCATCAGACTGAGGCGCCAGGAGACTGCGGACCTGCAGCGGGCTTTGCGCGAACGCTGGGGCAAACGACAATACGACTGCCCCAGCGGCAATAGCCGCGGCAATCTCGCTGCGCCAAAAATGGCCGAAGCCCCACCCAGACATCGCGTTTTTTCTCGATCACAAAGGCGGCAATTTCATGCCCCGCGAAGGAGCTGCCGGCGGCCAGAAAGGCATTCAGAGTCTGATATCTAGCTGACTTGTCGCATCTTTCACCATATGTTGAGGCTAAGCTTGTTGCCGAGCTGAAGGCCGGCAGATGATGAGGCCCACTGGGGCGGCAGTATAAGACGTCTCAACTGAGTTCCCTGGTACAGTAGCGGTGGGATCGCGTGAGTAATACTGAGGTCCAAGACAAAACGGTTGACGCCGGTCAGGTGGCCGTCAAGCGCGGCGGCCCCGCCATCGGACTGGTCCTCGGCAGCGGCGCGGCGCGCGGTTTCGCCCATATTGGCGTGATGCGCGCGCTACAGGCGCACGGCATCGTCCCCGACATTATTGTCGGCACATCGATGGGCGCGCTGGTCGGCGGCTGTTACGCCACCAACCAGCTTGATGCGCTGGAGGATTGGGCCCGTTCGCTGACGCGGCGGCGGATTATCAGCTACCTCGATGTCACCATCGGCGGCTCGGGCATCATCGGCGGCGCCCGGCTGGCGCACCGTCTGGAACAGTCGATCGGCGACGCCGAAATCGAGGATTTGCCGGTCCGCTTTGCCGCCATTGCCACCGAAATCGGCACCGGTCATGAAGTCTGGCTGACGCGCGGCTCGCTGGTGCTGGCCATGCGCGCGTCTTATGCGCTGCCGGGCATTTTCGCGCCCGTCCAACTCGGCGGCCGCTGGCTGGCCGACGGCGCGCTGGTCAATCCGGTGCCGGTATCGGCAGCGCGCGCGCTCGGCGCCCGCCTGGTCATTGCCGCCAACATGGATGCCGATCGTTTCGGCCGCGGCGCCACGATTGCCAGCCACGGCGCAAATCCCACCGACGGTCATGCCGCCGCACCGGTTGCGGAAGGCCGGCGCAATGGCTTTTCCCGGCTGCGCAACATGTTCAACGCCGAACGTGCGCTCAAGCGCGACATTATCGGCGGCGACGCGCGGCCAAGCTTCTCGACCGTGATGATCGAGTCGTTCAACATCATGCAGGACCGCTTGACCCGGATGCGGCTCGCCGGCGACCCGCCGGACATTCACATCACCCCGCGCATTGCCAGTATCGGTTTTCTCGAGTTCCACCGCGCCGCCGAAGCCATCGCCATCGGCCAGAGCGCCACCGAGCGGGCGATCGAGTCGATCACGGAATCGATCGCCGAATTGAGATAGTGCAGTCGCTCCAAGCGGGAACGATAGGTGTTCCGATATTTTTAGTAAGCACGATCCTTTCGGAAAACCGGCTTCCACCCTCGGATCACGTCCGAGAGCAAGCTTTTTCCGGATCATGCTTTACGGCGACGGCGAGTTTTGCGCGCAGGTCGTCTGACAGGAGACCTGCTGTGTCGAGCAACCGAGCTGGCAGGTCGTGTTCACATTGGCATTGCTGGTCGTGGTCGCGGCGCCGGTCGGCGCAGCGCCCGGCACGAGGCAGACCGTCTGGCAAGCGGCCGCCTGCGAATTGCATGCCATCATGCAATTGGTGACGGTCGAGGTCTGCGCCAGACGAAGCTTGGCCGCGCTCGTGGCGGCGGTCGTCATGATGAGCGCAACGATCCCGACCAATCCGATCAGCACAGCCGATCGCCGCATCACCGCCTCCCCGATAGCATCAGCACGCGGCACTATAGCGCCGGCTGCAAGCCTGGGAAATTGCATTCGCTTGCAGCCCCGTCGATTGCCGAGTCGCCGAACGAGCTGGCTAGGCGGTCAGCGTGCTAGGCGGTCAGGATGTAATCGTGCATCGCCTCGGAATCGCGCTCCATTTGCTGGAGCCGATGCTTGACCACGTCGCCGATCGAGATGATGCCGGCAAGCCGGCCCTGCTCGACGACCGGAACGTGACGGAATTTGCCGTCGGTCATCCGCTCCATGATGCTGGGGATGGTCTCGCTCTCGGTGCAGGTCGAGACTTTGCGGGTCATGATCTGGCTCACCGGCGCGTCAAGGGCGTGGGCGCCGTGCTCGGCCAGCGCCCGCACGATATCGCGCTCGGAAAGGATGCCGACAATACGGCGATCGACTCCGAGAACGACCAGCGCACCGATCCGCTTCTCGGCGAGTAGCGCGACGGCGGATGACAGCTTGGCATTAGGCTCTACGCTGGCAACCTCACGGCCTTTGGCAGCGAGAATGATGCTGACAGTCATGTCGACCTCCCTGGCGTTCTCCCTGGCCTTCATCGTCCGCGGTCCGCTTGGCTGCGGATCGGCCATGAAGGCAATTACGTCAATGTTTAGGGTCGGCGCCGGGTTCCGTCGGCGGTCTTGCGCGTTACGGTGCAACGCAGCATCGAGATCAGCGCGATATCGCCCAAAAAAACACAACAAAAACGGCGCGAACTCTGATGAAAAGAATGGGCGGCCAATACGGCAATCGCATGGCGCGACTGCGCGCACAGGTCATAACTCACAGGCCAATTTCACAGGGCAGTCTCACAGGACGATCTCACAGCACAAACTTATGACTCACAAATCGGTCGAGCCGCTCGGCAGCGTAGCCGGCGCGTCGGGAGATCGCACGGGATCGAAAATATTGAACAACAGGAGACCGGCAAAGAATCCGCCGACATGGGCCTGCCAGGCGATGGTTTGTCCTGGCTCCATGCCGAACGAAATGTTGCCGAGACCGAACAGTGCGTTCAATCCGAGCCAGGCGACAAGAAACAACAAGAACCGCGTGTCGCGCAGCGTTGCACCCAGAGAAGCGGCCGGCACGCGGTAGGCTGCGTCGGATCCCTCCCGCCAATGCGCCAAGGGCCCGCCGGGCTGAAAGATAAAGCGCATGGCCGCCGCCATGGCGCCGGAGATCGCCGCCGAGGCGCCGATCATCGGCTCCAATTCACCGAGATGCGTGACCAGATGCGTCAGCGCGCCAAGCGCCGCCATCACCAGCATGAAGACAACGTAGCGCCAGGTACCGAAACGGCGCGCCAACGCGGTGCCGAACGGTATGAGCCACGCTAGATTGAGGCCGAGATGCATGAGGTCGGCGTGAATGAAAGCATAGGTGAAGAAGGTCCACAGGTTGGCGGCAAATCCGCCGGGAAACGCTCCCGCGAGACTGGCGTCGACGCCGTAGCGCGCCGGGATGAAAGCGAATGTCAGCAGAAACTGAACGTCCTGCCGGTCGGTCAGCACCGCCATGCGAAAAGCATGCACCAGCACCAGCACGGCGACGGTCGCCACGATGGCGAGCGGCACGTTGAAAATCGGCTCCCGGCGCTGCGGTTCCGAAACCTCCGGCTGGGATACTTCGGACTGCGGAAGGTTCGGCTCGGACTGCTGCGCCACGGATGCTCCCTTTGACCTATAGCGTATCCCGATTTAACAGAATCGGGATACGCTATTAGCTGTTTGTTTCAGAATGTCCTTTTCGCAAAACTGGTTTCTACTTTTGCGGGACATGTTCTAGCGCGCAATCGCTTCACGTGGAATCGATCGGGCACTCTGACATTCTGGTGAAGCATGATCGTGTCGGAAAGCCGGCTTCGACTCGACCGGATCACGCTTTAGCCGAGATAGGCCGGTGGCTGCGCCAGAACAAGCGCCGCAGCAGTCGAAACGCAAAAACAACAGGCAAACAGAAGGCAAAAAACAAAAGGGAGGACGTTTGGCGTCCTCCCTTTCGCACCTTGCGCGGGTTTCCGCGATCGACGCCGGCGCTGCCGGGCTTAAGCCCCGCATATCCGGCGTCGGTCACATCCCCTCGCCTCCCTTAAACTGAAAAGCTGCTGGCTGAGGGCTCATGCAGCGGGTTGAAGAAATTTGAGCCACCCTAGGCGGCGATGTCGTCGCAGCCAACGCCGAACTACCGTTAAGTTTAACTCAAGCCCCCTTGTCTGCCGCGATCGCGGCCAGCCGCCACCGGCACGCGATCTGCTCCCGCTCCCACGAGGAGCAGTTTGGCCGCAAACTCTGTGCCGATCGGGGACAGTTGTACGCGACCGGCACACTGCCAGGGAGCGGTTATGAAACACGCAGCGAGCCGAGAACTCTATGCGTATTGGCAAGAACGCCGGGGCAAACGTTCGGCGCCGGAGCGGGCCGAGATCGAGCCGGGCGCCATTCGCCATGTTCTCAGCGATGCTTTCATCCTCGCGCTCGACGGCGGGGCAGGCCATCCGTTCCGGCTGGCCGGCACGCGGGTCTGCGCGTTATTCGGCCGTGAGCTTAAAGACGAATCCTTTATCGGGCTGTGGGCGGCCGCGAGCCAGCCGACTGTCCGCGATCTTCTCGGCATACTTCAGGAAGAGCGCGTCGGCACGGTCGCAGGTGTGAACGCACAAAGCGCGCACGGCGAGCCGATCGATCTCGAGCTGCTGCTTTTGCCGCTCGCCGCCAGCCGGCCGAGCCTGGCACGCGCCATCGGCATTCTCGCACCGCTGCAAATTGCGCCATGGCTGGGCTCGAGCCCGGCCGGGACGTTGACGCTCGGCGGCCGCCGGCATGTCGGGGCGTCGCTCGAAAGCCGCCTGTTGCCGCGTTTCATGGCGCCGCGCTGGCGTCATCTGGTCGTGCACGAAGGCGGCCACGCTTAACCGGCTAACGAGCCGTTAACATCGCCCGCCTAGGTTTGGTCGCTTGCCGGGCAGGCGACATGAGCACGATTGCGTTAGCCGACAGAAGACCGGATTTGCGGGCGCTCAGCCAAGACCGCCGCCGGCATCAGCGCGTCAAGGTCAATCTGCTCGGCCGTTATATGCTTGCCGACCGGCGCGAATTTCCCTGCCAAGTCATCAATATGTCGCCCGGCGGCATGGCGCTGATAGCGCCGGTGGCCGGCGCGACCGCCGAACGCGTCATCGCCTATGTCGATCACCTCGGCCGGCTCGAAGGCCAGATCGCCCGGCTGTTCGAAAACGGCTTCGCGATGACCATCTCGTCCACCGCCCGCAAGCGCGACAAGCTTGCGGCGCAACTGACGTGGCTGGCCAACCGCAACATTCTCAGCCTGCCGGAGGACCGCCGCCACGGCCGTATCGTGCCACGCAACCCGGTGGGGCGCCTGATCCTGCCGAACGGCATCAACATCACCTGCCGCATCATCGACGTGTCGCAGTCAGGCGCCGGCGTTTCGTCGAAAGAACGGCCGCAGATCGGCGCCCTGGTCACGCTCGGCAAGGTCCAGGGCCGCGTGGTCCGTCACCTCGAAGACGGCTTCGCCATCGAGTTCACCCGCCTGCAGCATCCCGACTTCTTCGAAGAGAATCTGACCGGCGGTTAGCCGACCCGGCAGTCCTCAGTCGCCGTTCAAAAATCCCGCCACCAGCGGTCCGACGATATCGAGCCGCTCGACCTGCGGCACGTGTCCGCAATCTTCGATGATTTCGACGCGGGCATTGCCGAGGCGATCGGCGAATTCCTTGGCATAGACTGGCGACACGAGTTGGTCGTCCTTCCCCCACACGATCAGCGCCGGCGCCTTGACCCGATGCAAGCGTTTCTTCAGCCCCTTGTCGGGGATCGGCCAGACGAATTTGCCGGTAGCGCCGAGCGACCAGACCAGATCGGCGGTGATGACGGCGACCTGTTTGGGATCGTCCGGCATTGCCAGCGCCGCCTGCACCGGCGGCGAATCCAGATGCTTGTACAAGATCGCCACCAGCTTTTCCGGCGGCAGCAGCATATACGGCGCGACCGGCGCATCGTCGCGCCACAGTCCGAGCGGATCGAGCGCCACGATCTTGCTGATGCGGCCGGGCTGATGGGCGGCAAGCTCGAACGCCATCATGCCGCCGAATGAGGTCCCGACCACCGCGACCGATTGCAGGGCGAGCGCGTCGAGAATTTCTTCATAGATGAGCAGCAAGTCCCAGAGGTTCTCGACGGCATAGATCGAGTCACGCGCGGTCTCGCCGGTGCCGGGATGATGCGGGGCGTAAACGGTGAAGCGCTCGCACAACCCCTCGACGAACGAATCCCAAATCGGCCCGCCGGCCGCATGCAAGTAAAACAGCGGCGGCCCGCAGCCGGCGGTTTTGACTTTTGCCTCGAAGTTGCAGTGCTTGACCGGGATCGTCTTGACGGTGGGCGTGACCATGGCCGGTTTCCGATCGTTATGAGGCGAGTGAGCTGGCGGAGTAAGCTGGCGGAGTGAGCTCGCGGAGTGTGCCAGCGGAGTGAGTGGGCGAATGCGCCGCGATTACACCGTCGCCATTTCGCGTTGCCGCGCCGGCCGCTGGCGCAACCGCTGCGGCCACCAATGGTTCTCCCAGTTGTTGTCGTCGTAGATCGCCTGCAGGTGCGGCAGCACATCCCGTCCGAACAGCTCGATGTTTCGCTTCGCCTCCTCGTGCGGCAGCGAACCGAACTGCAGCGCGACCATCAGGTGGCCGACATTGAGCCGCCGCGCCATCGCTTCGAGCTTTTCCCGCACCGTTGCCGCACTACCGACCACGACGAATTCACGCTCGATCATATCCTTGGCCTTGAGCGGCTTCAGATCGACGGTGAAGTCACTGATCTGCAGCAGGTTTTTGCCCATGGTGAAGATGTTGAGCAGGCTCTTGTAGTCGGTATTGCCCGGCGGCGAGATGTAGCCGACCGGCAGATGCAGAAGCTTGTGATAGAAATATTCGACGTGCGGACCGTAGATTTCTTCCGCCTCGCGGTCGGTTTCCGCAACACCGACGATCTGGAGAAACGCGGCGCGATACGGATTGGCGTCCCTGCCCTTCGCCGCCGCCCGGTCCCAGAACCGGTCCATGACATTGTTGGCCGACTTGCCGCCGAAATAGCTGAGATAGGCATAAGGCAGATTGCGATCGTGGCAGAAATCCCAGGTCGATGACGAGGCGGCGCCGGGGATCAACAACGGCGGGTGCGGCTGTTGCACCGGCCGCGGCCAAAGATTGACCTTCGGCAACTGATTGTACTTGCCGTTCCAAGCGAAAAACTCCTTCGCCGTCCACGCCTTGATCATCAGCTCGATGCCTTCGCGCCAGCGCTCGCGGTGCTCCATCGGCGTGATGCCGTTGGAGATCGAGACGTCGTTGCCGAGGCCGGTCGGCAGGCCGGCAATCAGACGGCCGCCGCTGATACAGTCGAGCACGGCATATTCTTCGGCAAGCCGGATCGGCGGGCACGACGAAATGGTGGCGCCGAGCTGGACCGGCGCGACCTGATCGAGACCCTGATCGCGCGTCATTTTGGCAAGCATCGCGCCGAACAGGTTCGGATTGCACATGAACCCGTAAGGGTTCTGATGATGCTCGTTGAGGCCGATGCCGTCGAAGCCGAGCTTGGCCGCCAGCATCAGTTCGTCGATCGACCAGTTATAGCAATCGGTAACCTTGTCGGCGTCGCCGTATTCCCACCACGGCGCGTCGACCCAGGCCGAGGCCAATCCGTTCGGGAAACCTTCCGGCAGGTCACGATAAGGCATGAAATGAAACATCGTGACTTTCATGGCCGTCTTCTCCCTGTTCGGCGCAGCGCGCGCCGATTGCGCCGGCTCTGTGCGGCCGGCTTATGGCTGGGATGATAGCGCCAATTCCGCGCGAGCGTCACCACGAGGTAAATCGCAAGCAGACAATTTTCGCCGCCAAGCCAGCCGCGGTACGCCGGTCATGGCGGCTTGCGCGCAGACAATCGGCGGGCGCGACGCGCGCGCAGACCCCGCGAAAAACGGCGCTGCATGCGGATTACGCGATGGATAACATTTGAATCAAAATAGATTAGTTCAACTTTTATACAATAACTCCATAGACGTTCCCGAAAGTTTGGCTGATTGTTGAAGCGTTTTTACTTCAAATTGAGCGATTGAACTTAGCGGCGGTGCAAAAACTTTGTGCGAAACGTGGCCCTGACGAGACGGGAAGGGGTCACGATGAATTCGATTGCAAAAGCAATCTTGAAAAGCGGCGCGGCCGCCGGCGCAATCGCGCTTGCGCTGTTTGCGGCGCCGGTCTCGGCGCAGGAGCATTCACCGTTCATTTCGGTCGGGGGCGTTACGCACGCGCCGATCGGCTGGGTCGAGTTCTGCGTCGAATACGATCCGGAATGCAAGACCAAGCCGTCGATTCCACGCGACGTGGTGCTGTCGGCCAATGCCTGGCAAGATCTGCAACGCGTCAATCTGTGGGTCAATACGCACGTCAAGCCGATCACCGACCTGGATCATTGGGGTGTCGTTGAACGCTGGAATTATCCGGATGACGGCTATGGCGACTGCGAGGACTACGTGCTGGCGAAGCGCAAAATGCTGTTGCAGCAGGGCTGGCCGCGCGAGGCGCTGCTCATCACCGTGGTGCGCGACCAAAATGGTGACGGCCACGCGGTGCTGACGGTCAAGACCGACAAGGGCGAATTTATTCTCGACAATCAGACCAACGACATCATGCTGTGGTCGGAAACCGGCTACCGCTTCGTGAAACGCCAGTCGCAATCCAATCCCAATGTCTGGCTCGCACTCGGCGACACCTTGCCGGCGCCGGCCACCGCATCGGCGCGCTAGGGCATGATCCGAAAAAGTGGAAACCGGTTTTCCGAAATGATCATGCGCCAACAAGATACCAGAGCGGCAATCGAGTCCATCTGAAGCGATTGCGCTCTGCAACAGACAAGGAGCTACACGGCCCGGTCACGTCCCCACCCCTCCCCGTCCCCAGACCGGGTTCGTGGCGGCCGGCTCTCCCCCAGGAGCCGGCCGCACCCTTTTTCGGCTTAAGCCGCGCGCCGGTTTCCCCCCGGACCCTCATCACCCAATAC
>JBAQHW010000146.1:0-3564 GCA_049288525.1 Xanthobacteraceae bacterium
GCGGACGGGGCGGCGCAAGCCGCCATATCCGCGGCGCGCCCTGTGCGCCGCTTGCGTACAGGTTACGAAATCTCGCGTCTGCCGGCGCTCCGCTTCCTTCATTTATTTCCTTCTTCGTCATTGCCGGCACAGGGCAGGTCAAGCCCGGGCATGACGATGGGGGGGGCGGAGAATCGGAGCCGGCCCAGTTTTCTAACGGCTGTTTGACATTTATATTGCAGTGCAACGCATGTGCTAGGCGCATGGAATGCATGCCAATCAAGCGCTAGTACGTTAACGTCCGATTCATATATTGCAGTGCAATAAACGAGTCTTGAACGGGGCGGTCGGCCGGAAATCCGGTCCAATGCAGCCCCAGGAGCGAATTACGATGGCTTATACCGGCACCGCCGATGCAGCACGCGGATTTCCGCCTGCCGCGGCACGCCCTCCACGTCCGGCGAGCACGCTGCGGCGGCGCAATCTATGGCGCCGGGCCTTCGCACGCCTTCTGGTCGCGCGCCGGCAGGTCGCCGAGCGCGAGGTCGCCGAGTTCGTGCGGCTGTCGGGTTTGAAACTGCCCGAAAGCGCCCGGCGGCTGGGCCGTATCGTCGAATCGAGCGCCGCGCGAGCACGACCATGACCACAACCGTGAGCGCGGCAGCACCTTCATCCAGCCTTTTGGAGACCAATCTCATGAGCAATGTCGCCCACGCCCAATCCGTCGTCGCTGCGCCGCGCGGATTGGTCGAATTCTTCGCCACAGTATCGAACGCGATCGAAGCGGCGTTCGAAGTGTTTGCCGAGGCCGCCGAACTGTCGGCCAAGGCGCGCAACCGCTTTCCGTCCGCCGATTGAATCGGTGAGGCCGACGGATTCCCGCTTGTGCGGGAATAAGCGCGCCGCTTCCGCCGGGCAATTTCGCTGAGTTTCGGCATGCAAAAGGGGCTCAGACGCAACTTTGATGCAGCTGGTTCATTCTGCTCCGATCAGTCTGGCTTGAAGCAGATCGATATTGCCACGGCCATACATCTGGCGCCGCACGAGCTTGAGGCGCGTGATTTGACCTTCAGTTTGTCCGTTCGACCAAGGCAGAGTGATTGCGGCCCGGACGGCGGTTTCATCCTTGACGACGCCGTTGGCGAACGAAGCGACCAAGCTTGTGCGGGCACGCTCGATCCAGGATGTGAGGTCGGCTGCGGTCTTGCGTCGGATCATCATGTGGAATTCGGCGATGATCTCGCGAGCCTCGACCAGCGTGGGCACGCCAGCCTCGACGGCTGCCACAGTGACGGTTTCCGCTTTTGAGAGCGTGTCCCGTCCGATCGTCATGAGGCGAGCGATCGTTCTGGCCGATGGGATGCGTTGGAGGTTTTCGGCATCGGCCTTTTCGGCCCGTCGTCTGCGCGTTGCCCATTCGCCGACGACGCGCAGCGATCCTCGGAAGCCGCGCGCCGTCAAACGGCGCCAGAGTTTGGCGCCGTTGCGACAGTCGGAGGCCCATTGCTCGTCGAGCCATGGCAGATGCACATCCAAGGAACTCTGCCTTGTCCGGAAGACGTCGGTGCATTCGCCGCGGACTACCTGCCGAACCAGCTTCCTGCTATGGCCGGTCTGGCGTGCGATCTGCTTGATCGCTATCCCGCTTTTCGACAGCTCCAGGATCGCCGCGCTGGTCTCTTCCCGGCGCAGATAGCCCTCGTACTGGATGCGCTCGGCCGCGTCAGCGGCTCGGCATTGATCGTCGTCGCGCCGATGACGCTGCGAACTTGGCGCATCGATTTGCGAACGGCATCAAGGAAAGCGCGACTGGCGTTCTCCATCAGGTGCCCCCGATCCGCCACCTGTACGGCGTGCGGCAGGGGCTTGGCTGCGGCTTCGCCGTACCCTCCACCGCGGTCGCGGGCGATGATCTCAATTGTCGGATGGTCGGCAAACCAGGCCTGGGCGGTCGCCGACTCTCGATCCGGCAGCAGCGTGACGATCCGGCGCCTTTCCAGGTTACAGATAATGCTGGCGTATCGATAATTCCGTCGCCATGCCCAATCATCAATGCCGACGACCCTGAGCGGGTCTGAAGGAGGCAGGCTACGGCGTCTGACCACCCGCAATAGAGTATCGTTGCTTACCGGCATCATCAGCCGTTTTGCGAACATCGCTGCCGGTCTGCCGCCGAGCGCCAGACCGAGGTGCTGGACGATGCCGTCGAGCCTGGTCGTGCGTCGGGCCGACGGCGCCAGAATGCCTCCAGCAAAGCGCTCAGTGAAGATCTGCCGTCCGCACAGGACAGCCTCGCAGCGGAAGCGGCGAGCGATTATTACGAGCTCGACCGTCCGCCCCGACAACGGAAGGTCCCTGACCCGACGCCGGTAATGGCTATGAACGCGGCGCGAAACAGTCCCGCACGACGGACAAAGACCAAAACTTTGCGATCGCCGGACGGTGATAACAGTCTTGTCGGAATCGCAAAACGCAGTCTCCACAACAACCCGGCCGGCACCAGACTGGAGCGGCGAAGTGCTTGCTGCATGGCGCTGATTCTCCCCAATAGGAGCGCCACGCGAATCCTGAACTGCATCAAAAATGAGTCAGAGCCCCTATTGGATGCCGATCAGGGGTCCCGATCCGATGCCGATTGACAATTTCGCGAGGGACACGTTTCCGCACTACGCAATGCTGTCATCGCCCGCGAAGGCGGGCGATCCAGTAGTCGCTTAGAGTCTGGTGGATACTGGATGCCCCGCTTTCGCGGGGCATGACACTTCGATCAGTTGTCGAGGAAGCTACGCAGTTTGCGGCTTCGCGACGGGTGCTTCAATTTCCGCAGCGCCTTGGCCTCGATCTGGCGGATGCGCTCTCTGGTCACCGAGAACTGCTGGCCGACTTCTTCCAGCGTGTGGTCGGTATTCATGCCGATGCCGAAGCGCATGCGCAGAACGCGCTCCTCGCGCGGGGTGAGCGATGCCAAAACCCGCGTCGTGGTTTCGCGCAGGTTCGACTGGATCGCGGCGTCGATCGGCAGGATGGCGTTCTTGTCCTCGATGAAATCGCCAAGATGGGAGTCTTCCTCGTCGCCGATCGGCGTCTCGAGCGACAACGGCTCCTTGGCGATTTTGAGAACCTTGCGCACCTTCTCCAGCGGCATGCCGAGCTTTTCCGCCAGTTCCTCCGGCGTCGGCTCGCGGCCGATCTCGTTGAGCATCTGGCGCGAGGTGCGCACGATCTTGTTGATGGTCTCGATCATATGCACCGGGATGCGGATGGTGCGCGCCTGATCGGCGATCGAGCGCGTGATCGCCTGCCGGATCCACCAGGTCGCATAGGTCGAGAACTTGTAGCCGCGGCGATATTCGAATTTATCGACCGCCTTCATCAGGCCGATATTGCCTTCCTGGATCAGGTCGAGAAACTGCAGCCCGCGGTTGGTGTATTTCTTGGCGATGGAGATGACGAGGCGAAGATTGGCCTCGACCATCTCTTTCTTGGCCTGGCGCGCCTCGCGCTCGCCCTTCTGCACCATGTGCACGAGCTTGCGGAATTCCGGGATTTCGAGCCCGGTTTCGGTGGCGAGCTCGTGGATATGGG
>JBAQHW010000147.1:0-8370 GCA_049288525.1 Xanthobacteraceae bacterium
AATCGACCTCGATCAGCTCAGACGCATCGACCGCCTGAAAATAGGTCTCGGCGACGACGAAGGCGACATAGTCGCCGATCATGCGCACGCGGTCTTCGACCAGCGCCGGATAGCGCGGCTTGTAGCCCGGCGTGTCGCCGCGGCGTTTGAGTCCGCCCGGCACCGGCAGATCGCCGAAACCGGCCGCCTTGTAATCGGCGCCGGTCAAGACCGCGAGCACGCCGGGGGCGGCCTTGGCCGCGGCGGTGTCGATCGCGCGAACGCGGGCATGGGCGTGCGGCGAGCGCAGCACATAGCCGAACGCCATGCCCGGAAACGTCATGTCGGCGATATAGCGGCCATGACCCTTGACCAGCCGCGGATCCTCGAACCGGGGAACGGGCTGGCCAACCGCGAATTCACCCATCGGAGTCCTCGCTCATTGGCAAAATACCGGCGCCTGTCGTGCAGGCGCTCATTCATAGACATGCCCGGCGCAACTCCACGAGAGATGGCCGGGCATCGCTGGAGAGGCCTAGTCTTTACCGCGTGTCGCGGGGGCCTTCAATCGGGCGCGGCGAAGGGCTAGATTTCCACCATGACTGAGGCCGCGGTCGGAACTTTCGAGGCAGCGTTGCACGCGCGCGCCGAAGCCATGGCCGACGCCTGCAGCCGCTGCGGCAAGTGCGTCGCGGCCTGTCCGACCACCGCGGCGGCGGGGCTTACCGCCGAACAGCGCGCCGATCCTGTGCAGGTGATCGGCGGCGTTATCGACATTATCAAGGGTGAAGCCGGCAACGACGCCGCGCGCAAATGGGCGAGCGGCTGCATCCGCTCCGGCGAGTGCATCGAGGCCTGCGACTACGGCGTCAATCCGCGCTTTCTGTTGAGCATGGCGCGCGCCGCCATGGCACGCGCCGAAAACGACGCGGCGACGTTGCGCCGTAAGGGCGTCGAAGGTTTCCGCCATGTCGCGCGCGACGTGAATGCCATGACCAAAATCCAGCTCGACGACACGCTGTTGGCGCGGCTCGGGCAGGGGGCCAAACCGTCCGCCGGGGAGCCTGCGGATTTCGTGTTCTACACCGGCTGCAACGTGCTCAAGACGCCACATATCGCGCTATTGGCGCTCGACGTCATGGACGCGCTCGGCGTCTCTTACGAAGTCATGGGCGGCCCGACCCATTGCTGCGGGATTCAGCAATTGCGCTCCGGCGATATGGCGACCTTCGGTCGCGTTGCCGAAAGCGCGCTCGATAAGCTGTCGCACAGCAAGACCGGGCAGGTGCTGTCCTGGTGTCCGTCATGCCACGTGCAATTCACCGAAATGACGCTGCCCGCGGCCGAAGCGACCCGCGGCAGGAAGCCGTTCGAGATGACGCCGTTCACGATGTTCGTGCGCAAAAATCTCGACCGGTTGAAGCCCCTGTTGCGCCAGCCGGTGCCGATGCGGATTGCGCTGCATAAGCATCCCGGCGTTCGCGGCGTGGTCGAAGCCGCCGAGGACATCCTGCGCGCGGTGCCGGGTATCGCACTCGTCGATCTCCACCAGCCGGCGGTCGGACTGCAAGCCAACGACTTAAAGCCGCTGCCGGCCTATCGGCGCGAGCTGCAGCTTGCGGAACTGCAAGCGGCGGAAGCGGCGGGCGTCGACGCGCTGGTCGCACTCTATCATTCGGATCATCGCGAGCTCTGCGCGCACGAGCGCGACTGGCCGTTCCAGGTTTTGAATCTGTACGAAATCGTCGGCTTAAGCATGGGCCTCTACCACGAGGACAGCTTCAAGCGGCTCAAGATGATGCAAGACGCCGACACCATCCTGGCCGATTGCGACGATCTGATCCGGCGGCACGGCCTCGACCGCGACACCACGCGGCTCGCCATCGTGTCCATGCTCGCCGAACAGCCGGCGCCGCTGCGCGGCGGTTGATATTGTAGGCACCTTATTACTTCGTCATTGCCGGACTTGATCAGACTTGATCCGGCAATCCATGCGCCGAAGAGGCTGAAACAGATTTTCGGACGGGCTGAAATCGCGTCACATCAGCATGGACCGCCGGGTCAAGCCCGGCGGTGACGGGGATAGTAAGCTATTTGACATTGTTAATCGAGCCGTCGATCGAATCGGAACCGGCACGCCGGCATCACGTTGAACCAGCACCGTGACCCTTCCGACGACCAAACTCTGGCATCTGATCCGCGACGCCGCCGGCGACTGGGTCACCCACAAGGACGGCCGCCAGGGCGCGGCGCTCGCCTATTATTCCGTGTTCTCGCTCGGCCCGGTCCTGGTCATCGCCGTCGCGGTGGCCGGCCTTGTCTTCGGCCAGGATGCCGCGCGCGGCGAGGTCGAGTTGCAGTTGCGCGGGCTTCTTGGCGACACCGCGGCGAAGGCCGTCGATGCCCTGCTGGTCAGCGCCAGCAAGCCGGCGCAGGGCGTGTTCGCCACGCTGTTGGGCACCGTCATTCTGTTGTTCTCGGCGCTGGGCGTCGTCGTCCAGCTCAAGGACGCGTTCAACACCGTCTGGGAGGTCGATGCCAAGAAGATCAGCGGCATATGGCAGTTCTTCCGCGCTTATCTGGTGTCGCTCGCCGCCGTCCTGGCGCTCGGCTTCCTGCTCTTGGTGTCGCTGCTTCTGACCGCGGGACTGTCGGCAGCCAGCCACTATCTGGGCGCGGCCACGAGCCTGCAGTTGGCCGGCTCGCTGATCTCGTTTGTCGCGATCGCGGTCATTTTCGCGATGATGTTCAAATGGCTGCCGGATGCCGACGTCGAATGGCGCGACGTCTGGCTCGGCGCCGGCATCACCGCGGCGCTGTTCGAGCTCGGCAAGTTCCTGATCGGTCTCTATATCGGCAAGCTGGCGCTCGACTCTACCTACGGCGCGGCGGCCTCGATCGTGATCCTGCTGATCTGGGTTTATTATTCCTCACAGATCGTTCTGCTCGGCGCCGAATTCACCCACGTCTATGCCCGCCGGCGCGCGCCACAGCCGAGTGCATCGGCCGCGCCTCCGCCCGCCGAACGGCAAGCGGCGTAAATGTCATCCGCCCCCACGATAGCGGGGGAGGGGGACCATGCGAGCGCAAGCGAAGCATGGTGGAGGGGGCGTCTGACTCCACGCTTAGTTGTCGGCTCAGGAACGATCGTCGCGGCCCGCGCCCCGCCCACCGCACTACGTGCGGTCCCCCCTCCCCGCTATCGCGGGGCGGGATGAAATTTCAATCCGCCTGGATGTTGGCGTCCTTGACCATCTTCTGCCACTCGATGAGCTGGGCCTTGATGAAATCGCCCAACTCTTGCGGCGTCGACGAAAAGCCTTCGAAGCCGACGTTTTTGAATTTCGCCTGGACTTCGGGGCTGTCGATGATCTTGCGCAGCGCGGCGTTGAGCTTGGCAACGATTTCCGGCGGCGTTCCTGCCGGCGCGACCAGGCCGGCCCAGGCATCGAGGTTGAAGCCCTTAATTCCGGCTTCGTCCATTGTCGGAAGTTCTGGGAACAGCGAACTACGCTTGATGCGGGTCACGGCCAGCGCTCGCAGAGTTCCAGCTTTCACGTGCGGCATTGCCGTGGTGAAGTCGGCGAACATCATCGACACGCGGCCGCCCATAATGTCTTCGAGCGCCGGCGGCGTGCTTTTGTACGGCACGTGAAGCATGCTGATCCCAGCCCATTTCGCCAGCGTATCGCCGGCGACGATGCCGGCCGTGTTGCCGCTGGCAAACGACAGGCTGCCGGGGTTGGCCTTGGCGTAAGCGACCAAGTCCTTCACCGAATGAATCGGCAGTTTCGGATCGACCACCAGCATCAGCGTGAAGCTTCCTACCCTGGTGATCGGTACGAAATCCTTGACCGGGTCGTAGTTCACGTCCTTGTGCAGGAACGGATCGGCCGACAGCGGCGAGTTGGTTGCCATGAGAAGGTTGTAGCCGTCCGCTGGCTCGTGATGGACATACAGGGCCGCCAGCGCGCCGTCGGCGCCGGGACGATCCTCGACTACCACCGGCTGTCCGAGCGCTTTGCTCAGCGGATCGGCGATGATGCGGCAGATGGTGTCGCTGGCGCTGGCCGGACCGAACACCGCGGTAATCGTAATCGGCCGCGACGGATAGTCGTCGGCGCGGGCTTTGGTGTGCAACGCTATCGCCGCTACGGCGGCGGTGACGAGAACGGCAAAAAGCTTTCTCATTCCTTCCTCCCCTGGCTGGCGCAAATTTTGTTGGTTGCCGGGGTGTCGGCTTGCGGCGCCGCACGCCCGTTGCAGGAGGGAGGATAGCAGAGGAGGGGGCGCTCGCCCACGGGGGCGCGGGCATACGCGCCAGTCAGATGGCCGCACCCTTTCGGCGTCATCATCCGCGCATGCGGATGATCCAGTAATCGCCGAGCGACGTAGCAACGTAGTGGCAATGCAGGTTGGGCAAAGGCGCGAAGCGCCGCGCCCGCGCGTTCATTCGCGAGTGACCTTGCGCGTCATCATCCGCGTAGGCGGATGATCCAGTAATCACCGACGGGTTGGATGTGTACTGGATGGTCGGCTTTCGCGGACCATGACAGCACGGGGCGGGTACCTCATCCTGAGGTGCCCGCGCCAACAGCGCGTATACGCGCGTCTTCGACGCGCTATGGCGGGCCTCGAAGGATGCAGCCGAGGCGCCCGGGCCGTCGTCCTTCGAGGCTCGCGGAGCCTGTCATCGGGCCGCGCGCTTCGCGCGGACCCGTTGGCTCGCACCTCAGGATGACGGGAAATCCCGCAACCAGGTGAAGCGGAGCAAAATCCGGGAACGATTGGCAGGCCGCCCCGGATTATCCTGGAATATGCCGATGGTGCTGAGATCGAACGCATTGGCCTGCACCCGGTTTCGCGCTTCACGTAACTGAAATCAGGAGGCTCGGATGCCAAGGCGCATCGAGAGAACGGGAGAACTTGCATCCGCCCCCGCGATAGCGGGGGAGGGGGACCATGCGAAGCATGGTGGAGGGGGCGTGGGCCATAACGATTCTTCTGCGACGACAACGAAGCGGCGAGTCAGACGCCCCTTCCACCGCGCAAGGGCGCGGTCCCCCTTCCCCGCTGCCGCGGGGCAGGATGCTCTTGCGCTTACCGAATAAACGTGCCGCCGCGCAGTTCGGCGAACGCCTGTTGCAGTTCGGCCTGCGTGTTCATCACGATTGGGCCGTGCCAGGCCACCGGCTCCTCGATCGGCTTGCCGGAGACAAGCAGGAAGCGGACACCCTGGTCGCCGGCCTGCACCGTAACCTCGTCGCCGCGATCGAACAAAACCAGCGAGCGATTGCCGGTCTGCTCGCGCCGCACGAACTCATTGATGCCGTCGGTCTTCTCGGTCAGCACGCCGAACGGCGCAGAGGCGTCGCGGAAACTGCCCGCGCCCTCGAACACATAGGCAAACGCATGCCGCTCGACTTCCACCGTGAAAGTCTTGCGCTTGCCCGGCGGCACGGAAATGTCGAGATAGCGCGGATCGGCGGCGACGCCCTCGATCGGGCCGCGCTTGCCCCAGAACTCGCCGCAGACCACCAGGACGCGGGTGCCGTCGTCATCGACGATCTCCGGAATTTCCGCGGCCTTGACGTCCTGATAACGCGGCGCCGTCATCTTCAGCGACGCCGGCAGATTGGCCCAAAGCTGGAAACCGTGCATGCGGCCCTTGGCGTCGCCCTGCGGCATTTCCTGATGAAGAATGCCCCGCCCGGCGGTCATCCATTGCACGTCGCCGGCATCGAGATTGCCGCGGTTGCCGAGGCTGTCGCCGTGCTCGACGGTACCGGCCAGCACATAGGTAATGGTCTCGATGCCGCGATGCGGATGCCAAGGAAAGCCGGCGCGATAATCGTCCGGCCGGTCATTGCGGAAATCGTCGAGCAGCAGAAACGGATCGAATTCCGAAGTGTTGCCGAAGCCGAACGCGCGGTTGAGCTTGACGCCGGCACCTTCGATCGTGGGCTTGGAGGTGACGATGCTTTTGACGGGACGAATAGACATGGCGTGCGACCCTCCGCAGGGCTGGCGAGAACGGATGAGCTGCCATCAAAATGGGTCGCGGGGCGGTCGCGGCAAGAAGGCACACGATTGATACCGATACGGCCGCGTCATTGCGAGGAGCGAAGCGACGAAGTAATCCAGAACTGCGCTGCCGGACGGGATTGCTTCGCGGAGCCTGTCATCGGACCGCGCGAGTGCGCGCGGGTCCGTTGGCTCGCAATGACGAACCGGCGGTCAGCCCAGCGTGACCATGCCGCTCCAGAATTGCTGCTGGTTGCCGACCTCGACATCGTATTTGCGCACGAAAGACAGCCTGCCGTCGGCGGCAATGCGAAACACGCTCAGCCCGGCGGGAAGCGTGCCGTCGGCCAACGACATGGTGCTGGCCGCAACCAGCATGCGGCCCGCCGGATCGATGCCGAAGGTCCGCAACTGGATGCCGTGTCCGTCGATGTTCTGGATCAGCGTCGGTTCGCCGGTCGCCGCGTCGATGGCGAACACCGCGATGCTGTTCTCGCCGCCGGGCGCGAGCTGCCGCGCGCCGGGTCCGGACGCCGGAAACGTGCGGTTGGTCAAATAAACGAACCTGCCGTTGGGATGGATGTGGATCGCGCCGGCGCCTTGCGGCAAGGCTGTCTTGGGATCGGACAGCGTCTCTTTGATAAACCGCGGCGCCGGCGCCAGCGCGCCCTCGGCATCGCGATCGTAAACGTAAAGCTTGTTCTGTCGCTCGACCGAAACGAACCCCCAAGGCTTGCTCGGGTGAAAATCAAGATGCCGCGGCCCGAAGCCAAAGCCTTTGCCGGCGCCTTGGCCGGTGCCTTGGCCAGTGCCTTGGTCTGGCGCGATCGAAGCCAGGCTGCTCAGCAGGCCGTCGTCAAAGCGGAAGACCTTGATCGCGCCCGGATCCTCGGGCTTGCCGCCGCCGGGATTGTTGCCGCGGGTCACCAGCACCACCGCGCGGTTGCCGGGCGCGGCGAGCACTTGATGCGCGTAGATGCCGGTGTCGAGATCGTCGCGCTGCGCCACGGCTGCGCCGAGCGTGCCGTCGGCATCGATGCGGTGGACGGTCACGCCGCTTGGCGCGTTGTACGCCGTCAGCAAATAAACGCCGCCGGCATTGACGCTGACGTGGATTGGCCGCGACGGCAAGCGCACCGGTTCGCCGGCCTCCCGCAATGCACCGCTCGCAGGATCGATCGAGAGCGCGCTGGCGAAGTGCCGATCGCCGGTGGCGCCAGGGCCGCCGTTACTGGAAACGACGTAGAGCATGCGCCGCGATGGATGCGGCCACGCATATTGCACGTCGGCCGGCAGCGTCACGGTGCTGCGCGCGGTCAGCGCGGCATTCTCAACATCGACATCGTAAAGCGTCAGCGCCGGGCCGACGCTGGCGTAATAGACTGTCTTGGTCATCGGAACCGCCTTGGAAACCGCTTTGGCAACGGCGTTGGAATTTTTGCAATCGCGAAATGTTCATATGTGCGCCGCCGAACATATCGTGTCGCGAAAGGTGGATCAATTTCTGCGATAGCGGCAAAGGTTCCGCAGTTCCCGGGCCATTATTTGCTCAAAATTTGGAACGGCACCGTCCGGAACGGGTTTTCACTCGTACGATGCGCGTCCGTGAGGTGCGCATGAACGGAACCGAGAGGGAAAGAGGAAACAGGAGACCCTATGAAGAAAACCACCATCAAGCTGGCGATGACGGCGGCGCTGCTGCTCGGCGCATCGTCTTTCGCCATGGCGCAAATGAGCGGGCCGACCGGCTCGACGACCAACAATGCCGCCGCCAGCGGCGGCCCGGGAACGCATCAAGTCGGCGGCCCGAAAACCGGAACGGCCTCCAATATGCAGAAAAACCTGAAAAACCAGAACGGCTATCAAGGCCGCCAGTAACCAGTAAGCTCTTCGACACATCGAAACCCGGATTGGGCGCCGCCCGATCCGGGCTTTTTCTATTTTCAGCCGATTGCCGGCGGCGAGAGCACTTCGGCCAATCCGGGCTTCACTTATTCGTCAGCGCGCCGAGCAGGGCCTCGATCCGCGCAACGCTGCGAAAATGCGCCGGCGTCATGTCGCGGTCCGGGATCTTGACGTCGAATTCGGCTTCGACCGCCAGCATCAGGTTGACGGTGTCGAGCGATGACAAGCCGGCTTCGCTTAAGTCGTCGTCGCGGCCGACCGCCCGGTCGATTCCGCGTTTGGCCAGCATCGTGCGGATCAGCGCGCCGATGCGCTCGGACGGCGAGGACTGCATGCGGTCAAGCACGGTGAATTTTCCCCGAATTCGAATCCAAAAAACTGCGGCTTCTTATAACCATCATCTTCGCAACAACTTTGGCGATGGTTATCACATACGGGGTTTTCGATTGGTAACCTTTATGC
>JBAQHW010000148.1:0-13402 GCA_049288525.1 Xanthobacteraceae bacterium
CCGGGTGCAAACGGGAGGACCCTCCCCGGCGCCAGTGCAGCGAGCACCTCGCAGTCCGGTCAAGCGCCGGACGGGACGATGCCTAGAGCCGCCCGGATACGCAGTGTATGGCCGCGTCTCCGAGAACCGCTCCCGTTCCACTTTCGAAAGTACCCTCGCGAAAGGTCCCTCCGTGAACGAGATGAAAAGGCACGTAATCGACGCGGTGACGGATGTCAAGAGCTCGTCCCCGAAAAAGCGATAGGACAATACCTGCGGCCCCGGTGTCGTTGAGGCTCTTTTCCCTTCAATCTCCGGGACTAGCTAGGGCGCGCGCCGGTTCATGTCCGTTTCGCTCGAAAAGCGACCGAATTATCGGGTTGCCGCGAAATGTCGCAAAGTGCCAAGCTTAGACTCATGCGCTGCCAGCAAAGACGTGGGTGCGCCGCCATGGATCAACACCTAGTAGGGATTTTTTGTGCCTGGAGGAGCGTAGGCTTTGATTATTCGATTTGCTTCTAATTTCGCTCTTGCCTTTTGCCTCTTGCTCGGGGGCTTCGCGGGCTTGAAACTAATCTGTTGGGTCACTTACGCCGTTTTCGCACAGCGATGGTTTGTCGCTTATGCCCCCAATAGCGACAGTGCAACTGAGCTTTCCAAACTTACCTCCGTTCCATTCCCGACTGCCATCGCACACGCTCCGAGTTGAAAGACGATTGCCGCCCAGAGGCGGAGCGCACACCCGGAGGACGGTGTCGCGAGCCGACCTTGCTTTGGCTGATCGCGGGCGACGAGCTTAGCCGACAATCGTCGGCACTTCGCATTCACAGGAGCCAATCCGGCCGGTGCCCGCCCGCCCTCAGGGCGGCAAGCTGCTTTCATCCCGTTAATCGGGTGCCAAGGCATCGCTTACCGCGAGCTCGGGCAGCCTATTGAAGCAACCGAGGAGCCCGAACAATCGTACCCTATTTTGGGTATTCTCATCGTCGACCCCTTCGTGTCTATCATTGCGGCCATGCTGAGCGAGAAGAAGCCCGGGCGAGACCCGGGCTTTTTCGGCTGTTGGAATGGGCACGCTTCGGATTTGCAGACGTGCTTACTCTGCCTAATTCCCAGAATAGTAGCCGTTGTCTTGATCGAATTGGCTCGACGCGCTTCCCGTACGGGGCGTCCCATTTGGGTACTGCTCCACGGGAGCCTGAAACTGCGTCTGCTGCTGTGACGGCCGGCGATACAGCTTCTGTGCGAATGCGGGGCTCGCGAGCATCACGACGACGCCAAGAGCGGACAAAATCAATTTCGCATTGATTGTTTTCATCGTAGAATCTCCTAGTTTGCATCGATCGGCACCTCGTCGGTGCGCAGCACTTGGCTGCACGTTGCAAAATAGGCCGACGATCTGTCAGCACCATTAAATTGGCGTTCGGAAAACTAAATTCCAATTCATGTAAGAGCTTGGATGAGTGGTGACGCAATAGCGCCTCAGCAGATTACAACAATGGTCGTCGCAGCTGAGGCAAAGTTGCATAGCAGCCAAGCTCCTGGCTCTAACAGCCATTTTATTTGTGCCTTTGCCAGCTCGGGTTTATCTAATGAGTAAGCGCTGGCTCAATCGCGTGCCGATCTCTCGCACGTACTTTGATCTTTTGCATTTGACCGATGGGAAACCCTGTGTTGCCGCTGGATCATCGATGGATCGACAGTTCCGCTGCAGATACGGAAGCTGGCGTTCGGCGAACGCCGACGACGGTCGTTCACGAAATGACCGCCATACTGCGTAAGAATAAATCGATGGCTAAATTGCTGCTCATCGAGGATGACAAGGAGATGGCCGACGAGATCAGCGCTGAGCTCCGCGATTGTGGCTTTGATGTCGAGTGGGCGGCAAACGGCATTGAAGGCCTCGACAAGGCGCGTTCGGGCGCAGCAGAAGCCGTCATCATCGATCGCCTGTTACCGGGAATGGATGGTCTCACAATAATCGAAGCTTTGCGGCATGAGGGCATGCGCACGCCGGTCCTGGTTCTAAGTGCGCTCGGTGCGGTTGACGATCGAGTACGCGGTTTGCGTGCGGGAGGCGACGACTATCTGACGAAGCCGTTTGCAACGATTGAACTCCTCGCCCGGATTGAGGCGCTCTTGCGCCGGCCTGCCGAGAGTCGCGATACCGTGCTGCGAGTCGGGCCTCTTGAACTCGACCTCATCGAGCGCGCCGCCAAGCGCGGAGACCGCGCGATTGATCTGTTGCCGCGCGAATTCCGTCTGCTCGAATACATGATGCGTCGCAAAGACCAGATGCTGACGCGCGCGATGCTGCTTGAAGAGGTGTGGAGCTACAAATTCGTGCCCCAGACCAACCTCGTCGACGTCCATATGGGGCGGCTGCGCCGCAAGGTCGATGGGCCGGACGAACTGCCCTTGATCCACAACGTGCGTGGCATGGGATTCATTCTCCGTGCGCCTATTTGATTTCGCTCGTACGACTACCTTTCGCTGGACGCTTGCCATCGCGAGCGCGTTCGTGGTGTGCACCTTGCTGTTATTCGGCTTCGTTTATTGGCAGACCGCCGCGTATATGACATCGACGTTCGACGATTTGATCACCGGAGAATTGCACATCATCGCCGCCGATGCGCCCGGCCGGCGGTTGGAGCATATCGATAATCGCTTGCGTGATGATCCCCGTCGTATCAGGCTCGCGGGCTTGTTCGGCGCGGACGGCCATCGCATTGCCGGCAATCTGGAGAGCCTGCCACCCGGTCTGACCGCGGATATTCCGGCAAACGCGATGGTCGTTCGGATCGATAACCGCGGCCGCGAGACGGAGAATGCGCGGTTGGTGACGGGTACGTTGGCGGACGGCGAGGTACTTGCGATCGGTCGCAACGTCGACGACATCAGTGACATTGCCGGTATCGTCCGACGGGTTCTCGCCCTGGGCCTCTTGCCGGCTTTTGCACTGGCAATAATCATCGGATTCGTGCTGAGCCTACGGGCTCACAATCGACTCTCGGAGGTCAACCGAAGAATCCAACGCATCGTCGCAGGAGACTTGCGCGAGCGACTGCCGACACGCGGGAGCGATGATCCGTTCGATCAACTCGCCGCCAGTGTCAACCGAATGCTAGGCGAGATTGAAACCCTTATCCGGGAAATTGCCGGCATAAGCGATGACATCGCCCATGATTTGCGCACGCCGCTCACCCGCGTCCGGATCCACCTCGAGCGCGGGCGCGAGCACGGTGGAACAGTGGAGGAATTACGAGCAGTCGCCGATCAAGCAATAGCCGGTCTCGACCAATCGCTCACCATCATCACCGCGCTGTTGCGCATTACCGAGATTGAGCATAGCCGTAGGCTTGCCGGTTTTAGTGACATCCGCCTCGCCCCTTTGATACGCGAAGTGGGCGAACTCTACGATCCGATCGCCGAGGACAAGTGCGTCACACTTCAGGTCGAAGCCACCAATGAGATGACAGTGTACGGCGACCGTGATCTTCTTTTCGAAGCGATCGCCAACTTGGTCGACAACGCTGTGAAGTTCACGCCCAACGGTGGATATGTGGAACTCGCCTTGCTACAACGCGGCAACATGAGCATTATTCGCGTCAGCGACTCCGGTCCAGGTATCCAAGAGATCGAACGTGAAGCTGTGACCAAACGCTTCTATCGCTCGGACAAAAGCCGGCGCACCGAAGGGTTGGGCTTGGGCTTGAGTCTGGTCGCTGCAATCGTCAAGTTACATGGCTTTCAATTTACGATTAACGCCGGTCCCGGCTGCACGGTAGAGATGGCCGGAAAGCAAGTGAATTGATAACGGATCCCTCTGGGCGCGAAGGCGCTTGCAGAATTACCGTTAGCAACGTCAGCCTGTCCGACGACGCACAAGGCGTCTTCAAGAGCCATTCCGGCACCCTGCGCCATACATTGCACCAAGGGATATGCGACATCGCCAGGCAATGTGACCAACCTTTTGCGACAGCTCTCAATCGATCAACGCACCGAATGATGTGGCGCTGATAATGCGGGGGGGCCGCGATGGATCCTTTTCGGGATGTCATCCCAATCGCGATAGGTCACGTCGGGCTCGCCATAGGAGGCCGCGCCAGTCGGCGAAGCGGACACACCGCGGGCTCTTTCGGTCAAGGTAAATTTCGCTGAGGTCAGCCGCGTCTACTCAGTGGCGCCTTGGGGCTCCGCCGCGAACTCCAAGAAAGGCGCCGGCCGACCTGTGGCGTTGCCCGGCGCTTGGCTATTTCAGACGAACGGTCGTGACGGCTTATTTTTATTTACACCCGTTCACACCGGTCATTCCGCCGTCGTTCGGGTTTTTGCCCACGATGCATGGTGTAGTCGGCTGCTGCCGCTCCTGACGCACGCTGTTATAGAGCGGTTTCGCGGGTGTGTACGCTTGGCCAGCAGGCGCCGCCACAACCACCGCCGGTCCACCATCATCCGCGGCTTTCTGCGCAAAGGCTGGATCCGAAGCAAACGCAGCGCAGAGAGCCAGTGCGGCAAAGCCTATCGTGATTTTGAGACGCATGTTTTATTTTCTCCTTGGTCCTTTATTTGGCACCTCTTCCGGTGCGCAACACTTGACTGCGTTCGATTGTAAGTTGGTGGCCTTGTGGCGCCATTAAATTCGCGTTCAGAAGACTAAATTCCAATTTATGTAAGAGCCTGATCAAGCCGCGCAGGCGCAATTGCGCGCTAGACCGAATTCCCCGCGCCGCTTAGAAACCCGCAATCAGAAGCCGCGGCCGCAAGGCGACCTCGACGAGAAGGATGGATTTGAACGGCAATTAGCTTCGGGAGCGCATCGGGCAGAGCCAGACGCCATCACGACCGCGGTGATCGAAGAACTGATCTAGCTTGCGAAGGACATCCGGGCGGCACTCGCACTTGGCTCGTGCCCATATTTCCGGATTTGCCCGGTTACGATCACCGCACGTATGAGTGCCCTCGCCAGTAGCTTGGCAATGTCCAGCCTAAATAAAATGGCCGAGCTAATGCCCGCCGATTAGCTTCACCAGGCGTCGTCATGGAGCATTTGGTTATAGCCAGTACTACCGCCGCCCGTGACTCCTGGACTGTAGCGGTTGTAATCGGGAACCATATTGTAAATGCCTCGGCCGCTCTGAGGCGCAGGATCCGATGTAACGTATTGATGCTGCGACACGCGACGATGCGACTTCTGCGCAAATGCAGGGCTCGCGAGCATCGCAACGATTGCGATGGCAGACAATACAAGCTTCGTGCTGAGCGATTTCATTTTGCATTCTCCATTCGCGGCTCGCCCGTACGGACTAGTTACGTTCAATTTTGCGCCGCACAAGGATGTTGAAATCACCTTCCTGTCACAAATTGTTTATTATCAGCCAATGCCTTAATTGGAATTTTTGTGATTTACGTCACTTCGTAATGCTGCATCGCAACAAACCAAAAGCAGGCGGTCCCGCCCGACATTGCCGAAGCAGCCGAAACCATCGCCCGGTGCCGGCAAATGCCGCCCTCGCAAGGTGCTCTGGGAACTGGCGCGTAAAGCACTCCGCTGCCGAGGTGGCGAATTGCCGACAGGCTTGGCAATCGAATGTGGAGAACATGCAATATAGTGTGCGGGCCTGCTCCCTCCGCTGATGTTCATTCGTCCAGCCCGTCCGCAGTGTCCGAAGCCGGATAGCCTGCATCGCGCTTGGGTGGTGGAGAATAGTTGTAAAGTTCTCGTTGATAAATGCCTGCTTCAGAATTTCGTTGAACGGGCCGGCGATGGCGATAATGGTGGATCGGCGAAGAGTATGACTGAGCCTGTGTAGACATCGCGAATCCAAGTGCAACAACTGCTGCAATGAGTGCAGGTTTAACGGCGATGCTCATATGTTTCTCCTGAAGCAGATTCTCCTCATGCGAGGCTGGCCGTTCATCGTCACGTCCAAACATTCACGCGACATTTGCAGGCGGATGTAATTAGTCACTTCCGGCACTGCTAGTTGCGTCGGCACGGGAGCTGGTTGGGACAATTGAGAGCTTGCGGTCGAGCCTGCCTGCCGGTTCATGTATACTTCGCCCCGAAACCGATCCTGAGGGTCGCGACCGACTGAAGGTGCGTTGAGATGGGCCGTGCGCCTGTGATTCCAGCTCCCTGGAGGAGCTTTCGAATCATGCGCTGGGAACGTAGCGACTAAGAATGGGCGGCCATTAAGTCGATGCTGCCGAAAAAGCCCGTGGCGTAGCGCGGGTGAACGACCGCCGTGTTCTAAACGGCATCTTCTGGGTGTTGCGATTCACCGGCCTCCATGTCGAGGCAATGGAATAGTTTTTAGCAGTCGTTGTCCGGCTGGTCGGCAGGGTTCACCCTACCCGCCTCGCAGTGAGCGCCTCAATCGCCCGCCAGGACAAGTTTCTCAGCCGAATTTTTCACAGAGCATCTGCACCGAAATATCCCGCCCCCCTCTTGGCTAAATATACAACCCATGTAACTTAGGGTTGTTTCAACGGGGCGTTGGGGGCCTCGGTGTCAGTAGTCCGTTGGGTTGTTGCGGCATCTGTTGCCGCCGGTGTCATTATGTGGGGCATGGCGGGCCGCGCGAGGGCCGGCGCCGCCGACGCGCCGACGTTTTTGCTATTTGGCGGCGCCGATCTGTGGCGTTACGGCGATTTTCTTTACGGCGGCGCGCTCTGGTCGCCAAAGGGGCTCGATTCCAGCGGCTTCACACTTAAGCTGTTAGTGAATGGCGGCCGCTACAGTTACACCTCGGGCAACCTTGGCACGACGGTCGATGGCGACATGATTTCCGGCGCGGCGCTGCCGGGATGGCGGTTCGTGCACGGCACGCTCACGGTCAGCCTGTTCGCCGGCCCGGTCGTCCAAGACTACCGGCTGTCGCCCTACGATCCCGGCAGCCGGCTGCATGGCCTTTATGCTGGCGGCGAAGTCGCCGGCGATATCTGGTATCAGCCGACAAAGGCCGTCATGGCCGCGGTCAACGGCTCGCTGCTCTCGATCGGTCCGACCGGATATTTACGCGGTGCGCTCGGCTATCGCGTGTTCGACGCGATGTTCATCGGTCCTGAAGCCGCGATGTTATGGTGCGGCAATTTCCAACAGTTCGAGCTCGGCGCGCACATCACCGGCCTCCATCTCGCGGCGACGGAATGGTCGGCGGGCGGCGGCTGGGCGATGGATTCCGACCGCCGCCGCGGGCCTTATTTGCGGATCGGCGTGAGCACCCGTTATTGATTGCCGGCGCGGTCAGTCCGGCGTGCGGCGGAAGCGCGTCACCGCGATGATCATCGCAATCGCCATCAACCCGATCAGTCCTTGTGGTCGCCTCCCGGTTGTCGGATTATAGTGCTGCGGCTTTGGGTGGGGAGCGGGCGCTGTGCGTATTGGCGTGTGGACGGCACTCGTCGCTTGTTGTCTACTTTCGACTTCAGTCGTCGTTTCAAGCGCCGATCCTGAAGAATGCCAAGAAGCCTTGGACCAACTCAAGTCGACGCGAAGCGATGTGGTAGACGCGCTTAACATCTACGTCAGTTGCATGAACGCATCTAACGGCAGCGACGACTGCTCAAGTGAATTCTTGAGCCTTCAGTCCGCCCAAGGCGACTTTGAATCTGCTGTCTCTGCCTATGGGAGCGATTGCGACTAGCGGGAACCGATTTCGCGCAGCCGGTGACGGCGTCGCTCTTGAACTCAAGTACGATCCAGTAAGCAGATGCCGCAGCACACGTTGGGCGCCCGGCTCGATCAGGCCAGCAACCCCTTGAGGCAGGCCGTGCCCGATCCCGGTCGGCCTCCATCTCGCGGCGACGGAATGGTCGGCCGGCGGCGGCTGGGCGATGGATTCCGACCGCCGCAGTGGGCCTTATCTACGAATCGGCGTCAGTACGCGGTATTGATCGTCGTGGAACCGGTTGAGACGGCGGGGATTTGTCGCTCCGCATGACGAGGAAACCGATTTGGCCGCGACGATGACCACCCCAGTGCCGACGCGAGGTTCGCCGCCGTGGTGGACGCAATTATGGATCTGGGTGCTAATCGGCATGGTAGCGGGCGTCGCGCTCGGCATGGTCTCGCCCGGTCTGGCGACCGCGATGGGACCGCTCGGCGATGCTTTCATCAAACTCATTCGCATGCTGATCGCGCCGATCATTTTCTGCACGGTGGTGACCGGCATCGCGCGCATGGCCGACATGGCGAAGATCGGCCGGGTGGCGATCAAGGCGCTGGTCTATTTCGAGGTGATGACGACCGTGGCGCTGATCATCGGCCTCTTCGCCGTCAATATTTTGCGGCCGGGCGTCGGCATGAATGTCGATGTCTCGAAGCTCAATCCGAGCGTCATCGAGCCCTATGTCAAGCTCACCCACCAGGTCGGCGCGGTGCCGTTCCTGATGAACATCGTCCCGGGAAGCTACGTCGGCGCCTTCACCGACAACAACATTCTGCAGGTCCTGTTCGTCGCCATCCTGTCGGGCTTCGCACTGGTCTTTGTCGGCGACAAAGCCAAGCCCCTGGTCGATCTGATCGACATCGCCGCCAAGATGGTGTTCCGCATCGTCGGCATGGTGATGTGGACGGCGCCGCTCGGCGCCTTCGGCGCGATCGCCTTCACCGTCGGCAAGTTCGGCATCGGCTCGCTCGCCTCGCTCGGTTATCTGCTGCTCGGCTTCTATCTGACCTGCGTCGTCTTCATCATCGTTGCCTTCGGCCCGGTGGCAAGATTATGCGGTTTCAGCCTGTGGCGCTTGATCCGCTATATCAAGGAGGAGCTGCTGATCTGTATCGCGACGACGTCGTCCGAAACGGTGCTGCCGCGGCTGATCGACAAGCTGGAGCGGCTCGGCTGCGAAAAGAGCGTGGTCGGGCTCGTGGTGCCGACCGGCTATTCCTTCAACCTCGACGGCACGTGTCTGTATCTGGCGACGACCACGGTCTTTCTTGCCCAGGCGACCAACACGCCGCTCGATATTTGGCACCAGATCGGGCTGCTGTTGATCTTGCTGCTGACCTCGAAAGGCGCGGCGGGCGTCGCCGGCGCGGCCTTTGTCGTCTTGGCGGCAACCCTTGGCGCGGACAGCATGATTCCAGTCGCCAGCGTGGCGCTGGTGCTCGGCATCCACCGCCTGATGTCGCAAGGCCTCACGCCGACCAATTATCTCGGCAACGCAGTCGCCACCATCGCCATGGCCAAGTGGGAGGGCGCGCTCGACGAGACGCGTTTGCACGACGAGCTCGAAGGCAATACCGGCGGATCGGCGATTCCCGCCGCCAAGATTTAGAGCATGATCCGGAAAAAGCCTGCCCTCGGACTTGATCCGAGGGTGGAGGCCGCTTTTTTCCGAAAAGATCATGCTCCAATCGAGAATTTTTGGAGCGGATCAGCCCTTTTCGTCGCAGGCCCAGGCGCGCAGCATGCATTCGTGGCCGCCGAACTGGGCGCAGCGCCGCATGGACAAGTTCTCGGCCTTGCCGAGATGCGAATTGAGCGCCCAGCCAAAGGAGCCGCAGGGGTTCTTGGCGTCGACCGCCATAGCGGCACAGCCCTTGCGGATGACACCGACGACCTTGCAATGGCCGCCGGCGCATTTACTTATCGCCGCCGAACGGGCATCGGCGATTTTGCCGTAATCGAAGCCGTAGCCATAGGCGCCGCAGCTGCCCACCGCGAGCGCGCCGGCGGCGTTGGCGAGGCTCGAAACGGACAATGAAAACGCAAGCACAAGCGCGAAACTGCGCAGAATTACGGACATGGGAAACCCCTTCCCCGAGGACGCCGGCAGGCTAATCGGGAAGGGTTGCGAGTTGGTGAATGACGGTTACGTCCGCTCCAATTCTCTTTTGACCGCCGCCAGCGCTTCGGGGGTATCGACATCGGTCAGCGCCGCACCGCCTGAAACCGGCACTTCGGCCACCGCCTCGGCATAGCGGCCGATCAGATAGCGGGCGCCGACGTCACCCTCGACCGTCATCAAATCGGGAAAGAAGCGCCGCGACCACACCACCGGATTGCCGCGCTTGCCGTCGATGGTTGGCACCGCGACCAGCGCGCCTTTGTCGGGATCGAGCGCGCCGATCAGCCGGTCGATCAGGCCGGCATCGACCTGCGGCATGTCGCCGAGGCAGACGATGGCCCCGTCGACATCCGCCGGCAGCGCGGCGATGCCGGCTTTGAGCGAGGTACCCAGGCCGTCGGCAAAATCCGGGTTGTGCACCAACCGCACCGGTAGTCCCGCCAGCACGGCTTCGACCCGCTCGCGCTGATGGCCGGTGACAACGATGACCGGCCGCGCTTTCGATGCCAGCGCCGCTTCGACGACGATGCGAATGAGCGGCCGGCCGCCAATCTCCGCCAACAACTTATTGGGGCCGCCCATGCGGCTCGAGCGGCCCGCGCCAAGCACGATAGCGGCCACGGCACGGGCGGCATGCACCGGCTCGTCACGCGGTTGCGGCCGGGTGACGATTTCCATCAACAGGCCACCGACGCCAAGCCCGGTGATGTCGTCGCGCGGCACCGCAAGACCCGCGAGGAGCCGCATCAGGACCCAATCGAACCCGTTCTCCTTGGGACTGCGGGCGCAGCCCGGCGCGCCGATCACCGGCCGCGTGCCGGCAGCTCCGATCATCAACAAGTTGCCGGGATCGACCGGCATGCCGAAATGCTCGATGCGGCCGCCGATTTCCTCCAAGGCCGCAGGGATGACATCGCGGCGATCGGCAATCGCCGAGGCGCCGAACACGATGACGAGCTCGGCCCCGGCCTTGAGGACGTCTTCGAGCGCAGCGGCGAGCGCCTCGCGCTCATGCGGCACGCGCCGCTCGGCAACGATAGCGGCACCGGCGGGCGCAAGCCGTTCGGCGGTGATCTTCAGCGTCTTTTCGATCACCTTGGTCGCCAGGCCGGGCAACACTGTCGACACCACGCCGACCTTGCGGATGCGATAGGGCGCGATGCGAATGAGCGGCTCGCTCACTCCGGCGAGCGCGGTGTCGCGCGCGGCGCCCGCCACCGCGAACGGAATGATCTTGACGGTGGCGATCATCTCGCCGGCAACCACGGGCTTGTAAGCCGGCAGTGTCGCCAAGGTGATCGCCTCGTCGATCCGATTAAGCCGGTCGATGGCATTCTTGTCGACAACCAGCACGCCGGACTCCTGCGCGAACAGATTGGCGCGACCAGTGAAGGCGCGATCGATATGCACGCCCTGCCCCGCGACCGCCTGGGCGATCCCGGCCGCCGCAACGTCTTCCCCGACATCGCCCAGCTCGAGCCGCGCCACCACCACTTCCTCGATACCGGCGGCCTGCAGCGCCGCGGCTTCGGCGGCGTCGATCAGCGTGCCTTTCTTCAAGACAACGCCGTCCTGGCGGATGGTATGCACGGCGGTGGCGCCGATGGCTTCCTGCGGCGCGACCGCCCCGAACTTCATGACGCGGCCTTGACAGGGACGGCCTCGTCGGCCTCTTCGCGCAGCCGCTCGGTGATCTGCGCTATGATGGCAACGGCGATTTCGGCCGGCGACACGGCGCCGATATCGAGTCCGATCGGCGCCGCGATGCGGGCGATCGCCGCTTCGCTAAGACCCTGCGCTTTAAGCCGCTCGACGCGGCGGCCATGGGTTTTGCGCGAGCCGAGCGCGCCGACATAGAAGCAGTCGCGGGCAAGCGCGTGCAGCAATGCCGGGTCGTCGATCTTCGGATCGTGGGTGAGCGCGACGAAGGCGGTGTAACGGTCGACATTGAGCGGCGGCAGCGCCTTGTCCGGCCATTCGGCGACCACCTTGACGTCGGGAAATCGTTCCGGCGAAGCGAACGCGGTGCGCGGATCGACGATGGTCACGTCATAACCGAGCAGCTTGCCGATCGGCGCCAGCGCCTGGCTGATATGAACGGCACCGATGATGACAAGCTGCGGCGCCGGCACATAGACGGTGAGGAAGACCTTGCCTTCGGCGGTCTCCTCCATGCCGCTTTTGCTCGTTCGCAAATGCTCGGCGAGCACCGACCGCAACGGATCCTTGCCGACGTCGTCGGCTTTCACCAAGCGTTGCCTGCCGCCATCGACCTGGGTGACGAGGATCGCAGCGCGCCGCGCGGCGCGTTCGGCATTGAGCGCGGTAAGGATGTCGAGTTTCATGTCGCTACGCGCGCCTTTCCTTAATCCACCTTCTCGACCAGCACCCGGATGGTGCCGCCGCAGGACAGGCCGACCTTCCACGCGGTTTCGTCGGCGACGCCGAATTCCAGCATTTTAGGCTTGCCGCTTTCGATCACGTCGAGCGTTTCGGTGACGACGGCGCCCTCGACGCAGCCGCCCGACACCGAGCCGAGAAAATTGCCGTCCTGGTCGATAACCAGATTGGAGCCGACCGGCCGCGGCGCCGACCCCCAGGTTTCGACCACGGTGGCCAGAGCCACGGCGCGGCCCGATTTGCGCCAATCCTCGGCAGCTTTGAGAATGTCGTTGTCGGTCGAGAGCATAATGGACCTCCTTACCGCTATATCCGGCCGAATATAATGCTTTAAGCCACGCTTTGCATCCAGGCTTTCGGATCGCCGGCGCGGTCGCCGCCGCCCGACAGTGCGGCAACCAGGGCGGCCATGGATTCCAGATTGTGAATGGCGCGGAATTCATCGACATGCGGCAGCATCGTCTTGATGCCGCGGGCGCGCGCCTCGAAGCCCTCGAAACGCAGCAGCGGATTGAGCCAGATCAACCGCCGGCACGACCGGTGCAGGCGGTCGATCTCGAAAGCGAGCGTGTCGTCGGCGTCGCGCTCCAGCCCATCGGTGATGAGCAATACGATCGCGCCCTGGCTGAGTACGCGACGCGCCCATTGCTTGTTGAAGGCATGCAGCGACGAGGCGATCCGCGTGCCGCCCGACCAGTCGGGCACCGCGCCCGAGCAGGCCGCCAAGGCATCGTCGGGATCGCGCTCGCGTAGCGCGCGGGTGACATTGGACAGCCGCGTGCCGAACAGAAACGTCGATACGCGCTTGCGCGCATCGGTCAGCGCGTGCAGGAAATGCAGGAAGATGCGGCTGTACTGGCTCATCGAGCCGGAAATATCGAGCAGCGCGACAATCGGCGGCGGCTTGGTCTTCGGGCCGATGAAACGCAGATCGATGAAATCGCCGCCGCCTTTCATGCTGGCGCGCAGCGTGCGGCGGATATCGATGAGATGACCGTGGCTGTGCGGCTTGAGCCGCCGCGTGCGCACTTCGGCGAGCGGCAGCACCAGCCGCTTCATGGCGTCCTTGGCCGCGGCGATCTCGGCGGTCGTCATCTGCGCGAAATCCTTGCGCTGCAGCACCTCGCGGTCCGACACCGTCATGCGGGCATCGAGCTCGATCTCGCGTTCCTTTTTCAGCTTGTCGTCGAGGCCTGCGAACAGCGCCTCATGCACGCGCGTGGCGCCG
>JBAQHW010000149.1:0-21645 GCA_049288525.1 Xanthobacteraceae bacterium
GGGCTTGACCCGGCCACCTCCGCTTCGAAGGCACTGCCCTGAAAACGGGATGGCCGGATCACGTCCGGCCATGACGAACAAATGCGTTACGCGGCCTTCTTGCGGGCAACCTGCTCGTCGAGCACGCCCATGATGTCGGACTCCTTCATGATCAGGAGCTCCTGGCCGTCGATCTTGACCTCAGTGCCCGACCATTTGCCGAACAGCACGCGATCGCCGACCTTGAGGTCGATCGGGATGAGCTTGCCGGCTTCGTCGCGGCCGCCCGGGCCGACGGCGATGACCTCGCCCTGCGAGGGCTTTTCCTTGGCGGTGTCGGGGATGATGATGCCGCCGGCAGACTTTGCCTCGGCATCGATGCGCTTGACGACGACGCGGTCGTGAAGCGGACGAAATTTCATGGTGTCCTCCTAAGTTATTGAAAAGGTTGACGTGTTTGTGTTGGGCAGCCGGTTGCGGTTTCCCCGTCGGCTGCCTTGGAACGGCGTTATGCACCGCATACTCGGCGACATAGGGGCGGAATTTCTGCCCGCAAGAGGCGCCTGGAGGTTTTTTAGCACTCATCCCGCTCGATTGCCAACAACAATCTTGGGCAGTGCGGGCATCATTAATGAGCGTCGGGTTCCTTACGCCTGCGGAAAATATTCTTGTTCCACGGCGGAAACCGGGGACGGAAAGTTCCGTTGAAACAAGGAGAAGGTGTTAGCCGCACCGGCTGTTAGCACGGGCGAATGGATGCTGCTACTGCATTGAGTTTAAACAACTTATTCACTTTTGAGGCTTGCAATAGTCAAGCGAGTCTCGAAACTTTCCCTGCCGGGAATGGAGGGCACAATGGTGTCTAAGGACTTTTGCAAACAGCTCGAAGGCTACGGACTGACCACCGCCAATATCCTGTATCGCATGCCGGATTACAGGGACATTTTGCAGACCTATGTCTGGCAGGACTACGACCTGTGTCCGAATTTTCCCGCCCTGAACAAATTCCTCAATTTCTGGCTGGAGACGCTGGAGGGGCCGCTGCACTCGGTGACGGTGGCGCATGCCAAGCTGATCAAGCCGGCCGAAATCCGCGCCGTCGACGGCGAATTCCGGCTGCATTGAGGACGCTTCGCTGTCATTGCGCGCAGTCCCGAAGGAACGACGAAGCAAACCAGGGCTGCTCGCCCGGAAGTTTCGGATTGCTTCGCGCGGCCCCGTTGGCTCGCACTGGCATTACGTCAGCACTCCGACGATCGCGCCCAGCAGGCACGTCGTCAGCGTTCCCGACAGGATCGCCTTCAGGCCAAGCGACATCACTTCGTCGCGTTTCTCCGGACACATGGTCGACAGCCCCGCGATCATGATGCCGAGCGAACCGAAATTGGCGAAGCCGCACATGGCGTAGAGCATGATCAGGCGCGAGCGGGGATCGAGCGTGCCGGGCGGAAGCGCCGCGAGTTGCAGATAGGCGACGAACTCGTTGAGGATCGTCTTGATGCCCATGAGCCCGCCGGCGGTAACGGCTTGCGACCACGGAATGCCCATCAGCCAGCACACCGGCGCCATGATCCAGCCGAGCACGCGCTGCAGCGTTAGCGGCGCGCCCAAAATGTCCGGCAGGGCGCCGAGGATGGCGTTGGCGAGATAAACCAACGCCACGAATACGATCAGCATGGCGACAATATTGAGAAGCAGTTCTAGTCCGGCGCCGGTGCCCTTGACGATGGCGTCCATGGTCGAGTTGGCGGATTGCGTAACCTCGTCGAGCGTGCCGCCGGTATGCTTCTCCTTGGGGTCCGGCACCATCAGCAGGCTGATGAAAATTGCCGCCGGCGCACCGAGCACGGAGCACACCACGATATGGCCTGCGGCGTCGGGAATGTATGGCCCGAGAATGGTGGCGTAGAGCACGAACACCGTGCCGGCGATGCGGGCCATGCCGCCGGTCATGACGATGAACATTTCGCTGCGCGAAAGCTGCGCCAGATACGGCCGAATGAACAGCGGCGCTTCGACCTGGCCGACGAAGGTGCTGGCCGCGGTGGAAAGCCCGGCTGCGCCGCCGACGTCGAGCGTCTTTTCCAGCGCCCAGGAGAAGCCGCGCACGATCGGCGGCATGATGCGCCAATAAAACAGCAGCGATGACAGCACGCTGATGATCAGCACCACCGGGAGTGCCTGGAAGCCCAAAATGAATTGCGCCGCCGGCGTCTTGACGTCGAACGGCGGTGCGCCGCCGCCGACATAGCCGAACACGAAACTGGTGCCGGCCTTGGTCGCCGCCGCCAACGCCTCGACCGCGCTGTTGATCCAGGCGAACGCCACTTCCGTCTGCGGCACCTTGAGCATGAGGATCGCGAGCGCGAACGTCACCACGAGCCCGCTGATCACCGGCCGCCACGGTACCGCGCGTCGGTTTTCGCTGATAGCCCACGCGAAGGCGAGGATGGCGAACACGCCCAGCGCGGATTGCAGATTGAGCATTGACGACGAAGCCCCGATTCCCCGGCGGGCCAGTGTATTCGTCATTGCGCGCGAAGCGAAGCAATCCGGTTTGGCGCGAGAAAGTTGCGTTGCTTCACAGGCGTAGCGTAGAGAGATTCAAATCGCCAAATGCTCGGGGCCTGAAGATTATTGCTTCGCCCGCGCGCCGCCGGTCGGCGTCGTGACCGGCGGCGCGATAGGTGCAGTGGCCGGCGCAGCGACCGGCGCCGTGACCGGCGCCATGATCGGTGCCATGATCGGTGCGATGGGCTTGCGATCGAGCCAAGTCACGGCCCGATAGGCGTTCACCAGGCCGGCGCCAAATTCCGAATCCGGCCGCGGCGGCCCGAGCGGCTTTGCCGTGGTGATCAGTATGCTGCGAATATCGCTCGGCTTGAGTGCTGGATTGCGTTCGAGGAGTAGCGCGGCGATGCCGCTGACATGCGCGGCGGCGATCGAGGTTCCACTGGCGAGCTGATAGGCATCGCCCGGCGCTAGCGCCAGAATATCGACACCCGGCGCGGCCACCGCGATGTAGCGGCCGCGATTGGCCATCGGAAACAGATGATCGCCGTTGTCGGTCGCCGTCACGGCGATGACATCGGGATCGGCGGCAGGATAGAGCGGCTCCGATTGCGGTCCGGCGTTGCCGGCGGCGGCGACCAGGACGATGCCCTTGGCGTAGGCGGCCGCCAGCATCCGCGCCAACATGGGATCCGCCGGACCGGCGAAACTCATATTCACGACGCGCGCGTCGTTGTCGGCGGCCCATTGCAGGCCTTTATAGACGGCAAACGACGTGCCCTTGGCCACGCCGGGACTATCGTCGAATGCATGCACCGCCAGTAATCGCGCGCCTGGCGCAATGCCCATAAGCTTGCCGTGCGCGACGATGGCGCCGGCGATCGAGGTGCCGTGCGAATGTGGTGTATCGCTGCCCGCCAGTGCGTCGAAGCTCTTCACCACGGCGCCGTCGAGGTCGGGATGCTTGGCGTCGATCTCCGAATCGATCACGGCGACCACGACAGCCCTGCCGGTCGCCACTAGATGCGCCTGCTCGATTTGCAGCTCGGTCAGAACATATTGGGCGGCATCGTTCGGGGCGGCGGAATGCGCCGTGGCGGCCTGTTGTTGCAGTGTGAACAGGTAATTGGGCTGCACGCTGGCGACAATGTTTTCAGAGCCGAGCGCCTGCACGACGCTCGCCACGCTGCGGGCGTCGCCGATGCGCCAGCGATAAAGGCTGGTGGCGATCAGCGGGAAACCTTGCGTTTCGAGCTGCGTGAGATCGTAGCGCCGGGCGAATTGCGCGATGCCTTGCGGCGTCGTACCCGCCGCAAACGAGGTGACGATTTCGTCGGGTACGAAAGGCGGATTGTTTGGTGCCGCCACGCCGCCGCTGTTATTGCCGCCGCCGCGCACTGCGGCGCCGCCGACCATGCCGCCCCCAGCGATCCCGCCGCCACCGACGATCGGCGGATGGTGTGGCGGCCAACCGTGCCGGCCAGGAGTCCGGCCGACAAATCTGCCGCCACGCGGCGGCGGCAGGCGACGCCACAGCGGCGGTCCCATTACCGGCCGACCAAAACCGCCCATTCGGCCGAAGCCGAATGCCGCCGCCGAATGCGAGCCGCCGATGCAGCAGGCGAGAATAAGCAAACCACCAAGCGCGAGCTTCAGCCGCGGATTGGCAAAACTCTTTCGCATGGCAGGCTCCCAATGTAGCGCTGCTCGAGCAAGCAGCGCAGGAGGAACACCCGGTCAATCGGTCATGGCTCAATCGGTCATGGCTCAATCAGTCTTGGCTCAATCAGTCTTGGCTCAATCACTCTTGGCGATGAAAGCCACGACTTTGTCACTCTGCAACGTGTTCACAATGCGCGCGAGATCCGCGCTCGCAAGCTTGGTCGCGCTAACGCGCACCCGATAGAGCTGGCCGCCGGCCGGCCCGCTGACGATGCTGAGCTTGTTCGTTTCCAGGAAGTTTGTGATATCGGCGGCGGTCGCCTGCGGCTGGAAGCGAACGAGGACGTAGCTGCCTTCGCCGGGGACGGGCACTGGTGCCGAGGCGGTCTGGTAGCCGACCTGGTTGTTCTGCTGGAACACGAAGCCGGCTAGTACACCGGCCTGCAGGATGATGACGAGCACCGCCGCCGCCGCCGCAAAGCCTAGCACACGCGGCGACACGCCGGCAAAGAATTCGGCCAGGCGGGCGGCGAATGTGGCGCCCGGCCGGCGCGCCGGCAGCGCGTCGATCTTGGCGAATAGCGTGCGCACATCGCCGGACGACGGCTCGCCTGCAGCGTCGCCGATCGCGGTTTCCTGCGCGAATTCCGCGCGGACCCATTCGTAACGGCTCGCCAGCTCTGGGTCGCTGGCAAGCGCAGCTTCGACTTGCCGTATTTGGTCGGCGTCGAGCGTGCCGGCTGCGTACCAGGGCAGCAGCAATTCGATCTCGCTCGGTTCGCGCGTTGTCTCGTTCGCCGTCGTCATGGCCAGCCTCGTTCGATGCCTTGCTCCATGAGGAGCTCCGACAATTTCTTGCGCGCGTAGAACATGCGCGTTTTCACGGTCGCCTCCGGGATGCCGACAATTCCGGCAACTTCCTCCACGGACTTGTGCTGATAGTAGACAAGGTTGACGATCTCGCAGTGCTCCGCCGACAGTTTGAGCAGGCACCGCCGCAGCACCGCGGCCTTGTCTTTCTTGGCCAACGCGATTTCCGGATCGTCGGACTGATCCGCGATCGTGTCAGCCTTTTCCTCATCCAGTTCCTCCGTCGGCCGGCGCTGCAACACATTGAGCGCCTTGAAACGCGCGATAGCGAAAATCCACGTGGAGACCGCCGACCGCCCCTCGAACGTTCCAGCTTGCCGCCAGACGTCGAGGAACACATCGCTATTCAAATCCTCGGCAGTCGCTTCGTTGCGCACCATGCGCTGCAAGAATCGATAGACCGGGATCCGGTAACGGGCGAACAGCGCTTCCATCGCGAGCCGATCGCCGTTGGCGATCTTTACGATCAGAACCTCGTCCGAAGTGGTCTGCATCGGTCGCCCTCTGTCGGGCTCTCAAGTGAGGCAGCCGGCAGGCGCGCAGGTTCAAGCCAAATCGAAGAAAATTTTGCGCGGCTTCTCGGTATCGAATGCTTGTCACAAGTTTCGCCGTTTGGGCGCCCTCAAGCAAGCTGCCCGGCGACGACCGAATGTTTGGGGTTTTTTGCCTAATTTCGGTCCATGCCCCAAATGGCCGGAAAATCGAGGCGATTTCAGTGCCGAAAAGTCTTTGAACCTTTCTCCGACCCCTTTGTCCCACGGGTATTGGAATTCAATAACCCCCCAACCCGAACTCGGAGAACGACCATGTCACGCAAAATCATCCTCAGTCTCGCCGCAGCGACGCTCGCAGTGGCGACGCTTTCTTCTCAGGCCGACGCCCGCGGCTTCGGTGGCGGTGGCTTCGGCGGCGGCCGCTCCTTTGGCGGCGGGGGCCATATGGCGATGGCCCGCTTCACCGGCCACGGCGGTCGCACATTGACCCCGATTCTCCCCCGCCATCCTATAATGCCGGGACCGTTCCCGCATCCGCATCCACATCCCGGCTTCCCCGGCCACTGGGCGTTCCACCATCATGACCACGGCCACTTGGTGTTCCGCTTCGGCCGCTGGATCGACGTCGACGACGTGGTCGATGAAGCGCCGGCTCCGGCCGTGGTGACCGCGCCCGGTCCGTGCACTTGCCTCACCAAGACCTACACGCCGAGCGGGCTGGTCGTGTTCGCCGACGTTTGCACCAAGGAATCGGCGAGCGCTTCGGTCGACAGCAGCGCTGATGCGTCGCAAGTCCCGACTACGCCCGTAGCGGCGACCGCAGTGCCGATGTCAGCGGTGCCGACGGTGCCGAACTATGCCGGCCGGACCTATGAGGACTATCTGGCGGCCAATCCGCAAGCTGCGCCGTCGCAAGCCGCGCTCCCGGCGCCGCAGAAGAACTGACGGCCGCATGCAGGAAAGTATCTCTCAGAAACTGTGTCGCCTGCGGCGCTCCCGCAGGCGACCTTTTTTCGTCGCCGGCAGTCAGCGATAATCCCACCGAATAAACCTGGAGGCACTCATGCGCATTCGCTTCGACTTCGGCTCGTTGACGCTCGACGTTGAAACCCTCGATACGCCGACGGCAAAGGCGATCGAGCAGGCGCTGCCATTCGCCGCGTCGGCGTTGACCTGGGGCGAGGAGGTCTATTTCGAGATTCCGGTCACGGTCCCACGCGAGAAGGAAGCGCGCGCGGTCGTGACGCCGGGCGAGATCGCCTATTGGCCGGACGGCCACGCCATCGCTATCGGTTTCGGCCGTACTCCGATTTCGCACGGCGAAGAGACCCGGCTCGCCAGCCCCTGCAATATCTGGGCGACAGCGAAGGGCGACGTGAAGACGCTCAAGGCCGTCAAGGCAGGCACGAAGATCAAAGTCAGCGCGGCGTCCTGATGCGAGCATGATCCGGTAACGCTGGCTGCTGCACGCGAGGCCCGCCGAGCTTTCAGCGCGGCTTCACCCGCCGCGCCAGCGAAATCATCAGGTCCCAGGCGTTGCGGATATTGGCGACGAGGAGCGACAGCGCCGCCGCGGCAAGAAGATTAAGACCCGCAGGATGCTGCTTGAGAATGAGCCAGGACGATACCAAGCCCGCAGCGTAACACAGCATCGGCACGGCGCCGTAGCCCAGACGGTCGGAAAGATCGGAGATCGAATTACGGTGCACGCGTACCATGACGAGGAGCGAATAGCCGAAGCTGGCGATCGAGGCCACGGCGATGACGATGCCGAAGGATTGCCAGGTCTGTGTCGGAATAAGCACGATCAGGCTGAGGAACAGGAGATTGGCGTAATGGAATACGACCGGGCTCATATAGGTCGCGGTGTTGGTCCGGCTTTCCGGCTCGCCGGTCAGCACATCGGTCGCGATCGACACCGCGACGAACAACAGTGCCACCAGCGCGGCCGCTGCGGTGCCGAGGAGGGCGTAAAACTCGTGCCAGGGGGCGAGCATTTGTTACCCGTCTTCCTGAGGCGGCCGCGAAGCGGCCCTCGAAGGACGTGTTATCCGCGCCCGACGAACGGCATTAGGTTGGCCATCACCGTCATGAACAGGACATTGGTGTCGAGCGGCAGGCCCGCCATGTAGACCACGGCGCGACCGACATCGTCGGCGGCCATGCGTGATTCGATCTTCTTGGTGCCGTCGGGCTGTAGCACGCCGTCGCCCTGGACCATGCGGTCGGTGAGCGGGGTGGCGGCATTGCCGATGTCGATCTGGCCGCAGCAGATGTCGTAACCGCGGCAATCCAGCGCGGTTTGCTTGGTCAAGCCCGTGACCGCGTGCTTGGTGGCGGTATAGGGGGCGGCCCCCGGCCGCGGCGTATGCGCCGAGATCGAGCCGTTATTGACGATACGGCCGCCGCGCGGATTTTGCGCCTTCATGATCTTGATGGCTTCCTGCGTGCACAGGAACACGCCGGTGAAGTTGGTCGCGACAACGGCCTGCCACCGGTCAAATGGGATTTCCTCGATCGGCATCGCCGGCGCGCCGATACCGGCATTGTTGAACAAAAGATCGAGCCGGCCGTAGCTTTCCTTGACCTTGGCGAATAACGCCTTGATCGAGGCCGGATCGGCAACGTCGGTTTGGACGCACAACGCTTCGCCGGGGCTCTGCGCGCCTTCCTTGGCGACCGCTTCCAGCATGTCTTTGCGCCGGCCGGCCAGCACCACCGCATAGCCTTCCTTCATCAGGGCCAGCGCCGCCGCCCGGCCGACGCCGGTTCCGGCTCCTGTCACCACTGCAACCTTGCGCGCCGCCATGTGCGTCTCCCTCTGTGTCATTCCGGAAGCCGCGTCAGCGGCTGTGCGGAATCCATAACCACGGATCGCAAGGATGGGAAAGGGCTCAGCCGTCAGCTCGCCAGCGCGACTTCCTGATCGGGACTACCGACCCGATAGGCCTCCGGCGAGGCCAGCCGGTCGCTGATTTCCTCGGGAGGGCCCGGCTTGCCGAAGCGGTAACCCTGCATCGAATGCACGCCGGCGGCGCGCAGGAACAGGTGCTGCTCGGCGGTCTCCACGCCTTCCGCGGTCACCTTCATGCCGAGCCCGCGGCCGAGCGACACCACCGCGTGCACGATGGCGGCGGCGTCCGGCGCCTTCTCGATCGCGCGCACGAAGCTGCTATCGATCTTGAGCTTGTCGAAGGGGAAACGCCGCAGATAGAGCAGGCTCGAATAGCCGGTGCCGAAGTCGTCGAGCGCAAAGCGCACGCCGATGGCTTTCAGACGGAGCATCGACAGCTCTGCGGTCTCGAGATTGCCAAGGAGCGTGCTCTCGGTGAGTTCAATCTCCAGACGGCTCGCGTCGAAATCGGTCTCGGTGAGAACGCGCTCGACCACCTCGACGAAGTCCGACCGGCGGAACTGGAGCGGCGAAACGTTCACCGAGACGGCCAGGTTCGGCCAATCCCTGCCGTCGAGGCAGGCCCGCCGCAGCATCCACTCGCCGAGCTCGATGATCAGTCCGGAATGCTCGGCGATCGGAATAAAGCGCGACGGTGGAATCTCGCCATGGGTCGGGTGCTGCCAGCGCGCCAGCGCCTCGACGCCGACCACGGTATCGCCGGAGGCGTTGACGATCGGCTGATAAGCCGCGCGCAAGCCGTCGGTCTTGATCGCCTGCAGGAGATCGCCTTCCAGCAATTTGCGGCTCGACAGATCGGCGTCCATCGCCGCGTCGTAGATGCAAGCGCGGTTGCGGCCTTCGTTTTTGGCGCGATAGAGCGCCATGTCGGCGTAGCGCAGAATATCGGCGGCGTCGCCGACGCGGCGATCGATCACGGCGATTCCGATCGAGGCTCCGATAATGATGTTATGCCCGGAGATGGCGTAAGGGGCGCAGACGGCGGCGATGATCCGCCCGGCGATCGCCTGCAGCGAATAGGAATCCGAGGCGCAGGTAGTGATAATGGCGAATTCGTCGCCGCCAAGCCGGGCCACCAGATCGTCGCCGCGCATGATGCGACTCAGCCGCTGCGTGACATTGAGGATCAACTCGTCGCCGATATGGTGGCCGAGCGTATCGTTGACGTCCTTGAAGTGATCCAAGTCGATGTAGAAAACCGCAGCGGACAGGCCGCCGCCGCGCACGTTGTTGATAGTCTGTTCGAGCCGTTCGCCGAAATAGATCCGGTTGGGCAGACCGCACACCGGATCATGCAGCGCCAGATGGCGAAGCTGGCGTTCGCCGGTGGCGAGGTCGGCCGCGGCGCGCCGCATATAGCGGAAGCCAAGCCAGATAAACAGCGCGAATCCCGCCAAGGCCACCGCGACAAAGGGCACGACGCTGGCAACGATCGCGCCGCCGGGCTGAGTGGGCCGCCACGCCATGCGAACGACGTCAGTGCCCTGCGGATCGGCGAGATCGAGCATGCCGTCGCTTCCGGCTTGTCTCGGATCCTGGATCATATGCAAGTTGGTCAATTGCAAATGGCGGCCGATCTTGCCTAACAGACGGTTGCTCAGGCTTTTCACCGCAAGGACGATGGGAGCATGGCCGTTGCCCTGCGCCAAATCGGCGGCGGAGCCGACGGCAATTGCAGCGATATAGGCCGGCCGGTCGAGAAAGCTTTCGATGAGGACGGTCTTGTAGCCCGGGTTGGCCGGATTTTGACCGTCGATCAATGGCAGGCTCTGGCCGGGAAAGGCGTCGCGCCGCCCGCGCAACAGATCGATCGTCGGCTTGAATTGTGCCGTCAAATCGGCCGAAGGGCTGAAGGCGCTGTCGAGGAAACGGCTGAATTCGACATTGTCGTCGGCGCCGACGACCACGACCAGATCGAAATGAGATTTCGCCAGCCAGCTTCCGACCTGTTGATTGATCCATTGCGGATCGAAGCCGTCGCGTATCGCGGTGACTGCCTGCGGCGAGGCGGTGACGCCTTCGGCCAGATGCAAGGCGTGCTGGCCGTGCTCGAAGATCGACTGCTTGATCAGTTCGCGTTCGGTAGTGAAGGCAACCTCATCGGCGCGCCGGGCGGAAGCCACCACGGCGACGACGATGCAGACGATCGCGATAACGACAATAGCGCCGAGCGGCAGAACCAGGCGCGCCTGATCCCACCGCGACCCTTTCCTTTCCCCGGCGATTTGCAGGCGCGCCGAAGGCAACACTTTCCACCTATTGCGTTATTGGCTCGGGCGGACCTTAGAGCGCAAAGCTTTCCAATGGCTTGCAATGTGGGCACCGCCGCTCGCCTAGGCTGTGGCGCGCGCTGTTCCGCCCCCCGTCGTTAATCAGACGTAAACGACAGCTGCGCCCCGCTTAAACCCGCACTCAGGTCCGCTTGGTGAGATAAGGTGGCCGGGGAATGCCGATATGGGCCGCGCGCAGCGCCGACGACCATCGCTCGCGCAGGTCTGTGAAATACGGCTCGCCGGGCTCGATGCGGTAGACGAGTTCGGGGTCGCAGATATCGCGCCGCAATACCAGGACGTCGATCGGCAGGCCGACGGACAGATTGGACCGCATGGTCGAATCGATCGAAACCAGGCCCACCTTCAGCGCGTCGTAAATGTCCATCTCGAAGTTGATGGCGCGATCGAGCACCGGCTTGCCGTATTTGTGTTCGCCGATCTGCAGGTAGGGCGTGTCGGTGGTGCATTCGATGAAGTTACCGGCCGAATAGACCATGAACAGCCGCATTCGCTCGCCCATGATCTGGCCGCCGAACAAGAACGAGACGTCGAAACCAACGTCGGAGGCTTCGAGCTCCTTGCCTTCGGTGGCATGGATCATGCGGATCACATGTCCGACACGCTGCGCCGCCTGGAACATGGTTGGCGCGTTCATCAGCGTCTCGTGCTCGCCGGTTTCCTGGTTCTCGTAACCCTCGGTCAGGATGCTGACCACCGATTGGCTGATCGAAAGATTGCCCGCTGACGCGATCGCCATCACGCGCTTCTTGGGGTCCTTGAACACGTGCAACTTGCGGAAAGTCGAGATGTTGTCGACGCCGGCATTGGTCCGCGTATCGGCGAACATCACCAGCCCCTCGCGCACCAGAATGCCACAGCAATAGGTCATCGAATCGAAGCTCCCCGCGGAGCGGTATACAACATCCCTGTCCGCCGGCGTAGGCTGGACGAGCGCCTATTGACCGACTTTGATCGCCACCGCGAGCGTCTCTGCCCCGGGACCGTGTCGCATGCCGCGCACCGGCGCCGCGCCGAGCGCATCCAGGCCGACGGCGATACGCAGGTGACGGTCGGTCGGGCAGAAACCGTTCGCCGGATCGAAGGCCACCCAGCCGAGATCGGGCACCGAGGCCTCGACCCAGGCATGAGCCGCCGATTGTGCGGCGACGGCGTCGCCGCTGCAATAATAGCCGCCGACATAGCGGGCCGGGATGCCAAGCGTGTGTGCCGCCGAGATGAAAATGTGACTCAAATCCCGCGATGGCCCGGCCTTGCGGGCAAAAGCCCCGGCGGCGTCGGCGGCGCCCGGGGCACCATCGCTTTCGTGGTCCATTTCGTCGTGGAGGCGGTCGAGCAGGCCGTGCAGCCGCGCCAGAACGGCGCCGTCCTTCGCTGCGGCGATGCTGTGGGCAAAGCTGCGAATCGCCGGATCGGCCTGGGTCAAGGCGGTGTCGCGCAGAAATAAGCTCGGTCCGAAGCGTTCGATCGTACCGCGGACGATGCCGTTGGTGTTCTGCGTCTCGACCTCGCCGTCCACCTCGATGGTGAGCTCCGTAAGAGGACCGTCGGCGGAGAAGGTATGAGTGATATTGCCGAAGGCATCCTCGTGCGCCGCCAGCCGCACATCGGCCGATACGTCGATGCGCCAGTGCGCGACATGCTGGCCTTCGTAATTTCGCGGGGTGAGCCGCAGCACTTGGATCACGCCCATCGCCGGAGGATCGTAGCGGTAGACGTTGCGATGGGCGATGTGGATGCGCATGTATCAGAGGTCGTACGACGGAGAACGATTACGGCGCCGAGCATAGACCGGCTTTTTATTTCTGTCCTCCGTCGTCTATCCTCCGCTACAAGAGATATTGCTGCGCGACCGCGGTTCCCAGCCGATTATTGTCCTCGACGAATTCATCGATGAATTCGTGCAGGCCGCTCTGGAAGATTCCTTCGATCTTGGCGTTTTCCAGCCGGCCGCGCACGGCGCGGGCGTGGCGTTGCGCGGGCCCCTGGCGACCATAAGCATTGGCGATACGATCGAGATTCTGCACCAGATTCTCGTAGCAGCTGGCCAGCGAGCGCGGCATCTCGTCTTTGAGGATTAGCAGGTCGGCGACCAGCCATGGCTTGACGTTCTCACGGTAGACCCAGTGATAGGCGGTGAGCGCCGAGACCGTGCGCAGGATTGCGGACCACTGAAAATAATCGAGCGGACCGCCGACCTTCTCCTCCGCCGGCAGCAACAGATGATATTTCACGTCGAGAATGCGCGCGGTGTTGTCGGCGCGTTCGATATAGACCCCGAGCCGGGAGAACCAGTAAGCATCATTGCGCAGCATGGTCCGATAGGCCGAGCCGTCGAAGCGTAACGACGATTCCAGCACCCAGCGCAAAAAGCGCGCAAATTCCTCGCGCGAGCTCGGGCCGTTGCCCCATCTTTTGAGCTCGAGCCAGGCGCTGTTGATGGCATCCCACATTTCGATGGTCAGCGCGGTGCGCACCGAGCGCGCGTTCAACCGCGCGCTTTCGTAGCAGTTGCGGATCGACGACGGGTTCGCGGTGGAAAAGGCAAGAAATTCGATGACGGTCTCTTCGTTGGCCTCATCGTAAGCTTCGAAAAACGCGTTGGCGCAGCCGGCGGTGGCGACCGCCGATTCCCATTCGTTGGTGGTGCCGACATACGCGAGCGGCAGCGCGGTGAGCCGCAGCGTGGTGTCGAGAATGCGGGCGATATACTCCGCCCGCTCGACATAGCGGGCGAGCCAGTAGAGGTTGTCGGCGGTACGCGAAAGCATGATGTGGGTCAGCCCTTAAGTGCTCGATCGGTCATGCATCCAGGACCCAGGTGTCTTTGGTGCCGCCGCCCTGGCTCGAATTGACTACAAGCGAGCCCTGCTTCAGCGCCACCCGGGTCAACCCGCCGGGCACGATGCGGATGCGGGACCGGCCAGAGAGCACGAACGGGCGCAGGTCGACGTGGCGCGGCGCGATGCCCTCCTCGACGCAGGTCGGGCAGGTCGACAAGGCCAGCGTCGGTTGTCCGATAAAATTCTTTGGATTGGATTTGAGCTTGGCGCGGAAGGTGGCGACGCTCGCTTTATCCGCTTTCGGCCCGATCAGCATGCCATATCCGCCGGAGCCGTGAACTTCCTTCACGACCAGTTCCTCGATGTGGTCGAGTACGTAGCTGAGATGCTCCTGTTCGCGGCAGCGCCAGGTCGGCACGTTTTTCAAGATCGGTTCCTCGGCGAGATAGAACCTCACGATCTCCGGCATATAGCTGTAGACCGCCTTGTCGTCGGCGATGCCGGTACCGACCGCGTTGGCGAGCGTGACGCTGCCCGCCTGATAGGCCGACATCAGCCCGGGCACGCCGAGCGCGCTGTCCGGCCGGAACACCAGCGGATCGAGGAAATCGTCGTCGATGCGGCGATAGATGACGTCGACGCGCTTCAAGCCTTCCGTCGTGCGCATCGAGACGATGTCGTTCTTGACGACGAGATCGCGGCCTTCGACCAGATCGATGCCGAGCTTGTCGGCCAGGAACGAGTGCTCGTAATAGGCGGAATTGTGCACCCCCGGCGTCAGCAGCACGACCGTCGGTTCGGATGCGGCCGAGGACGGCGCCACCGATTTGAGGGTTTGCAGAAGCTCGTCGGGGTAATTCTCGACGGGAGCGACATGGTAGCGCGAGAACAGCTCCGGAAACAGCCGCAACATGATCTCGCGATTTTCCAGCATGTAGGACACGCCGGACGGCGTGCGCGCATTGTCCTCCAGAACATAGAACGTGTCGGCGTCGATCCGCACGATGTCGATGCCGGCGACGTGCACATAGATGTCATGCGGGACTTTTTGTCCGTTCATCTCCGGGCGGAATACCGGATTTTGAAACACCAGATCTTCGGGGACGATTCCGGCTTTCAAGATTTCGCGGCGGCCGTAGACGTCCTTGATGTAGGCGTTGATGGCTTTGACGCGCTGTTCGAGGCCGCGCTTGAGCAGTTCCCATTCGCTGGCGGAAATGATGCGCGGGATGACGTCGAAGGGGATGAGCCGTTCCTGGGCTTCCGGATCGCCATAGACGGCAAAGGTGATGCCGATGCGCCGGAATAAAAGCTCCGCCTCGCGGCGGCGGAAATCGAGTACGTCCGGTTTGACCTCGGTGAGCCATTGCGACAGCGCCGTATAGGCCGGCCGCACGGCGTCTCCGCTGCCTCGCATTTCATCGAACATATTGCCCCCGGCCCGGCATCTACCATAACGTGTTGCGGCACCGTTACTTGTAGCAAGCTTCGCGCCAATTCGAACGTGCGAGCAGGTGGCGTGGTTGCGGCCCGGCGTGGTATTATTGCCCATGTTTTGGGCGGTTTGACCATCGTCGCGCCGCCGGTGGAACCCGAACCTAGAGCCGGTGTTGTTGCGGCGGGGAGCTTATATTCATGCTTGAGCCGATCCTGATCGTTGGCATCGTGATGGCCTGTACCGCTTGGTACGTGCAGCACAAATGGCGGAAACGCGCGCGCACTTGGGCGGCGATGCAAGAGGCCACCCGCGATCCGACGGGTCTCGGAATGCTCGCCAAGCGCTATGCCCGCGGCGACATCGATCGCGACGAATATTTGCAAAAGCGAAACGACATTCTCGCCGCCGCCCCGCAGCCGCGGCCCTGATCCTTAAAGCCCCGCTGGCCGGTGGCTTGAGCCGCCACCGCCGCCGGGCTAGAGGAAGCGGAGCACGGGAGCGGGCATGTCGGACAGCGTGGCCGATGGAGCGGGCAAAGCCGGGGCAGGGGTCGTCACCGCCGCGGTCCTGGTGATCGGCGACGAGATCTTGTCCGGCCGCACCAAGGACAAGAACATCGGCTTTATCGCCGAATACCTCACCAATATCGGCATCGATCTCAAGGAAGTGCGCGTCGTCGCCGACGAAGAGCCGGAGATCGTTGCCGCGCTTAATGCGCTGCGCGCCCGTTACACCTACGTCTTCACCACCGGCGGTATCGGCCCCACCCACGACGATATCACTGCCGACTGCGTCGCCAAGGCGTTCGGCGTCGCGCTCGAATATCATCCGCGCGCGGTCGAGATCATGCAGGCGCGCGCCGCCGCAACCGGCGGCACGATGAACGAAGCGCGCATGCGCATGACCCGCATCCCGGTCGGCGGCGAACTGGTGCTGAATAAAGTCTCGGGCGCACCGGGGTTTCGCATCGGCAATGTGATCGTCATGGCGGGAATCCCGAGCGTGATGCAGGCGATGCTGGAATCCGTAACGCCGTCGCTGAAGACCGGTGTGCGCATGCTCTCGGAATCGGTCCGTGCCGACTGCCGGGAAGGCGATATCGGCACCGCGCTCGGTGCCATCGCCAAGGCCAATCCCGACGCGATTATCGGCTCCTATCCATTTCAGAATGAAGACGGCACGGCCAACACCAATGTCGTGGTGCGCTCGCGCGACGCGCAAAAACTCGCCGCCGTCAAAGCCGCGGTCGAGGCGATGCTGCTGCGGGTCAAGGCCGAGCTTGCCAAAGCTTGAGGTTCGCGGCGCAATCGCGGCCGTGATTCGGTCCTCATTGCATGACCACTGATGCCGGCATGACCAGGCGACACCGCACCCCATTCGCTTTCGCGCGCGCATTTTTCGTGCTGTGCGCGGTCGTTGCGGCGTATTGGCCGGCGGTGGGCGCTGCGGCGCCGGGCGGACATTTGCAGGAATTCGGCATCGTCTATCTGCATGGCAAAGGCGCCTGGCCCGGGGCGTTCAATGGCGGCATTCTGAGTGCACTGCGCGCCGAAGGCGCGCTGGTCGCGACGCCGGAAATGCCGTGGTCCTTCCACCGCCGTTATGCCGCCACCTACGGGGAGGCGATGGCGGAGATCGACGCGGCCGTTGCCGGGCTGAAAGAAAAAGGCGCGCGGCGCATCGTCGTCATCGGCCATTCGCTCGGTGCCAATGCGGCCATCGGCTATGCCGCACGGCGCCCCGACCTTGCCGACCTCGCCGGCATCGTCGCGCTGTCACCCGGCCATTTGCCCGAAGTCGGCGAGATGCGCAGCTTCGTCGCCGGCGCGGTGGCGCGCGCCAAGACGTTGGTTGCCGAAGGCAAGGGCGATGTGGTGACGACGTTTCCCGACATGGCGCAGGGCATTCCGCTGATCGCGCATGCCACCCCCGTCGTTTATCTGAGTTGGTTCGATCCCGACGGTCCGGCCGTCATTCCAAAAAACGCCGCCGCGATCGGGGCATCGCCCCATCCGGTGCCGCTGTTGTGGGTGGTCGGCAAGCTCGATCCGATCGACCGCCGCGGTCCCGGTTATGCGTTCACCGCCGCTGCGAAAAATCCGAAGAGCAAATATATCGAAGTCTTCGCCGGCCATCTGACCGCGCCACTGGCCGCCCGCGGGCAAGTGGTGGCATGGATCAATTCGCTGTGAACGGCGCCGGAGCGGTTTTCCGAAAAGATCATGCTCTGCGAAATCCTCGCCTTGTTTGACTGCGCGCCGCTACCTACGTTCTCCGGGCGCGGTTAGGTGAGCGGGATTTTCCAGCGGTGAGCGAATCTGAAGCTCTTTTCGGTGTATTGCGGCAATCGGCCGACGCCGATTGCGTCGCGGCCATCGAGCGCGCGGTCAAAGAGGCGCCGGACCGCGAACTCTGCCGCATCAACGCGCTGGCTTTCGCCGGCCGGCACGGTCTCGACGAAGAGTGCACTATCGCTGCTTTGCTGCACGCGTCGCGGCTCGGCCTGTTCGAGTTGTCGTGGAACGTCATCTGTCCCGGCTGCGGTGGCGTACTTGACGCCAGCAACACGCTCAAGACCGTCAATCGCGAAGAATATGCCTGCACGCTGTGCGCCACCGACTATAAGCCGACACTCGACGAAATGGTCGAAGTCACCTTCACGGTGAGTCCGCGGCTGCGGCGTATCGCCGGACACGATCCGAATTCGCTGCCCGAGGTCGAATATTACCGCCAGATTTTCTGGAGCTCCGGCGCCGATCTGCCGGAGGATTTGGCGGCAAAACTCGAGGAATTCACCATCGATTCGATCGAATTGCCGCCCGGCGAGAAGGCGGTGCTGTCGGTGCAGTTGCCGGAAGGTTACGTCATCGTGTTCGATCCGGTGACGCACGGCCGGCAAATCATCGCGGTCAAGGGCGAGCCGACGCGCGACCGCCAGGCGCTGTCGATGGTGTTCAACAAGGTCAAGGCGCCGGAAGGCAGCGTCGAGATGCGGCCGGGCCCGTTGCGCTTGTCGCTGGAAAATCGCACCGAGCGCCGGGTGCTGCCGACGTTATGGATTGCCGGCGAGGCGCTGCATCATCTGCTTGGCTGCCGCCGGCCGTTCCTGACCGCCAAGCGGCTTCTGACCAACCAGACTTTCCGCGACATTTATCAGACCGACACGCTCGATACCGATCAGCGGCTCAAGATCACCAGCCTGACCTTTCTGTTCACCGATCTGAAAGGCTCGACCGCGCTGTACGAGCGTGTCGGCGACCTCGTCGCCTACGATCTGGTGCGCCAGCATTTTCGCGTGCTCTACGATATCGTGTCTGGCGAGACCGGCGCCGTGGTCAAAACCATCGGCGACGCAGTGATGGCGACGTTTGCGACGCCGGACCGGGCGCTCGCCGCGGCGCTGCGCATGCGCGAGGCCATGGCCCGCATCAATGCCGAGCGCCAAAACGAAGACCTTCTGCTCAAGATTGGCATTCACGAAGGCCCGTGCCTCGCGGTGACGCTCAACAACAGCCAAGATTACTTCGGCCAGACGGTGAACGTGGCGGCGCGCGTGCAGGGCCTGGCGTCCTCGCGCGCCATCTTCGTGACTAAGCCGGTGATCGACAATCCGCGCACGGCGAAAATTATCGAGGATTTGAGCCTGCAGCCGGCGGAGCAGCGCGCGGCGCTGCGCGGCATGGCCGATGAGACGGTTGTCTACGAGATTCCCTGATATAGTCTTGGCGAATGCCGCCGCCCGAACCCAATCCCCAGCCGCAGCCGGCCAAAGCTTTCCCGGTCTCCTGGGACCAATTCCATCGCGACTCCCGCGCGCTCGCCTGGCGCTTGAGCGATGCCGGCCCGTTCGAAGCGATGGTCTGCATCACCCGCGGCGGACTGGTGGCGGCGGCGATCGTGGCGCGCGAACTCGGCATCCGGCTGATCGAGACCGTCTGCGTCGCGAGCTATAATCATACCCGCCAGGGGGATTTGCGGGTGCTCAAGGGCGTCGCCGCAGGCGTGGTCGCCGCCGGCGGCGGCGAGGGCTCAGGCGTGCTGATCGTCGACGACCTGGTGGACACTGGGCAAACGGCCAAAATGGTGCGGGCGCTGCTGCCGCGGGCGCATTTCGCCACCGTCTACGCCAAGCCGCTGGGACGGCCGCTGGTCGACACCTTCGTCACCGAGGTGTCGCAGGACACCTGGATCTATTTCCCTTGGGACACCGGGCTTGCCTTTCAGCCGCCGATCCGCGAGGCCGGCTTGTAGAGGTTGCGGCCACAATCGGCTATGCTGGTTGCAATCGAACAGGACGCCAGGAGAATCCCATGGACGCCGTCACACCGAAATCGAAGCACGACACCCCGGACACCCATTCCCACGTTGTCCGCCCGGCCGATATGGAATGGAAAAAGACCCGTTTTGCCGGCTGCGAAGTCAAAGGGCTCCTGCTCGACAAGGAGAGCGGGCTTGTCACCGCACTGATGCGCTTCGCGCCCGGCGCGACGCTGCCCGACCACGAGCACGTTAGGATCGAGCAGACCTACGTGCTCGAGGGCAAGCTCGTCGACAAGGAAGGCCCCGCCAAGGGCTTTACCGTCGGTCCCGGCGAATTCGTCTGGCGCGAGGCCGGCAGCCGCCACGTCGCCTGGACGCCCGAAGGCGGGCTTATGCTCGCCATGTTTCAGGTGCCCAACAAATTCTTCGAGCAGGACGGCCGGGTGACCGATATTTCCGGCAGTCGCTGGGACGAGTTGTGGGGCCACATTTTCAAGGACTAGGTCTTCAAGGATAGGGTCCTAAGGATCAAGCCTTCGGACACGATGGCCCGGCACAGCGAAAGGGCGGGGCGCGGGCCAACATCGAGGCCGAAGATAACGGTGGATGCGATGGATAAGAGCCGACACATGCTGCGTGCAATGCTCGGCGCCGCTGCGGTGAGCCTCATGCTGACCGTAAGCGCGGCCGCCCAGTTGCCGATGCCGAGTTTTTCGCTCGAGCACGACAAGAACAAGACTCCGGCGGAGATCGAGCACGACAAGGCGATCGACAAAGCCTATCAGTCGGCGACCCAGAAAATTCCCGATAAGACCGTCCCCAACGATCCCTGGGCCACCGTGCGCCCGGCGGCGCCGGCTGCGGCGCCAAAGAAGAAGTCGGAGCTGTCGCGGACCGGGAAGCAGCGCTTATCCGAAGGCGGCAAATAGCCGGCAAGCGGGCGGACGGCTCATCCGCCGCCTTTTCCAGTTTTCCGCTTCATGCTCTAAGAAGGCGGCGGTTCGGCCTTCTGCGTGAAGCCGCATTGCCGGCGTGAAGCCCGAATCCCGCGGACCTGTTACAATCGTCCGCGTTGCGGACGTGGCGAAATGGTAGACGCAAGGGACTTAAAATCCCTCGGGGAGAAATCCCTGTGCCGGTTCGAGTCCGGCCGTCCGCACCAAATAATGTTTGTTTGATTCGCGTCGCCGGCTCCGACACCGCTCAGCTTTCCCCGCCGCCCCTCACGCCCCCTTCACATCGAGCTGCACGTCGACATTGCCGCGGGTGGCGTTCGAGTAGGGGCAGATTTTTTCGTGCGCTTCCTTGGCGAGCGCCGCCAAGTCCGCTTGCGGCAGGCTCTGGTCGACGACATGCAGTTTCACGGCCACGCCGAAGCCGCCGCCGTCGCGCGGGCCGATCGAGACCTCGGCGGTGACGCTCGCTTTGCTCGCGTCCTTCTTGTGCTGCTTGCCGACGAAATCGAGCGCGCCGCCGAAGCAGGCGGCGTAGCCGGCGGCGAACAGATGTTCCGGCGTCGTGGTGTTGGGCTTGCCGGGTCCGCCCATTGCCTTGGGGACGGACAGGTCGGCCCGCACCGAGCCGTCGCTTGCTTCGGTGTGTCCGTTGCGTCCGCCGGTCGCGGTGGCGGTCGCGGTAAAGAGCGGCTTGATCGTATCCATGATGTCCTCCAGAGGATTGACGTTTCAGGGTCGCCTTGGCGTGTCCCGTTATATGGGGGCTTTCGCTGCCGCCTGGGAGGCGCTCGTTGTCCTCGGCGTCAGCGCGCGCTGGCGCAAATCGTGCGCTTCGCCCATATTATTTCGATGACAGGACGACCCTGCAGACCCGGCGAAGACCTCAAAGGCTTATGGCGGATGCTGCTGCCGGGAACGCCATTTCCCGCGTGCGGCCTGCCCGACGAGCAAGCCCAAGAGCGCAGCGCCGCGATGCAGCAAGACGGCGTGCCCACGAAAGCCACGGGCGCAGTCGAAGCGAAAACGGATTAAATCGTTATTTCGCCGCGGCCGGCTCGCCGCCGCCCGGCAGTGCCTCAGCTTCAAAGCTCTCGAGGAAGACGTGGCCGATGCCGCGGGTGAGCGCGCCTGCGGTCAGCGCCGCGGCGCCGAGCCCGAACAGGAGGCCGCCGGGTATGATCCACATCAGGGTGGTCGTGGTGGCGGTACCGACGCCGGTCGGCACTGCGCCGCCAACCAGCGCAACGATCAAAGCGCGGGTGCGGTCGCGCTCGAACGGCACCTGATAAAGCTTGGAAAGCTGCTGCACCATGCGCAGATTGATCGCGGTGACGGCACCGATATTGGCGACCGGCACCGGCACCAGCCCACCGAGCGCGGCATAATTCTTATGCCGGGCGACGATCTTATGCGCGAGCTTGCGCCGCTGCGCCGCGAGATTATGCGGCAGTCCCGGCGCCGCCGCGGGCGAGGCGTCGTTGGCGGCC
>JBAQHW010000150.1:0-7366 GCA_049288525.1 Xanthobacteraceae bacterium
CTGCGATCAACGTGCCGGTGATCGTGCAGACCGCCCACGGCGGCATCGACAATGTAGTGTCGGCGATGCGCGCCGGCGCCGTCGATTTCGTGGTCAAGCCGGTCGGCGCCGAGCGCCTAGCGGTAAGCTTGCGCAACGCGCTGAACGCCAGCGCGCTCGAAGGCGAATTGGCACGGATGAAGAAAAGCCAGGCCGGCACGCTCGGCTTTGCCGATATCATTACCAAGAGCGCCAACATGCAGGCGGTCATCCGCATCGCCGAAAAAGCCGCGGCCTCGGCCATCCCTGTTTTGATCTCGGGCGAATCCGGCGTCGGCAAGGAACTGATCGCGCGCGCCATTCATGGCTCCTCGGAGCGGCGGACCAAACCGTTCATCGCGGTGAATTGCGGCGCCATGCCAGAAAATCTGGTCGAGTCAATTCTGTTCGGCCACGAGAAAGGCTCGTTCACCGGCGCGACCGAACGCCATGTCGGTAAATTCGTCGAGGCCTCCGGCGGCACGCTGTTTCTGGATGAGATCGGCGAATTGCCAGCGGCGGCGCAGGTGAAGCTCCTGCGCGCCGTCCAGGAAGGCGAGGTCGAGCCGGTCGGCGCGCGCAAGCCGGTGAAGGTCGACGTCCGGCTGATCTCGGCCACCAATCGCGATCTGATCGCCGACGTCAAATCCGGGCGCTTTCGCGAAGACTTGTTCTACCGGCTGCACGTGTTCCCGATCGCGGTGCCGCCACTGCGCGAGCGCACTGCCGACATTCCGGCGCTGGCGCGGCATTTTCTGGCGCGCTTTGCCGCCGAGGAAGGCAAGCGTATCCGCCTGCTGACGCCGGAGGCGCTGCGCATGCTGGTGGGCCATCAGTGGCCCGGCAATATCCGGCAACTGGAAAACGCCGTGTTCCGCGCCGTGGTACTGGCCGAGGGCGACGCCGTCGATGTCGATGAATTTCCGCAAGTGACGGCCCATCTGGGCACGTTCGAGCGGAGTTCTTCGGCCGCGGTCGAGCCGGACGCGCAATCAGGCGAGGCGCCCCCGGTCGCGCCGGCAGACGAATTCGAGACCGTCACATTCGCGATGCCGCAGGCGGCGGCGCCGAGCGGCGTGCTGACGCCGCTGGCCGGCGAGGCGCTGCCGGTGCTCGATGCTGCAGGCGAAATACGGCCGCTCGACGAGATCGAAGCCGATGTTATCAAATATGCCATTACCCATTATCGGGGACAGATGTCGGAAGTGGCGCGGCGGCTGCAAATCGGACGCTCGACGCTGTACCGCAAGCTCGAAGCGCTCGGCCTAAATAATGAGCGTGGCGAAGGAACCGGCGAAGCCGTTGCGGCAGAGCGACAGCGTTAGAAATTCGGGTGAACTGTCCCCACTCATCACAGGACAAAGTTGTACGGCTCACGTAAGGTGCCACCGCCGCGGGCGAAGTTTTCGCGGCTCATGCCACAATTGGGGGCGCTCCATCCCAATGCGTATGCGTTTTCCGGCCCGCGCGGCCGCGAAGGAGAATAAGTAATGTCCGGGATTCGTGCCGATCGGTTATTGGCCTCGACCGCTATTGCCCTGCTCTTGACTACCTCCGCCGCCTTAGCCGATCCGGCAAGCTCTGTCGGCGACAAGCCCGTAAGCGTAGCGCCCGTCAGCGCTGCTCCGGCAATTGCGGCACCCGCCCCGGCGCAAGCGACACCGGCGGCCCCGGCGCCGGCGGCATCGTCGAATTCAGAGGATTCCGCCAGCAAAAACAGCAATGCCACGCCCGCAACGGCCGCCAGCCCGACCGCGGCCGCCACGCCCGCGGTTCCTGCAGTGGACACCGCCGCCGCTCCGGCAAGCCCTGTCGCAAGCCCCGGTACCAGTCCCGCCGCAAGCCAGGCGAACCCGGCGGCCGCGCCCGCTTCCGAGACCGCCACGGCACCGCCTGCCCCGCCGCCCGGCCCCGATGCCGCCATTGCCGACGCGTTGCACGGGCTGAACACCGGCAAGTTCGACCATCTGATCACCAATAGGAAAGACCGCGAAGAGATCGACGCGTTCTATTCCGCCCGCAATTACAAGCCGCTGTGGATCACCGACGGCAAAGCCAATGCGCGCGCGACTGCGGCGATGAGCTATCTCAGCCACGTCGATGCCGACGGTCTGTTCCCTTCCGACTACCCGGCGCCGAAGTTCGACGCCCTGTCCACGCCCGCCGACTTCGCCGATGCCGAGATGGAACTCACAGCCTCGGTCATCACCTACGCGCATCACGCCAGCATCGGCCGGGTTGCCTTCTCGCGCGTGTCGGCGGACATCGAATACGACCGTCCGGCGCCGCCGGCCGCCGACGTGCTGGCGACGATCGCCGGCGCCAAGGATGTCGCGACGGCGCTCGATTCTTATGAGCCGAAGACCCCGGGCTATCTGGCGCTCAAGGCAAAGCTCGCCGAAATCCGCGCCGGCAAGACCGCCAAAGGCGAGCCTCGGCTCGCCGGCGGACCGGTGCTCAAGGTCGGCATGCAGGACAATCGCGTCCCCGATCTGCGCGAGCGCCTGCACGTCCTTGGCGATGGCGGCACCACCTACGACAAGGCGCTCGCCGAGGCGGTGAGGAAATTCCAGAAAGAGCACCAGCTACCCGTGTCCGGCATGCTGACCTCAGCGACCATCGAAGCGATCAACGGTCCCAGGCCGGATCACGTCGAGGACACCATCATCGCCAACATGGAACGCTGGCGCTGGGCGCCGCATCAGTTTCCCGACACCTACGTCATCGTCAATTTGCCGGATTATACGCTGCGCGTGATGCATGACGGCAAAGAGGTGTGGAAGACCAAGATCGTGATCGGCAAGCCGGACACGCCGACCCCGCTGATGACGGCGGAAATGAAGTTCATCACGATCAATCCGACCTGGAACGTGCCGCCCTCGATCATCAATCACGAGTATCTGCCGGCGCTGGCGCAGGATCCCACGGTGCTTGACCGGATGGGGTTGAAGATGGCGCGTAATCCCGACGGCAGCGTCCACATTTGGCAACCGCCGGGCGACGCCAACGCGCTCGGCCGCATCCGCTTCAATTTCCCGAACAAGTTCCTGGTCTATCAGCACGACACGCCGGACAAGTATTTGTTCGCCTACGCCAAACGCGCCTATAGCCACGGCTGCATGCGGGTCCTGGACCCGGCGCACTACGCCGTAGTCCTGCTGTCGCTGGTGCGGCCCAACGACGGCTACACCGAGGAGCGCATCAAGAAGATGTACGGTCCGAGCGAGATCAATATCCCTTTCCCGACCTTCGTGCCGGTCAACCTGACCTATCAGACGGCGTTCGTCGACAGCGCCGGCAAGCTCGAATTCCGCGACGATATTTACGGCCGCGACAAGGCGCTGATCGCCATCCTCAAGGGTGACCGCAAGGACGCCGACATCCCGATCGAGCACAAAGAGGACATCAGCCACCGCGAAGTGTTGGCGATGCCGGACCAGCCGTCTCTGTTCGGCCACGGCGGCCTCTTCGGCGGCGCGAACTATTACCCGAACGGCCGCCCCGCTTCCGGCAGCACCGACAATTTCTTCACCCGGCTGTTCGGCGGTTTCAATGCCGCGCCGCCCCCCCCGCCGCCGGCGGTTAAGCGCCATGCCGCCACACATGCCCGAAAGGTGAGCCGGGCCAAGGAAAACAGGGAAACCGTCGAGCGCTAGACCAAAGCCGTCGGCGGCAGCCCTTATCGGCAGCCCTTATCGGCAGGTCTTATCGGCAGGTCTTATCGGCAGGTCTTAACCACTTTTCCCTGATCGGCGACTGCCGAACACGCGGCTGTCGCGCATTGGCCACATTTTGCCACACTGCAACGTTAGTCCTATCCCGGTCGGGGGTGGGGTGGCGGTAAGATCTCGTTGACCCTTCCCAAATTAACAATGCGTTAGCGTTCCCTGGCGCGGCCGAACGGCCCGTGGCGGTGACGCCTTCAACGCGTCAAAAACGAGACTGCCAGTGCACGTTGTCAAAGCGCGCCTGACTGCGGGTCGATCGTTTGCCGCACGCGCCGGCTATGCGTGCGGTCTTGCTCTGCTGCTTTTCCTCATCGGTTCGCGCGGGCTGCAGAACGCCGTCGCCGAGGGCGACACCCGCACCATCACCATGCACCACGTGCATACCGGCGAGGACATCACCATCACCTACAAGCGCGACGGCCGCTACGACGAAGCCGCGCTGAAAAAGCTCGACTGGTTCCTGCGCGACTGGCGGCGCAGCGAAGCAACCAGCATGGATCCGCGGTTGATCGATCTGGTCTGGGAGGTGCAGCGCGAAACCGGTTCCACCGCGCCGATCCAGGTCGTGTGCGGTTACCGTTCGCCGCAGACCAACGCCATGCTGCGGCGGCGCAGCGAAGGCGTGGCGCGCTTTTCCCAGCATATGCTCGGCCGCGCCATGGATTTCTATATTCCCGGCATTTCGCTGGAAAAGGTGCGCGAAATCGGCTTGCGGCTGGCGCGCGGCGGCGTCGGCTTCTATCCGGAGTCCGGCTCGCCGTTCGTGCACATGGATGTTGGCGGCATCCGCATGTGGCCGCGCATGACGCACGACGAATTGGCACGCGTGTTCCCGGACGGGCGCACGGTGCAGATCCCGAGCGACGGCAAGCCGCTACCCGGCTACGCGCTGGCGCTGGCCGAGGTGACAAAGCACGGCGCGGCGCCGTCGGCGAACTCATTGGAAGCGGCGCGCAACGCCGGCATCGATGTGGACCCGCAGCCGGCGAGCAACGCGCTGGCGGTCAACCAACGGCCCGTGGCCAACCCCTTTGCCAAGCTGTTAGGCTTGGCGCGGGATAACGAGGACGAAGAGGATGCCAACGCCGACGCGACGCTCATTCCGGTGAGCTACCAGTCGAAGTCCTTCGCGCTTGCCGGGCTCGACCCGAAGCCGGCGAGGAAGTCCATCGCCCGCGGCATCACCGCCAAGCTCGAGCGGGCCATCGACAAATTGAAGCTCGTCCATATCGCCAAGGTCCTCCCCAGCCGAGACGCAACAGCCGGCAGCCGGCAAGCCACTCGCGTCATCCGCCCGATCCCAAACGCGACCGCGCCGACGCCGAGCCAGATCATCGCCGCACGCGGCTATTGGGAGGGCCCGCCCGATGGCATGGCGGTGGCCAATCCGCTGGCCGAAGTCGACTATCGCCGCACACAAACGTCCGCGGCTGGCGATCCGGACTCGACCGCTGCAATCCGTCCGCTGGCCTATGCCGAGCCGAGCGAACAGGCGAATACCGCTCGGGCGGCGGGAATCGCGGCGCTGCGCGCAGCGGCGCTTGCAGCGCGCAACGTGCCGGCCAAGACCACCATCGCGGTAAAGCGGGCCGCCGATCAAGTCGCTTCCGCGGTGATCACCGCCAGTTCGTCTTCGATGACTGTGATCAGAGACAGCGCGCGGGTCGCCAATCCGTGGCTGCGCGCCATCGTGCTATCGCCGAGCGTAAAGCGTTTCCTCACCACCGCGGCGCTCGGCGATCGCGATTTTCGGCAGCTGGCGTCGCTGCTGATCAAGCCGCGCCGTGCGGTGGCGATGACATTCTCGGCCGATCCCAATCCGGGGCTGTCGCAAGACCGGTTCTCCGGCCCGGCGATTGCCTTTGTGCCGATCGTGAATTACGCCGCGGCGACGCATACGGCGTCGTTGCAGTAATCGTCATCCCGGAACGCCGTAAGCGGCGCGCCTCGGAATGACCAAGGCTTACCCCAGCATGCCCAGCGCGTGCAGGTAGGTCTCGAGGATCGCTTCCTGCTCCTTGCGCTCGTTGACGTCCTGCTTGCGCAGGCGAACAACGACCCGCAACGCCTTGACGTCGAACCCGTTGCCCTTCGCTTCCGCATAGACGTCGCGGATATCGTCGGAGAGCGCCTTCTTCTCTTCTTCAAGGCGCTCGACGCGCTCGACAAAGGCTTTGAGCTGGTCCTTGGCGAAGCGGTGGGCGGTCTGTTCGTCTTTCGCGGCGGCGGCTGTGGCCATCGGGTACTCCTCGCAATGCTCAGACCACGATCCCGAAGGCGACCGTGCTCCTCTCGCTGCGAAGAGATTTCAAAAGCGCAGCACTTCAGCAAGCCGCAAGGCGCCTCATCCACAGCACTGCACAGGACGATGCGTGCGCCGCGGCCAGATCAATGCTTTTGGCTTGCTTTTTCGAAGGCCCCTTTTTGCTGGGGCGAGGCTTCCTTCTGGTACTTGGTGCGCCACTCTTCGAACGGCATGCCATAGACGAGTTCGCGGCTTTGCTCTTTGGTCAAGGGGACGCCTTTAGCGTCGGCGGCGTCCTTCATCCAGTTCGACAGGCAATTGCGGCAGAAGCCGGCGAGATTCATCATATCGATATTCTGCACGTCGGTGCGCGAGCGCAGGTGCTCGACCAGGCGCCGATAGACAGCAGCCTCGAGTTCCGTCTGGGTATTCGGGTCGGTAGCCATGATCCTCTCCGCGGTTTAGCTATGCGAAAGATAAAGCTGCGGCTCGATAGTTTCCATGGTTCCCGGCCTGAGCCACCCGGCGGAGGTAACGCGTTGGCGACGCAATCGCGCAATCTGCTCGAATCCCTGTTCGACGCGGCGGTCGGCGCCGCGCACCCCTCGCATTGCCTGCCGCCCAGCCTGCCGGACCCCTCGCAGCGCGGCCGGCTGATCGTGCTGGCCGCGGGCAAGGGCGCAGGCTCGCTCACCGAGGTGGCCGAATCGTATTACCTGGCGCGCATGCCGGCAGACCGGATCGAGGGCGTTGCCGTCACCCGGCACGGCTATGGCCGGCCGACTCGGCGCATCGCCATGGTGGAAGCCGGACACCCGGTGCCCGATGAAGCCGGGCTTAAGGGCACCGAGCGCGCGCTGACTTTGGCCGATACGGCGGGCGAGGACGACCTGGTGCTGGTCCTCCTATCCGGCGGCGCCTCGGCGAACTGGATCGCGCCGGCGGCTGGCGTCAGCTTCGCCGACAAGCAGGCCACGACCCGGGCGCTGTTACGCAGCGGCGCCAATATCGGAGAGATCAACTGCCTGCGAAAACACCTCTCGCGCATTAAGGGCGGCCGCCTGGCCCAGCACGCCTTCCCCGCCCGCGTGGTGACGCTGGCCATCTCCGACGTTCCGGGCGACGATCCGGCGGTGATCGGCTCCGGACCGACGGTTGCGGACCCCACCACGCTGGCCGACGCCCGGGCCGTTGTCCGCAAATATCGGCTCGAACTGCCCACAGCGGTCATGCGGGCACTCGAAAATCCGGCCAATGAATCGCCCAAGCCCGGCGGCGGCGCCTTTGCCGCCGCCGATTATCGGATCGTCGCCCGTCCCGCCGACGCGCTTAGAGCCGCGGAAGCGCGGGCGCGCGCCGCCGATTTCGACTGCAT
>JBAQHW010000151.1:0-12353 GCA_049288525.1 Xanthobacteraceae bacterium
TGCTGCGCGGGAAATTACCGGTGCATGTGGTGCCGGCCTTCGACGGCATGACGTTTGCTGTTTCAGAAAGTCCGTAAAATCCAGAAAATATTGAACATGTTCCATAATATACCTTATGCGAATCGCAGGCCGATGAAGCTGGCGCACGACATTTAAAGTTTGAGCTAAGTCCTTTCCCTGCAAGATTGTTTTTCACCAGATGCCTGGGCACAGCCGCCAGCGCACACGCGCCGCATAATCCCGATAGCCGGGTAGCTCGGCTTGCAGAATGCGATCCTCGGTGATCGCCCGATACAGCAGAAACGGCAGCGTGGTGACCACAAGAAGCGCGGTCGCGAGCCAGGAGCCCAGTCCGATGCCGCTCGCCACCATCACGACGATGCCGGCAAGGTAGCCCGGGTGACGAATCACAGCGTACGGGCCGGTCGAGATCACGTGCTGGCCGCGGTCGGTCTGGATGCGCACGACCGACGAGAAAAACCGGTTCTCGCGCATCGCCCACAGGCAGAAGATATAAGCTGCCGCGACCGCGATCAGCCCGGCCGCCTGCAGCCAGACCGGAACCGTATCGCTCCAATGGAATCGGCCGCGGTCGAGCCCGGCGACGATCCAATGCACGAACAAGACGCCGGTAAAGAGCCAAAGCGCCGTGGGCGGCTTCTTGCCGGCGGGCCGCATGCGTTCGCGGGCAAGGTCGGGATCAACCCACAGCAAGGAGGCGACGATGATCGCGATCAGAGTGACGAGATAGACCCAGAATTCCGGGATCACGAATGTGCCGGCGGAGCCAAACAGCGCCACGGCGGCCAAAGGGATGAAAAGCGCCGATTGGACATAGGCGGCGACGGGCATCGATGTATAGCGCTGGGCCATGGAGCCAAGGTCGTGGCGAGGCCGTTCTTTGGCAAGCCAGCCGTCGGTTATTCGCCACATCCGAGTCCGACGACCCCCGTTTCCGCGATACGTTTGGCGCGGCGTTCGGTGCTAGCTTTTTGTTTTAGCATGTCCTTTTCGCAAGCCCGGTCTCCACTTTTGCGGCACATGCTATAGGGTCCGGCCAAAAGATCGGAAATCCGTCATGACCCCTTCCCGCGATATCGGCCGGCTCATTGACATCATGGCGGCGCTGCGCACGCCGCAGACCGGCTGCCCATGGGATTTGGCGCAAAATTTCTCGACCATCGCGCCCTATACGATCGAGGAAGCCTATGAGGTCGCCGACGCCATAGCGCGCGGCGACCTGGATGATCTATGCGAAGAGTTGGGCGATGTGTTGTTGCAGGTCGTCTTTCATGCGCGCATGGCGCAGGAGCAGCGCGCATTCGATTTCGGCGACGTGGTGCAAGGCATCACCGAAAAGCTTATCCGCCGCCATCCGCCTGTGTTTGGCGACGAGCGCAAAGACTCTCCCGATGCCGTCAAGGGCCTGTGGGAGCGTATCAAGGCGCAAGAGAAAAAAGACAAACAGGCGCGCCGGCGCAACTCCGCTGCCGAAGGCGAAGGAGAGCACGACGAGGAGCACGACGGGGCGCTCGCCGGCGTGCCGGTGGCGCTCCCTGCCCTCACCCGCGCGCTGAAGCTGCAGGCGAAGGCCAGCTTGGTCGGGTTCGATTGGAATGATCCGCGCGCGGTGCTCCGTAAAATCCGCGAGGAAGCTGATGAGATCGAGGCGGAGCTTGATCGCCCCGCACGCGATGACGTGGCGACGGCGGCCGAGGTCGGCGATCTTCTGTTCGCGGTCGTCAATCTCGCCCGGCATGTCGACGCCGATCCGGAGGCCGTATTGCGCGGCACCAACCGGAAATTCCAACGCCGCTTCGCCGCGATCGAGCGAGCGCTTGCGGCCGAGGGCAAGACCCCGGCCGAGTCGACGCTCGCGGAGATGGACGCGCTGTGGAATGAGGCGAAGAAAGCCGAGTGAGGTTCAATGCGCGAACTTCGCGCGAACCGATTCCGCTTTGTCCGGCGCGACGCGCACCGTCATGGCGATACGGCCCTCGGCATCGGCCGACTTGCGAATGACCTCGGTGTGGCGGTGCAGCCAGCTCACGCCTGCACCATCGGCCGGATCGAGCTCGAGCTCGATGACGACGCGGCCGGCGGCGAGGCGCGTTTCGATCGCCACTGCGAGCCGGTCGATACCCTCGCCGGTGACGGCCGAAACCAAGACCGGACGATCTGTTTCGCCGCGTCTTTCGGCAATATTGGCGAGGCGCTCACGCTCGGCGGCATCAAGGCGGTCGATCTTGTTCCAGACTTCGATCAGGCCCGGCTTGCCGGTCCCCTGCGGATCGACGCCGAGCTCGCGCAGGATAGCTTCGACGTCGCGCGATTGCGCCTCGGCGTCCTCGTGCGACACGTCGCGGACATGCAGGATCACGTCGGCCTCGATGACTTCTTCGAGCGTGGCGCGAAAGGCCGCGATCAGCATGGTCGGCAGCTCGGAGATGAAGCCGACGGTGTCGGAGAGAATGATGCGCGCGCCATGCGGCAGCGCCACCGCGCGCAACGTCGGATCGAGGGTTGCGAACAGCATGTCGGCGGACAGCACGCTCGCTTGCGTCATGTGGTTGAACAGCGTCGACTTGCCGGCATTAGTGTAGCCGACCAGCGCCACGATCGGATACGGCACACGGCGCCGGCTCTCGCGATGCAGCGCGCGCGTCCGCTTCACCTTGACGAGTTCGTTCTCAATCTTGGCCAGCCGCTCTTCGATTAGGCGCCGATCGGTTTCGAGCTGGCTTTCGCCGGGGCCGCCGAGAAAGCCGAAACCGCCGCGCTGGCGTTCGAGATGGGTCCAGGACCGCACCAGCCGGCTTTTCTGATAAGTTAGATGCGCGTGCTCGACCTGCAGTGCGCCCTCGCGCGTGCGGGCGCGGCGGCCGAAAATCTCCAGGATCAAGCCGGTGCGGTCGACGACTTTCGCGCTCCAGGCCTTTTCCAGATTGCGCTGCTGCACTGGCGACAGGGCGCAATCCATCACCACGACGCCGATGTCGAAGCTTTTGACCAGCCCCGCCATCTCCTCCACCTTGCCCTTGCCGAGATAGGTCGCCGGGCGCAATGCGCTCAGCATGACAATACCGGATTGCTCGACGTCGAGGTCGATCGCGCGCGCCAGCCCGATCGCCTCATCGAGTTTCGCCTCGGCGGTGCGTTCGGTGGCATCGGCGCGGGCGGCGGCGCGCCGCAGCATGGGCTCAAGCACGAGCGCCCGCCCGGTCGTCGAGCGACCGTCGGGTGAGCCTTTTGAGCTCAGCCGGTCGGAGCGCGTGTCGCGGCGCGGCTCCAATAAACCCTAGTCCCCGGCCGGCGGTTCTTCGGCGCCTTCGAAGAGCTGGACCGGATGCCCCGGCATGATGGTCGAGATCGCGTGCTTATAGACGAGCTGCGAATGCCCGTCGCGACGCAACAGCACGCAGAAATTATCGAACCAAGTGACCACGCCCTGCAGCTTGACGCCATTCACCAGGAAAATGGTGAGCGGAATTTTGTTTTTGCGGACGTGATTGAGGAAGGTGTCTTGTAGATTTTGTGCGCGGTCGGCTGCCATGGCCGTTGTTCCGTTCTTTGTACCGCGGGCCCCTACCCGCGGGTCGTTTCTTAACGCCTTCTTCGGCGCCTGCTTTTCGCCTTGGACGTGCGACGGGGCAATTCACCCCACCCCCGCAGTCCGCCCAAGCTTTGGTCATTAGAGGGCGCGGCGGGGTCCGATGCAAGCCCAAGTTGGCAGCGAAACCCAATCGGAACATTCCGCACCCCGTTTACGCCATTTCGGCGAAACGGTGAAACTCCCGCCGCAGCGTCGTCGCCACCGGCCCCGGCTTACCGTTGCCGATGACATGGCCGTCGATGCACACGACCGGCATGACGATCTGGGTGGCCGAGGTCTCGAAGGCCTCGCGCGCGCCGTAGGCCTCCTCCAAAGTGAAACCCCGCTCTTCGACGGTCAGCCCCCCTTGAGCCTTGATAACCTCGATGGTGACCGTGCGCGTAATGCCGCGCAGGATGGCATGATCGGGGTGACGCGTGACCAACGCTCCGCCGGGCGTGACGATCCAGGCGTTGGCGGAAGCCGCCTCGGTGACTTTGCCGTCTTTGTCGACGAACCATGCATCGCGGACGCTTCGGTCGATTGCCGCCTGGCGCGCCAGCACGTTGGGCAAAAGCCCGACGGTCTTGATGTCGACTCGGCCCCAACGGTCGTCCGGCACGCTGATGACGGCAATACCCTTCTCCGCCAAGCTCTCGTTACGCGCTTTGTTGAGCGGACGGGCGGTCGCAACGACAGTCGGCGGTAAGGTCGCTGCGGGAAAGGCTGGGTCGCGCCGCGCCACGCCGCGGGTGATTTGCAAATAAACCAGGCCGTAATCGATCCGATTTCGCCGCACCAATTCGCGCAACACGATGCCAAGCGCGCGCAGCGACATCGGCAGGCGCATACGCAGCTCCCCGAGCGAGCGCTGCAGCCGCACCATATGCCGTCGCTCGTCGATAAGCCGGCCTCCCCTCACCTCGCAGACTTCATAGACGGCGTCGGCAAACTGAAAGCCGCGATCCTCGACGTGGATTTTGGCGTCGCGAAACGGAAGATAGCGGCCGTTGACGTAAGCGCATCGCGACATCGAATATCAACAATCAGATTGAAACGAATAGCAAATATTCGTTTACATGAAAGCCAGCTTGGGAAAACTCGATTTCTAATCGATACCCAGCGCCTTGAGCTTGCGGTGCAGCGCCGAGCGCTCCATACCGACGAATTCGGCGGTGCGCGAGATATTGTTGCCGAAGCGGTTGATCTGCGCCAACAGATATTCGCGCTCAAAAACTTCGCGCGCCTCGCGCAACGCGAGGCTCATCAGGTGTTCGCCACCGTTGCCGTTCGGCATGTTCGGAATCATCGAACCGACGTCTTGCGGCAGCATCGACGCAGTAATGACGGCCGCGGGATCGCCGCCGGCGAGAATCATCAGCCGCTCCACATTATTACGCAACTGCCTGACATTGCCCGGCCAATCGTGCGATTGCAGCACGGCGAGCGCATCGGCGCCGACGTTGCGCTTGGGCAATCCGGTGGTTTGCGAAATCTGCGACATGAAATATTCGACCAGCTCCGGAATATCCTCCCGCCGCTCGGCGAGGCCGGGGACCCGGAACGGCACCACCGACAGCCGGTGATAGAGATCCTCGCGGAATTTTCCGGCCGCGATGTCGGCCTCGATGTTGCGGCTGGTCGAGGAGATGATGCGGACGTCGACCGTAACCTTGTTGCTGCCGCCGACCCGCTGGAACGTCTGGTCGACCAAAACCCGCAAAATTTTGCTTTGCGTCTCGCGCGGCATGTCGGCGATCTCGTCGATGAACAGCGTGCCGCCGTGGGCCTCCTCGAGCGCGCCGACTTTGCGGCTTGCCGTGCCGTTGCCGCCCTCGACGCCGAACAATTCGGTTTCCATGTGCTCCGGCGTGATCGCGGCGGCATTGATCACCACGAAGGGAGCGTTGTTGCGCAGCGAATGGGCGTGAATGGTGCGGGCGGTGAGCTCCTTGCCCGCGCCGGATGGTCCGACGATCAGGACGCGGCTGTTCGTGGGCGCGACCTTCTCGATGGTCTGGCGCAACTGATTGATTGAGGGCGAACGGCCGACCAGCGTTGCCGCAAGCGGGGCGAACTGCTTGAGTTGCCGGACCTCGCGCCGCAGCCGCGAATTCTCCAACGCGCGGTCCGCGACCAAGAGAAGCCGGTCGGCTTTGAACGGCTTTTCGATGAAGTCATAGGCGCCGCGCTTGATCGCGGAGACCGCCGTCTCGATGTTGCCGTGTCCCGAAATCATCACGATCGGCAGTTCGGCATGGTCCTGTTTGAGACTGTCGAGCAATTGCAGGCCATCCAGCCGGCTGCCTTGCAGCCAGATGTCGAGGAACACCAGATTGGGACGCCGCGCGATGACGGCCGCTAGCGCGTCGTCGCTGTCGCGCGCGGTACGGGTGCCATGGCCTTCATCCTGCAGGATACCCGCGACCAGCTCGCGAATATCGGCTTCATCGTCGACAATGAGGATATCGGACGCCATGGCTACACCGTTGGCTGCTGGACCGCAGCCGTGTGAGTGGACGTTGTCGGAGGCTCGGCGCTGAAGCGCAATTGCATCCAGGCGCCGCGCGAGCCAGGTATCTTTTCGGCAGCGTCGCGTAATTCGAGCTTGCCGCCATGTTCTTCGAGGATGCGGCCGACGATCGCCAGGCCGAGACCGGTCCCCTTCTCGCGGGTCGTGACATAAGGCTCAAGCAAACGGGCGCGATTTTCCTTCGGCAAGCCTATGCCATTGTCGATAACGTCGATGACGACATCCTTGCCGCCGCGTTGTGCGCTGACGAGGATGCGGCCGCGGCCGAGTTCGGCTGCCGGAACCGCGCCGATCGCTTCAGCCGCATTCTTTATGATGTTAGTCAGGCCTTGCGAAATCAGCCGGCGGTCAAAAGACGCCGTCATCGGTTTGGCCGGCAATTCGACCGCAAAATCGATGTCGGGGTGCGCCACCCGTAGCAGGAACACAACCTGGCGCACAGTATCGCTGACGTCTTCGTCGGCAATGACCGCCGTGGGCATGCGGGCAAAGCGCGAGAATTCGTCCACCATGCGTTTGATGTCGTCGACCTGACGCACGATTGTTTCGGTGCATTGCTCGAAGACGGCAGGATCCTCGGTAATCAACTTGCCGTATTTACGACGCAGCCGCTCGGCCGAGAGCTGGATCGGGGTGAGCGGATTCTTGATCTCGTGTGCGATACGGCGGGCGATGTCCGCCCACGCCGAGGAGCGCTGCGCCAAGACAAGCTCGGTGATGTCGTCGACGGTGATGACATAGCCGTGCTCGGATTCGCTCGATTGCTCGCTGGTCACGCGCACCGAGTAATTGCGCTCCTGGCCGTTATGCGTCAGCGTAATCTGGCGCTGAACGAGGCGCTGATTGCCGCCTCGCGCGGCCTGAAGAATTTCGGCGAGTTCGGGCACGATCTCGGCCAATGGACGGCCGAGCACGTCGCTCTCGGCATGACCGATCAGGCGCTCGGCGGAGCGGTTGAGAATGGAAATTCGGCCTTCGGCATTGACGCCGATGACGCCGGCGCTGGCGCCGGCGAGAACCGCTTCGGTGAACCGCCGCCGGCTGTCGATGACATCGCGAGCGCGGACGATGTCTTCGTGCTGCGTGCGCAGCTCGGCCGTCATCTTGTTGAAGGTCTCTCCGAGATGAGCGAGGTCGCCTTCGGAGCGGTGTACCGGCACCTGAATATTCAGATTTCCGGTCGACACGATATTGGCCGCGCCGATCAAACGCCGGATGGGCGCCACCAGACGATTGGCAAAATCCAGCCCGATCCACGCCGAGGACAACAGCACGATCAGCGCGATGACCGCGAACATCAGCGCGAACGCGATCTGAATGCCGAGACGGCGTTCTTCGAGATTGGCGTATTCGCTGACGCTTTCCTGGGTATTGCGCAATTGCTGCACGACCCTGGGATCGAGCAGACGAGAGACGTAGAGGTACAAGCCGTCGTAGCCGTTCAGCTTGACGACGGAGGCTACGTTATCCCCCTGCGGGATGAAGGCGACCTGCGGCTCGGTCTCGTTGGTTTCGGCGAGAAGCTGCGGCGCTGGCAACAGGAACCTTTTATCGACTTTGTCGCCGGACGGCTCGACGATCGCGCCGCCGGCGGTGAGCATTAAAGCTATGGAAAGATTGCGGCCCGTGGTCTGCGCGGCGAGGAATTTGCGGAATTGATCGCGGTCGGAATCGAACAGCGGTTTGGCGCGCGCGAGGTCGAAGGCCATCGCCAAATCCTCACTGCGCACCGAGCCGGCATGCTCGGTAACATAGGCATTGGCGACGATCAGCGACTGCTCGATCATCGCGCGGGTGCGGGTCGAGAAGAAGCGGTCGAGCCCGCGGTCGAGCGTGGTCGAGGCGACGACCGAGACCAGCACTGTCGGCACCGCGGCAATCACCGCGAACAAGCCGACGATCTGAATGTGAAGCCGCGAACCGGCACGCCCGCGGCGGCGGGCCTGAACCACCACCCACACTTCGCGGCCGATGACGGTCAGCAGCAACAAGCCGGTTACTGCATTGCCGAGAAGTAGCCGCACTACGACTTGGTGGACCGGTTCAATTGGAGTGAGGCCGGCCAGCACCAGGAATGTGGCCGTCGCCGACAACAGCGCGATGCCGACAGCCACCGCGCCGATCAGCCGCGAGGCCACAGGCATGGGCGCAGCCGACCCCGCATCCGGCGTGGGGAACGGCATTGGAGCAGCCGTGGGATTAAGCGGTGCGACCTGGTCGACCGTGGTCATCAAGAGCCTAGCCGGCGTTTCCAACCGTTGATTTAAAAGTAGAATTTGACGGATGGTATTCGGCCACCCGCCCCCAAAGTGCGCAACTCAGCAGGCACCAAGTGATGCTAATTTGCAACAATGTTGCCCGATTGCGACAATAACGGGGCGGCGGCAGCCGCATCAACCGCTGGTGCGATACACCTGGATGTCGAGGTCGCGAATCTTCTTCCGCAGGGTGTTGCGGTTGACCCCGAGCAGGTCCGCAGCCCGGATCTGATTCCCCCGGGTCGCGGTCAAGGCCGCAGACAACAGCGGGCCTTCCACCTCCCGTAAAATCCGATGGTAAAGGCCGGGCGGCGGCAAACTATCGTCAAATCCGGAAAAGTACCGAGTGAGGTAGCGCTCAATCGCTCCCGAGAGATTTTCATCGGCGCTTTTGCTCTCGCCGGGGCCAGCCAGCACCGGTTGCGACAGCTCGGCGTCGACAACGGCTGCAGTAATCATCTCCTGCGGATAGAGCGCGGCGAGCCGCCTCGCCAGGTTCTCGAGCTCGCGCACATTGCCCGGCCAGCGATAGCGCTTAAGCCGCTCGACCGCGGCTTGATCGATCTGTTTCGGCGGCAACCCTTCCCGCTCGACCAGCGTGAAAAAGTGACGGATCAGATCGGGAATATCCTCGGTGCGCTCGCGCAACGGCGGTAGGCGGAGCGGCACCACGTTGAGCCGGAAAAACAAGTCTTCGCGGAACAGGCCCTGCTGGATAAGCAGACGCAAATCCTTATTGGTCGCGGCGATGATGCGCACGTCGGTTTTGATCGGCGTACGGCCGCCGACCGTGGTGTATTCGCCCTGTTGCAGCACCCGCAACAAGCGGGTTTGCGCCTCCATCGGCATGTCGCCGATCTCATCGAGAAACAGCGTACCGCCTTCGGCCTGCTCGAAGCGCCCGGAGCTGCGGGTATTGGCGCCGGTGAAAGCGCCCTTCTCGTGGCCGAACAATTCGGATTCGATCAGGTCGCGCGGTATCGCGGCCATGTTGATCGCGACAAACGGTCCAGTGCGGCGCTTGCCGTAGTCATGCAGCGCGCGCGCCACCAGTTCCTTGCCGGTTCCCGACTCGCCCGCGATCATGACCGTCAGGTCGGTCTGCATCAGGCGCGCCAGCACGCGATAGATTTCCTGCATCGCCGGCGAGCGTCCAACCAGAGGGATCGATTCGAAGTCCTCGACCTTGGCCGGCGGCCGGGGTTTTTCCTTCGGTTCGGACAGCGCGCGGCCGATGATTGCCGTCAGCTCCTTGAGGTCGAATGGTTTCGGCAGATATTCGTAAGCGCCGCGCTCGGAGGCACGAATCGCGGTCATGAACGTGTTCTGCGCGCTCATGACGATGATCGGCAGATCCGGCCGTGCTTTCTTGATCCGCGGTAACAGATCGAAGGCGTTTTCGTCCGGCAACAACACGTCGGTAATAACGAGGTCGCCGTCGCCCTGACTGATCCATCGCCACAGCGTGGCCGCGTTTCCGGTCGAACGGACCTCATAACCGGCGCGCGATAGCGCTTGATTGAGCACCGTCCGGATTGCCGCATCATCATCGGCGACGAGAATGCTTCCCGCGGGCATCAATGGTTCCCTTGTGGTTGGATGACGCCGTCCGGCTCGATGCCTTCACCGCCTTGCGGGGCGGCGTATTTCGGCATCAATATGCGGAAGGTTGTGCGGCGTGGCTGCGACTCGCATTCTATAATGCCGCCATGGTCGCCGACGATTTTTGCGACCAGCGCCAAGCCGAGGCCCGATCCGGTCGTCTTTGTGGTCACGAACGGATCGAACAAATGCGGCATCAGCTCTTCGGGCACGCCGGGGCCGTTGTCGCGCACGCAGAATTCAAGCGGCAGTGCGACGCGGGCGTTGGCGCCGGGCAGCGATAACCGCACGCCGGGACGAAAGGCCGTGGTCAAGGCGATTTCGCCGCCGCTAGTATTTTCGCCGATCGCTTCGGCGGCGTTCTTGATCAGGTTCAGGAATACCTGGATCAGCTGGTCGCGGTTTGCCAGCACCGGCGGCAGCGACGGATCGTAGTCTTCGATAAATTTAATTTGGCGGGCAAAGCCAGATTGGGCCAGCCGCTTCACGTGTTCTAGAACGACATGGATGTTGATCGTTTCGCGTTCGACCGGCCGTTCGTCGGTGAACACCTCCATGCGGTCCACCAACTTCACGATGCGGTCGGCCTCATCGCAAATAAGTCGGGTCAGCGAGCGGTCATCGTCGTTGACCGATTGCTCCAGGAGTTGCGCCGCGCCGCGGATTCCGGACAAAGGATTCTTGATTTCGTGCGCCAGCATGGCGGCAAGAGCGATGACCGAGCGGGCGGCGCCGCGATGGGTGAGCTGGCGGTCCATCTTGTCGGCAATGCTGCGCTCCTGCAGCATCACCACGACGTAATCGGCCTGCTCCGGCAGCGGCGCGACATGCAGATCGACCAGACGGTCGCCGGGATTGCGCGGCGTGCCGAGATCCACTTTGTATTCGTTGACCGCGGCGCCGCGCTTGCGCACCTGCTCGATCAGCGTCAGCAACGGACTGCCGAACGGCACCAGATCGCGCAGCAGATGACGCCGCAGCAGCGGCGCCGAAACCTCAAAAAACGATTCCGCGGCGACATTGGCATCGACGACTTTCCCGTCGGAGGCGACAACGATGACCGGATGCGGCAGAGCATTGAGCACCGCGTCGGCGGCCGACGACGACGACAACGGCTCTACTGCGCTCATGCCGCGTCTCTCCATGCTGCCGCAGAACCGCCCAACGCGTCGAACGCGTCGCCAAGGCTCTGCCGGACGATTGCGGGATCGGTGCCGGTCAACAGGCGGCCGCGATGCGCCTTGAGCACATGCGGCGGCGCGCCAACGGTCGAGGCGGCCGTCGCCAGCGCCCAGCCCAGATGCTTGCGGGCGTGACGCAGTCCGACGTCGACGCCGTAATGGGTGAGGAGTTGCTCGTACAGTGCGCCGATGAGGGCGTGCTGAACGAGAAGCGATGGTGCGCCGGCGCGTTCGCCGGTCGTTAGGTAGCGTGCGAGGTGGCCGGGAAACCACGGTTTGCCCTGCGCGCCGCGGCCGACCATCACCGCGTCCGCGCCGGACGCCGCCAGCGCGCTCTCGGCAGCGGCAAAATTGTCAATGTCGCCGTTGACGACGACCGGGATCGTGACTGCTTGCTTGACCGTGCGCACCGCCGTCCAATCGGCGCGACCTTTGTAGAATTGGCAGCGCGTACGCCCGTGTACGGTAATCAAAGCCACCCCGGCCTGTTCGGCCCGGCGCGCCAGTTCGGGCGCATTGCGGCTGCGGTCGTCCCAACCCAGCCGCATTTTCAGCGTCACCGGAACTTCGACCGCACCGACGACCGCTTCGATCAAAGTCAGCGCGTGATCGAGATCGCGCATTAAGGCCGAGCCGGATTCCCCATTGGTGACGTGTTTTGCCGGGCAGCCCATATTGATGTCGACGATCGCTGCGCCGGCGTCCGCGGCGATACGGGCGCCCTCGGCCATCCATTGCGCCTCGCAACCGGCGATCTGGACGACATGGAGGCCTTTGCATTGCGCGGTGATACGTCTTGCCGCACTGCGCTTGCCGGCTGCCAGGGCTGCACAGGCCGTCATCTCCGAGATCACTAAGCCGGCGCCAAGCGAATGAACTTGGCTGCGGAATGGTGCGTCAGTCACTCCCGACATCGGTGCTAAAATCACTGGATTCGATAGCGTTATGTCGCCGATCGCGTATTTCCCGGCCAATTTTGACGGTTGAGTGACAGCGTCCATGTGCACACTAAATAGGCGTATAGCGGTAGCTGCATATAGTTTAGCCAAAACAGCGGCCAGCGCAAGTGCTGCACCGCAATATGCTGTGTGGTGGCACTCGATTTGGCTAACGCCGGCAGCCAAGGGCTTGCTGCCGTGTTATGTGCCGCAATCTGGTGCGATTTCACGGATCGCTTAGGGCTTGCG